>NZ_JAJAEF010000010.1:0-181004 GCF_020447145.1 Shewanella sp. SR1 | reverse complement strand
TGACAATAGCCTTGTGGAACCACCTGATCCCATCCCGAACTCAGAAGTGAAACGCAAACGCGCCGATGGTAGTGTGGGGTCTCCCCATGTGAGAGTAGGTCATCGCCAAGCGCCTAATTTAGGTTAACGTGCAAACGTTAGACTAAAGGAGCGGTAGTTCAGTTGGTTAGAATACCGGCCTGTCACGCCGGGGGTCGCGGGTTCGAGTCCCGTCCGCTCCGCCAACATTTCGATAAGCCCTAACAGCAATGTTAGGGCTTTTTCGTACCTGGAATTTATCTATTTCAATCGTCGCGGCCGTCCCGTCCAACAGCATCCCTGCTTGGCATCAATGCCTCTCGTTCATGAGCTCATCGCTGCGCGATATTTCACCCGCCATCATAAAGATGAAAGCCTCTACAGCAATGTAGAGGCTTTTTTCGTTGTGGAAAAATTAACATTATTGGTGATATCTCAAGCTGTTATTCGTTCAATTGTCCAAATTTTGTACCGTCTACTACTGTTTCTCTGATTGAATATTAACCTCTTTCGCTTAATAAATGCTTTTCCTCACAAGGTTCCACCTGTTTCTTGTCATTTTTAGCTGCTTAATAGGGCTTATTTAGGTGTGTTTATTGTTAAGCAAATACTTAAATTCCAAGAATGATTGAAATTGAGTTATTTGCCCCAAGATAGTCTTAAGTGCTGCAGTTTTGTAGCGTCCATCACTGAGGTCAATGCCATGCTTTATGATTTAACGGTTGTACAATTTAGCAAGATGCTGAAAAATTTAAGCGTTATTCTTGAAAAGGGCGAATGCTTCGCAAACCTCAAGAAAGTCGATATGGCGGTGCTATTAAACTCACGTTTAGCGCCGGATCAATTTAACCTTATTCGCCAAGTTCAAATTGCCTGTGATACTGCCAAAATTGGCGTGGCACGTTTGACCGATAACTTAGATACAGTGCCAAAGCACGATGATAGCGAAACGACTTTAGCTGATTTGCAAGCGCGTATTAGCTCAGTATTAGATTACTTAGCGACGTTCAAAGCGGATGATTTTGCTAATGCGGCCACGATCCATGTCTCACAACCGCGTTGGGAAGGAAAATATCTGACGGGTTATGAGTTTGCTATTGAGCATGCGATTCCGAACATTTACTTCCATGTAACAACAGCCTACGCGATTTTGCGCCACAACGGTGTTGAAATTGGCAAGAAAGATTACCTTGGCGCTATGCCATATAAGTCGTAAATCTAGGCTAGATGTAGTACTGTTGCGCAGCCTAATTGTTGCGCAGCAGCGCTTTGCCGCTTGAGCTTACCAACCTTTCTGCATTACCACCTGTTCTTTCTCTACCTATGTTATGCCGCTTTGTCGCTGGAAATTTAGGGCTCGTTAGGGTTCTGTTACGCCGATGAAGTCAATCAATACTCAGTTTTTCATTTCGACCTTACGTCTCGATTATTTTTATCCTGTTAGCATGTGATTTAATTTTGTTGGCTTAGGTAAATGATATGAGCCGTAAGTTTATGAGTCGCCAAATTATCTATTACTTAAATAGTGAATGGCGAATTGACTCATTATAAAGATGACCTGTTTGTTCGTTTTGAGCAGGGATTTACTGGAAGAGCCTATTTAAGGTTCTAATTAAAGGAGTTAGCTATGTCTATCGAATCTCAAGCCGTCGAGAGTCCAACGGATGCAACGACAACTAAGAGCAAGAAAGCAAAAAAAGCCGCCATTACTAGTGGTTTGCGCCTCAAAGACAAGTTGACCCAAGACACTCGCCGCCGAATTGAAATTCTGCACGAGCAACGCCAACTATCCAATCGTTTCGGCGTGGATATAGAAATTGACTAAAGCCTTTGGCTTGTCGCTAAGTATTGGATATCACATCTAGATATTTAGCCAGCATGTACAGCTTCACGGCGCCCGTCGTGGAGCTTGCTCACTCTCCTTAAACATTCACTTCTTAAATTCATATTCCATTATCGTGACCATCTCGCCCATATAATCTTCCCGTGAAATCTTTGACCAACCAAGCGTTTGATAAAAGTCTGCTTTGTCTGCGGTAAACAAATAGATATTTTGTAATCCGAGTGCTTTGGCATAATCAACGACGGCATTGACTAATATTTTCCCTAAGCCTTTATTTCGATAGTGTGGATTAACATACACATTAGCCAGCCAAGGGCTTAGGTCGGTCCGGGTATCCATATCTGCTGCGGTTAATGAGGAGGAGCCCATGACTTGGTTAGCGTCTTCACAGATAAACATCTTAGGAATGGCGGCGTCGGTGAGGTACTCGCTCATCTGCTCAATGAGTGTGGTGACTGTGGCGTCCGCGGAACTTAAATGTGCCCATTCTTGATGATGCCATTGTGCCAGCTGTGGAATGTGCTGCGGGGCCGATTTTAGGTCGATAACTTTCATATAAATCTCTGGGCTTGTGTTATGCAAAGGGCTTAATGGTGCGACATAGTGGCACGAATACTCGATTCTGCTGGCTTGTCTACATGATGTGGCGGCAGGCTTAATTGAGCATGGTTTGGCTGAGTATACCGCTTAACTTGGGATCGGCAGAAATACGCTGGCTTCGAGTCCACCTTGTTTCGCGTGGCTAAAGCTAAGTTCGCCCTGATAACTGTCGACGATATCTTTACAGATTGATAATCCTAAGCCATGACCTTGGATGCTTTCATCTAGTCGAATGCCGCGCTCGATGATAATCGACAGTGCGGCATCGGAGACGCCTTCGCCATCATCGCTGACTAAGATCCCATAACCTGCGGTGGGAGCCGTTTGATGCACTATACGGATCTCAATGTTCTTGCGGCTATGTTTGCAGGCGTTATCCAGTAAATTGCCTAAGAGTTCGAGTAAGTCATCGCGGTCAAATGGCATCACTAAGCCACTCGCGTAATGACTATGAATAATGCGGTCTGGGTAGATGCGCTGCATCACTTGAATCAGCGGCGCGAGATCGTCATCGAGCACGGTATAACGCCCTGGAGTAGACAGGCCGACTATCTTAGTGCGCTTAAGCTCTCTCTCAATGATGTGGTGCAGGTTTGCGAGCACCTTGCTGCCCACACTCCTCTGTTCTGGTGGAAGGCTTTCTAGGTAGGACTGCAGTCCTTGTAACGGACGTTTCATTTCGTGGGCTAAGTTACCCAAGGCATTACGGGAGCGTTGTACTCGTTGGCCCAATTGATTGACTAAACGATCTATCTCCTCAATCAGCGGGATGATTTCGCTCGGCATTTGGTCTGAATTGATTTCTTGCCCTTGGGTGCGCATCTGCCGTATGGCTTCTGGCATCTGCTCTAAGGGTTTAAAGCCGCGTTTAAGTAGCTGATACTGCGCCATTAATAGAATAACAATCGTGAGCAACACCGCCGCACTGGCAAAGGCTAAAAATTGCACTTGGGTCTGTTCGAGCTCGCTGATGTCTTCTGTTACCCACAGGGTAACTAACTGATCATCTTTGATTACGCCCTGACTGAACATCAGCCAATGTTCTTTGCCGACAAACTCAGTGGCTTGCTGGTGCTCACCCGCGGCCAGCTTTGGCATGTTCACGTTATGGTCGAATAGGGAGCGTGAGCGCAGGGTTTGCTCGCCGATTAGAATCGCAAAATAATGCCCAGAATTAACCCTGTGGTACACATTGGGCAAGCGGTTGGTGGTGAGCGCCCAGGTGCCGTCGGGATTGTTATTCAGGGCGGAGATCAGGCTGTCGGCATCGTGTTGCAATCGCGAGGCAACAAAGTCTTGGGTTAATATTTGTATACCTTGGTACAGAAAATACAGTAACAGCACCATGGCAAAGGTGAGCGTGATCAGCAGATTGCGCGTCAGATAACCCTTGAGTGAATACACGCCTTTTACTCCTTGAGTCGATAACCTTGGCCGCGACGGGTTTCGATATAATCCTTGCCTAAGCGCTGACGCAGGCGGTTGACGTACACTTCGATGACATTGCTGTCTTTGATTTGATCTTCTTCGTAAATGCGTTCACTGAGCTCTGACTTAGAGACGATTTTACTGGGATTGACCATTAAATAATGCAGTAGGCGATATTCAATCTTAGTCAGCTCTATCACTTCACCGTCGACATTGGTGACGGCTTGTTTGTCGACATCGAGGGAAACGCCCGCATGTTGCAACACATTGTCGGCGCGGCCAAAGTGGCGGCGGATCAACACTTCGAGCCTTGCGAGTAGTTCTTCAATATGAAAAGGCTTGCCAAGGTAATCATCGGCACCCGCCTTGAGGCCATCGACCCGCTCGTGCCACGCATCGCGAGCGGTGAGGATCAGCACTGGCATGGCTAAGCCTTTTTGTCGCCATTGTCCGAGGACTTGTAGACCGGGTTTGCCGGGTAAACCGAGATCGAGGATCACGGCTTCGAAGTTTTCTTCTTCGCCTAAAAAGGCGCCATCAATACCGTTATCGGTGTGCTCGACGGTATAACCCGCCTTGTTAAGGGCGGGAATGAGGCGCGCGACCAGATCGGTATCATCTTCAATCAATAGCAAACGCATCAGTCGACCTTTTCCTTTAGCCACTCGCCAGTTTTGGCGTCAATCTTGATTTCATACACTATGCCATCGTCACGGAGGATTTCGAGCTCGTAGATGATCCTGCCATGTTTTTGCTCGACTTCGAGATCGAGCAACCGTCCCTTTAGCCGTGATTCATAGCGTTGCATTATGGTGTCGAAGGGCAAAACCTTGCCCTCCTTAACCCACTCTACCACCTTGTTTGAAAGATCATCGTCGTGGGCATTGCAGCTGGGGCTGCTAATCATCCCAACGGCCAAAGCCAGGAATATTAACGGTATCTTCATCGAATATGCCCTTCTCTGCGAGGTTGTGACAATTGCTGCATTGACTGAATGAGCCGACTTTGGGGTTATCTTGCACCATACGTCTTGGGATCTCATCGTGTTTGCGAATAAAAAATGCCTGTTCTGTGATCTTCTGCGGCCCAGCGCCTGCAAGTAGTGGCGTGCTGTTTTTCATCACCTTACCATTTTGCGCCGCATGTTGAACCAGATATTCCTCAATTCTAGCAGTGACTTGAGGATCTAGGCTGGCGTTGTCACCAAAGTGATTCTCAAGATTTGCGGTAATGGCGCGCCACTTGTCGGCGGGGAGCAAGTTCGCGGGGTAAGCCATGTGGCAGCTGCCACATTCTGCCGTATATTCCGCATTTTGTGGAATGGCGCGGCTGAGCCCGCGGCCATCGTCCGCATAGCCTGTGCCGGTTAAGGTTAGGCTGACACCGATAACGCCAATGGCTAATGCCGCAGCTGTGAGTGATGAACCTAAGAACCAGCTAATAGGGTGTGCTTGTTTAGTCATGACATCTTCCTTTTTGTGCCGTTACCTTCTGTGGAAGGTATTGAAATTAATTGATCTTATTGAATGAGTTATAAGGTCGAAATTTGGCGGTTATTGCAGGCTTAACCAGAGTAAGGCATCGCCTTTTTCCTGTGGCGTGCAGTCGCGTTTAAAGGTCCAGTTACAGTTACGGGTAAACCATTTCTCGATTTTGGCTGAGTCTGTTAACCGATCTGCGGTAATCGACGGCGCCATTGGGTCAATGGGTTTACGGGTGTTTTGGTGCATCCCCATGTCGGTGACTTTGGCGGTATGGCAACTGGCGCAGCTACGACCGTCCATGTCCTGTAGCCAAAGCTTTTGTCCTGCGGCGGCGGTAAAGGGTCCTGCGCCTTGTGCTTGATAGCTTTGCAGCTGCGTGCCAATGCGCTCGGCGCTAAGTGGCAGGCTTTGCACTTTACTGTTAGCGGCGCTAACGCTAAGGCTGCTCAGCAGCAAGGTGAAAATCGCGACGATAGCAAGGCGACTTTTATTCGTGTGTCTGGTTAATCTGTTCATAGGGCATTCCTTTTGGCTGGATGTCTTGTTGCTAAGCAAAATGGTTAACGTATTAATCTTCTTGTTCCACAGGGCGTTGTTTCTTGCCCGTGACCATGGCTCTGACTAAGTTTTCTTTGTGTAGCAGGCTGCTGACGATGACGCCGCCAACATGGATGACCACAAGGAACACTGTGAAGTTGGCAAAGAATTCATGGACTTCTTTTATGGCGCCTTCGGGCCAAGTGGCGAAAAAGCTTGTGGCTAATGGGCCGTGTCCGTCGGTGGCGTACAGAGCCATGCCTGAGAATCCCGTGATGGCGATGCTAGCAATCAAGGCCACTATCATCATTGCTCCAGCGGGGTTATGGCCTATGTAGTCTTTGGCTTTGCCTGTGATGAGCCCTTTGAGGTACACCAGCACTTCTTTAGGGCGAGTGATAAAGTTGCTAAAGCGCGCATTGTGGGTACCAATCACGCCCCACAGCAGGCGAAACACCAGTAAAATTAAGATGCTATAACCTGCGTAACTGTGGATGGTCATCCACTCGTCTTCGCCTTCAGTGAGGTAGGCTAAGGTGAAAAAGCTGACGAGAGACCAATGGAATATGCGGATCAACAGGTCCCAGACTTTGATGGTTTGCAGTGTGTTTGATGACATGGTGTGACGCTCCTAAGTTGGTTTAGGTGTAGGCTACTTAACCCAAACTTAAACCTCGCTTAAATTTTGAGGCGCGAACATTCATTGAGTTGATGGGGTTGAGTGACGCGCTTGCCTGGGTGACGAGTCTTAAATGCCAACGAAAACTCGCTTGTTAACCTCTTGGTATTACGGTAGATTCTGCCACCTCAACCGAGTGAAGTTAGGGACTAACGTATCTATGTCTACCGCCGTTATTCGCGCTTTCATCAGCCGCAATCCGAGTCGTAAATCCTTTTTTATTTATGCCGTTTTATTATTTTTGACTGAAGTCTTAATCGCTTTATATGCGCCTGCGGGTTTTATTCGTGGTTTTGTGGGCGATGTATTGGTGGTGATCTTGCTGTTTTGCATGGTGCGGGCTGTCGTTCCTGTCGTCAGCCCGGTAGAAAAAGCCGTAGCTATTCCCATCGCAAGCCGCACATCAAAAAGCACAGGCGAGCACATTCTGCGCTTATTTCAAACTCCTTGGCTGGCGTTTGCGGTATTGCTGTTTGCCTTTGCTATCGAGTTTGGCCAGTATTGGGGTTTAGTCGACAAGCTAGGCTTGGGCGGAAATCGCTTGGCGCGGATAGTGATAGGTAGCCATTTTGATCCACTCGATCTCGTGGCATATTTTGTCGGTTACTTGATCTTATTGGGCTGTTATTGGAAAAGCCGCCAGCCCTAGTGATTTGAATCCGCAAGAGCCACGCGACGAGTGTTTTCGCGGATAGGTGAGATAAGTGGGGTAAAGGATGCAGCCGATAACGGCGTTTTCACTGCTAACAGTACGTACTGATGGACTTGAGCTTAATCCACTAAAAATGCCTTTGTATTTCAATGGCCAACATACTCATACCTTTATTACTGGCCGAGTGATTGAAGGCCAATATCGCTGCGTTTTACCCAATAAAACCTCGGGGTATCTGGTCATCACTTCTTTTGATTGTCCCTTCGAAGAATCAACCGAGTTTAGCCTGCTTGATGAAGCGTTTAAGCTCATTGCGACGACATCTTTGGCGCAAATGTATGATTCATTTTTACTGCACTCACACTGGCCCATAGCCGATAACCGCTTGCGACTGCACTATTACGGTCAGTTTGTGCTGGATTTAGTCATTACTGCGGGCAGCTCTTGGTTAACGGCGCGGCCGAAACTTAAGCTGATTGAAGTTGTTGATCCCCAAAGCGATCCGCAAACGGCCGCCGCTATGGCCGAATTGGCTCAGCGTTTAGCGCGGATTGATAATATAAACTGAGTGAGGTTTGAATTAAATTGAGTTAAAAAAGAAAGGGCTATTCGCCCTTTCATGTTCATCATTTATATCTATTACTCATGCGGAAAGTTTTATAAGCCTGCTTGCAAAGACGTTTAAAAACCTAAATAAAAGCTTCCTCACATCAGCTTGTTTGAGCCCCAAAAACCTTAGAAGAAACCTAAAGGATTCACATCGTAACTCACCAAGAGATTCTTAGTATTTTGATAGTGGTTGAGTATCATCTTATGGGTTTCGCGGCCGATGCCGGATTTTTTGTAACCACCAAAGGCGGCATGGGCAGGATAGGCATGGTAACAGTTAATCCAAACGCGGCCCGCTTGAATGCCACGTCCCATACGTTGAGCCGTGTTCATGTCCCGTGTCCACACACCAGCGCCTAAGCCGTACTCAGTATCGTTAGCGATCGCTAAGGCTTCGGCTTCATCTTTGAAAGTGGTGACCGAAATCACAGGGCCGAAGATCTCCTCTTGGAAGATACGCATCTTATTGTGGCCTTTCATAATGGTTGGGCTGATGTAGTAGCCTTCGCTTTGGCCGCCATCGAGTTGGCAAAGTGTGCCGCCCAGTAGCACTTCTGCACCTTCAGCCTTACCTATGGCTAAGTAACTTAAGATCTTATCGAACTGTTCTTTGGAGGCTTGAGCACCCACTTGAGTGTCGGTATCTAATGGATCGCCTTGCTTAATGGTTTGGGCGCGGGCGAGCACTTTTTCGATGAAGCGATCGAAAATCGACTCTTGGACTAGCACCCGTGACGGGCAAGTACAGACTTCACCTTGGTTAAAGAAGGCCAGCAACATACCTTCGACGGCTTTATTTAAATATTCGTCTTCATGGTCCATTACATCGGCAAAAAATACGTTCGGCGACTTACCGCCAAGCTCAACAGTTGATGGGATTAAGGATTCGGCGGCGCATTTTAAAATGTGATAACCAATTTCTGTAGAGCCCGTAAACGCAAGCTTAGCAATGCGTTTGCTGGTGGCCAGAGCTTGTCCCGCCTCCGCGCCAAAGCCGTTGACTACGTTAAGAATGCCCGCGGGTAATAGGTCTTCAATCAGCTCGAGTAATACCAGAATCGATACTGGTGTTTGCTCCGCAGGCTTGAGTACCACACAGTTACCCGCCGCCAGCGCAGGAGCGATTTTCCATGCCGCCATCAAGAGCGGGAAGTTCCAAGGAATGATCTGGCCGACTACTCCCAAAGGTTCTGGGAAGTGATAGCTGACTGTGTTGCCGTCGATATCGGCGGCGCTGCCTTCCTGTGCGCGGATGCAACCGGCAAAGTAGCGGAAGTGATCGACAAATAAGGGCAAGTCGGCGTTTAAGGTTTCACGCACCGCTTTACCGTTTTCCCAGGTTTCGGCGACGGCTAAATATTCGAGATTTTGTTCGACTCGATCGGCAATGCGCAGTAACAGGTTTGAGCGTTCGGTGACTGAAGTTTTGCCCCATGCTTCTTTGGCTGCGTGGGCGGCATCTAAAGCTAATTCAATATCTTGTGCATCGGATCGCGGGATTTGGCAAAAGTTTTGGCCATTAACGGGTGAGCGATTGTCGAAGTATTTGCCATTGACTGGGGCGACCCATTTACCGCCGATGAAGTTGGCGTATTTTTCTTTGAAGTTAACGATTGCGCCTGCGGTTCCGGGTTGAGCATAAATCATAGAATCATTCCTTCTTGTGGATGGCATGCTGGGCGTTGGCGCTTTTTACGCTCTGAGCTTCAGCAAGGGAGTCTTGTTGATGCATCTCTAATGGATGCCTTTTTATATATTTTTCGTTTTGCTTTAAGCCAATCATATTGATTGGCTTAGTGTTCTCTTATGCAACACCTAAGGCCTGCATACTAAGGGTGCATCGCAAGGAGAGTGCCAAACTGGCAAGAGTTGTACACTTGTTGCGCTAACAGTATGATGAAAAGCTAATTTTGCAGATTTGAAACGGTGTGGGCACTCAGGGAGAGAGGTGTGTCCTGTGGTCACTTTGTCATCGAATGGCACACTGCAACTGTGCCGAAACGGAACACAGCTCGGGGGAGCACGGCTATGGCAGTTAAACCGCATTTACCATCGACACAGGCGTGGTTGGCCGATTCGTGGCAGCGCAGCATTGGCGCTGGCTTGTCAGAATTTCAGTTACCCCAAGAGCTTAGGCTCGACGCCAGCGAACTAAAGCAGAAACATGAGCAATATCAAATGCTCATTGCATTAGTGCAATCCCATGCTTTGCCTTTATTCAATCAGTTGATGGCGCATTCTAATAGCCGACTTTTGCTCTCCGATGCCGATGGTTATGTGCTTAGGCACTGGGGCGTGAGCCGTTACTCCACAAAACTGGCGGACGTGGCTTTGGATATCGGGGTGAATTGGCTCGAGCAGCACAAAGGCACCAATGCAATAGGGACGGCACTCACCGCCAAACAAGCCGTATCTGTGGTGGGTGAGCAGCATTTTATTCGCCAGAATCGTTTTATGAGTTGCACCGCCTGCCCAATATTTTCCCCCCAAGGTGAGATGCTCGGGGTGATAGATATCACCAGCGAGCAGCAAAGACACACACAGCAGACGCTGATGTTAGTGTCGAGCTTGGCGCAGCAGGTCGAGACCGCACTCTTGTGTCACTTGCCCGATAGCCGTTATCGAATCGATTTAGCGGCGCAGCCAAACCTGCTGAATTCGGGTTGGCAGGGCATAGTGATTGCCGATAGTGATGGTCGCATTGTGGGGTGCAATCCCATGGCGAAACAATTGCTTAGCCATGCCAAGGTTGGCGATGCCGTCGAGCAGTACTTAGGCGATAATTGGAGCCGTGCGGGTGGCTTTAATCAGCATTTAGACTTGCATCTACAGACTCAGCCCTTAAATATTCCCAGCATCAAGAGTCGGGTAGCGACTAGCAATAAATCGCTTAATCAACTGGGCGTGCGGTTTCGCGATCCTCAACTTGAGCGCGCATGGCAACATGCCAATAAGGTGATCACCAAACAAATTCCGCTGTTAGTGCTTGGTGAAACTGGCGTAGGTAAAGAGCAGTTTGTTAAAAAGCTCCACGCCCAGAGCGCGCGTCGCACCGAGCATTTAGTGGCGGTGAACTGCGCGGCATTACCTGCCGAGTTAGTCGAGTCTGAACTCTTTGGTTATCAGGCGGGCGCTTTTACTGGGGCGAACCGTACGGGATTTATCGGCAAAATTCGCCAAGCCCACGGCGGCTTTTTGTTTTTAGATGAAATTGGCGAAATGCCGCTGGTGGCCCAGAGTCGTTTACTTAGGGTATTGCAAGAGCGCGAAGTGGTGCCGGTTGGCAGTAATCAAAGTTTTAAAGTTGATATTCAAATCATTGCCGCGACCCATATGGATTTGGAGCAACAAGTGGCGCAGGGTCTGTTTCGGCAGGATTTATTCTATCGATTGAATGGTCTACAAGTGCGCTTACCTGCGCTACGCGAGCGGCAGGATATTGAGCGTATTATCCATAAATTGCATCGTAAACATCGCATTGCGCCGCAGGAGATCTGCCCTGAGTTGTTAGGGTTGCTGATGCAACACGACTGGCCCGGCAATTTGCGTGAGCTCGATAATCTTATGCAAGTCGCGTGTTTAATGGCTGAAGGTGATGACACCTTAACTTGGCAACATTTACCCGATTATCTGGCGGACAAACTCACATGCGAGCCGTTAAAAGGAGACCTGTTACAAGCTGCACCCTTATGTGATGAATTTAAAGAGGTAAGCCGTCAACGTTCTGCATCACCCCTGCAAAGTGGTAAGTTCGCTGTGGAGCCGAATGTTACAAAGGTTCAATCGGATTCCCTAAATGAGGCGATTTATAGCAATGTGCTGCAGGCATACCAAGCCTGTAATGGCAATGTGAGCCAATGCGCTAAGCGTTTAGGGATCAGCCGTAATGCCTTGTACCGGCGATTAAAACAGATGGGGCTTAAGGATTAATGCTCGCTTACGGCTCTTGTTACGAAGCTCAATCTATCGCTAAATATCTCTTAATCACCCCACGTTTATCCACTTCGCAATAGACTAAAACCGAGAGGTTTTAGTCCACAATCTCTAGCTTCAGTATCTGACAATCTGACTTTTTGTTGTTGCCAATTTATGTCTAATAGGTTTTATTGATTCATGTAATCGATAAAGATCGCTTATTCTAATTACAAATTCAGAACTATACTGCGGGCAGGCAGAAAAGAGCTTGGCGTTATGCATAGAAGAGGAACTGTTATGCATCTTACTAAAAGCCTTTTAATTATTTCTATGGGTCTGACATTGAATGTACAGGCTCAAACTTTACCAACAAATACCCTGACACGTGACAATGGTGCACCTGTGGGTGATAACCAAAACTCGACCACAGCGGGCAGTAATGGCAGCGTGTTATTGCAAGATGTGCAGCTTATCCAGAAGCTACAACGCTTTGCCCGTGAACGTATTCCTGAGCGTGTCGTCCACGCCAGAGGTACAGGTGTGCATGGTGAGTTTGTATCGAGTGGCGATTTTAGCAACCTAACCCAAGCGGCACCCTTTGCACAAAAAGGTAAAGTGACGCCCGTATTTGTGCGCTTTTCTACCGTGATCCACTCGAAAGGTTCGCCAGAAACGCTGCGTGATCCCCGAGGGTTTGCGACCAAATTTTATTCGGACCAAGGTAACTGGGACTTAGTGGGTAATAACTTACCCGTATTCTTCATTCGCGATGCGATCAAGTTTCCTGACATGGTGCATTCACTCAAACCATCGCCAGTGACCAATATGCAAGATCCGAATCGTTTCTTCGATTTTTTCAGTCACGAAGCGGGTTCAACCCATATGTTGACTCAGGTTTACAGTAACTTAGGTGTACCTGCCAGTTATCGTGAAATGGACGGTTTCGGTGTGCATGCGTACAAATTTGTGAATCGAGATAACCAAGTTAAATACGTGAAATTTAACTGGAAGAGTCTGCAAGGTGTTAAAGGCTTACGTCCCGATGAAGTGGTTAAAGTCCAAGGGCAAAACTTTAACCATTTAACCGATGATCTTTATAGTGAGATCAACAAGGGTAACTATCCTAAGTGGGATCTTTACGTTCAATTACTCGACCCGACTGAGCTTAATAAGTTTGATTACAACCCACTAGACGCCACTAAGGTGTGGCTAGATGTGCCAGAACAAAAAGTGGGCACTATGACGCTGAACCGCATGCCTGCAAACTTCTTCCAAGAGACTGAGCAAGCGGCATTTGCGCCATCGAATTTGATCCCTGGGATTGAGCCTTCGGAAGACAGATTACTGCAAGGCCGTATGTTCTCCTACGCCGATACTCAGCTGTATCGACTCGGCGCGAATTTGTCGCAATTGCCGATTAATAAACCCTTAGTGGCGGTGGCAAACCACAACCAAGAAGGTGCGGGCAATATGGGGCATACCCAGTCCGATGTGAACTATCAACCGAGCGTACATTTAGCCTTGGCCGAAGATAATCGTTATCGTGCGGTATCAACTGCGCTGACGGGGACTGTGCAACAAACGGCTATTAGCAAGCAGGATAACTTTAGCCAAGCGGGCGTCTTTTATCGCAGCTTGAGCAAGCAAGATAGAGCAGATCTGATCACTAACTTGGCCGGTGACTTAGGCAAAGTGAACGATACCAATGTGAAGCATCAGATGCTCAGTCACTTTTATCGTGCAGACCCAGAGTTTGGTGAGCGCTTAACCAAGGCCGTAAAAGGTGATTTGGCCGACGTTAAACAGCGTGCAATTTAACTCATCATTTTAGAGCGATTTGGTGCAGATTCGCGTTAAACCGCTCAAACCCAGTAAGTCCCGCAAGGCGTAATCAAGCTCTTTTCTGCCCAGTTTAAGAGGGCGTCTTGCGGGCATTTCGTCACCTCTTATTGTTTAAATCTCTATTTTTGCTGCGCGGGAGTTATTGATGAAACACACTATTGCTATCTTATTATTGATGATTGCGGCACTGAGTATGTCGGTGGTGATGGGCGCAGGTTCGGCTCAGGCATCCGCAACTGTCAGCCAAGCGGACGAGCCCGATACCGCACAAGTACAATTGCTGGTGGACTACTTTTTTGCTGCAGCGCGTACCGGCGATATCACAGTGCTTGAGCATTTTCTCGATGCGGGCTTCCCTATTGACCAGAGAAATAGTCAAACCTATACCGCGCTAATGGTGGCGGCTTATAACGGCCAAGAGGCTGCAACGGATTTATTGCTTGAGCATGGTGCTGATGCTTGTTTGCAAGATAAGCGTGGTAATACGGCAATGATGGGCGCTGTGATTAAGGCCGAATTCAATATTGTAAAGCGGCTATACGCGAAAGAATGCAATGCGAACCTAACGAATAATGCCGGAATGACCTTGACTGAGTTTGCCCGTTACTGGGGTCAAAGTGGCGCTTTACAGCAGGCGAGTTTAAAGCAATAAAGACGCTAGATCTTGCCATCTTTTGCGCTCGATCACTCTGGGTCATTCTCTTTAATCTGTTTAGATCTCAGCGTTTACTATTAGCCATAAGTCTGCTTGTTAATAGCGCCTATGCCTTTTATGGTAACTTTTTGAATATCGTTTAATACGATTTTCATGGCCTTCGGAGAGCAATTTATGTTTGATGCCTTACTACTGACGCAAGAAGATAAACGCACGTTTGCTCAAGTTTCACAGATCACAGAAGCTGATTTACCAGAAGGGGAAGTCTTAGTTGAGGTTGCCTATTCCTCGCTGAATTATAAAGATGGTTTAGCTGTGACGGGTACGGGCAAAATCATTCGCCAGTTTCCTATGGTGCCAGGCATTGATTTTGCGGGCGTAGTGCGCGAATCGACTGATGCAAGATACCAAGTCGGCGATCAGGTTATTTTGACCGGCTGGGGCGTGGGCGAAAATCACTGGGGTGGTATGGCGCAAAAAGCGCGCGTTAAAGCCGACTGGCTGGTGCCTATGCCGCAAGGTTGTGATGCCGCTAAAGCTATGAGGATAGGCACCGCAGGACTCACGGCGATGTTGTGCGTGCAAGCGCTGCAGCAGGCTGGGATAACACCGCAAAGTGGGGATATTTTGGTCACAGGTGCTAGTGGTGGTGTGGGTTCGGTGGCGGTGACTTTACTCGCCAATGCTGGCTATCGTGTGGTGGCCTGCAGTGGTCGGGTTGAACAAAATGCACCTTTATTGAAGGAGCTTGGCGCCGCAGAAGTGATTGATCGCAGTGAGCTTGAACAAGATGCTAAGCCGCTTGAGGCGCAGCGCTGGGCGGGTGTGGTCGATACCGTTGGCAACAAGATCCTCGCTAAAGCATTGGCGCAAATGCAATACGGTGGCTCCGCCGCTATTTGTGGTTTAGCGGGCGGTTTTGCATTACCGACAACCGTTATGCCGTTTATTTTACGGGGTGTGAGTTTACTGGGAATCGACTCTGTTTCTTGTCCATTTGAGAAACGAAAAGCCGCGTGGGAAGCTGTGATTAAAGCACTACCTGCACATTTCTATCAGCAAGCTTGCCAGCAGATCTCATTGGCAGAGGTTCCTGATTTCGCGAATCAAATTATCCAAGGCCAAGTCACAGGGCGTGTATTAGTTAAGCTGTAATCTAGCTTCTAATACTTTAAAGCGATTGCAACACTGAGGTGTTGCCATCTACGACTATGCCATCCGTTTTACCAAGTTTACTTGTCTTCATATTGGCTATTTCGGCAGTGTGATCGTCACTTCAAGACCGGTTGGTATACGGTTCTCGGCTTTAATCTTACCTTTGTGGGCGGTAATTGCCGCTTCAGTGATTGCCAGTCCGAGCCCCCAGCCACCGCTTTCTCTCTGTCTTGCCGAGTCGGGGCGGTAGAAAGGTTTAAAGATGGCATCGAGTTCGGCGGCATCGATGCCTGGACCATCGTCTTTTATTGTAATTTGTACTTGATCAGCAGTCGCACTCGCCTGCAGGTGAATGTCGCTTGCGGCGTAGCGAATTGCATTACGCAGCAGATTTTCAATCGCACGGGAAAGTGATTTAGGAAAGTGCGCTAACTCAATTTCTTCATCGATATCGATGGTAATGCTTTTACCTTGCTGTTCGGCTTCAAATTCCGCATCGTCCAATACCTGGCTCAAGGATTCTGCCAAGCCTAAATGCACCTTGGTTTCGTTAGTGCTAAGCTTGACCCGCGAGAGTTCTAACAATTCACTGATAAGCTTTTCGAGTTGCTCTGCTTCATAACCTATGCGTTCAGTTTCGGCGGTTTGTTGACCTTTTTTACGGGCGAGGGCGAGGGATAATTGCAGTCGCGTCAATGGGGTACGCAGTTCATGTGAAATATCCCCCATGAGCCGCTGCTGATTATTCACCATAGCTTCGATGGAATCGGCCATGCTGTTAAAAGCCGTGGCGAGCTGGCCAATTTCGTCGTTGCGCTGAGTGGTGGACTTATCGACACGGTTACTTAAGTCGCCTTCAGCGAGGGCATTGGCACTCTTTTTAAGTGAATTTAATGCCTTACCTAGATGCCAAGCGAGCAGGCCACATAATAGTCCCGACAGGAAAATCGCTAGGCTTAAAGTTAATAACTTATTTTCGGCGAAGAAGAAGAACCAAGGCCGCGGATGGTTATCCGGCAGACGGCCGTAGAGTGAATAAGTCTCGGCGCCCAGATTGAATTGAAAGGGGCCAAATACCAGCTCATCTTTAAACTGATGGCTAATAGGTTGTTTTTCTTCATCTGCCATCAACATAAAGCTACGTACGCCACGACTCACTCTGTGGGTGTTGACGACTTGGCCTTGGCTGTTGACGAGATAAACCCGTAGCGGCTTGCCTTCCATGTCTCTGTGCCTTTCCCAGCGACGAAGAAAGTCGGATTCCAGTAAGGCAGGATTTTCTTGAATGCGCTGCGCTATGGTCGATAGAACCTTTTCAAGGTGAGGTGGCAGCGGCGCACGGTCGTGACTCTGCTGCAGCAATGGCAACAGACCGACCAAGGCAATGATCAGCGAGCTGCAGAGCCAGAATCCGAGCAATAATTTGATAAATAAACGATTAGGCACAGTCGATACCGCCGTTATGGAAGCCAAATATAACCTTTGCCACGGATAGTTTTCACCCTTGGCCGCCCATCGCTACGCTCGGGGAGTTTTTTACGTAGATTCGATAAATGCATGTCTAAGCTGCGATCGAAGGGCATGAGTTTTTTGCCGAGCACTTTCTCGTTTAACTCTTCCTTATTCATCAACTCTCCCGCGTGCAGCGCTAGGGTGTGCAGCAGAGTGAATTCTGTGCCTGTAAGTATGATTAACTGCTCGTTACAATAAGCCTCTTGGCGCGATGGGTCTAAGCGTAAATCGCCAAATTCTTGGGCGGGCGCGGCATGGATTTCTTGGGTTGTTAAGTTCGAGCGACGAATAATTGCGCGGATACGGGCGATTAATTCTCTGTCATTAAACGGCTTTGGCAGATAATCATCGGCGCCGATTTCAAGCCCAACTACGCGATCGATTTCATCGCCGCGGGCGGTCAGCATTAATACTGGCGTTTGCTTGTGCTGACGCAGTGCACGCAGGACTTCGAAGCCGTTCAATTTAGGCAGCATGACATCGAGTAAGATCAGATCGTAATCCGCACTCAGTGCCAGATCTAAACCTTGTTTACCGTCGTAGGCCAAGGTTAATTGAAACCCTTCTAACTCGAGCAGTTGCCCTAGTAGCTCCGATAAACCCAGATCGTCATCGATTAATAATATCCGACTCATACTGTTCCTTAATCTCTGTAATGTGGCCTTGCGTGCCCGTTTACACAGGCACTTTTAGCGCTTTGGCTGAGTATACCTGTTTTGATGTCAATTGCTGTGTAGCAATGTAAGCCAAAGTAAAGAATAGAGAATCTGCTATATCCAAGCCACCTCAAGATACGAGTTTCAGAGCGTCTAGGGTGATTCAATTCAAGGCGCATCAATGACAGAATGTCGGCCACCTTTTGAATTGATGCAACTTTACAGTGATTTACTCAGGCAACGTCCTCACTTACATATAGGGGTTTAGACTGGAAGGGTCGAAAGTGACTCGGCTTAAAAGGGTCGTCACTGTGTCTTATTACTTGCAATATTAAAGTTGAACCACTGAGGTTAACACTATGAAAACATTATCACCTTTGAAAGCGAGCCTGTTTGCAATTCTAGCGAGTTCTGCGGTTTTCGCGACGACAGTCAATGCTGAACCTATGGACGGTGGCTGTGATTTCTCCCGATCTGAATTCCACAAAGGCGACCGCATGATGGGCGATCGTATGGAACATGGCGGCCGACATATGGATCAGGGCGGTATGCATCGTATGTTTGAAGGGCTGGATTTAACGGATGCTCAAAGAGCTGACATCAAAAAGCTATTCGCCGAGCAGAAAGCTGCGCGAGCCGATAGCCGCCCAACGAAAGAACAGCGTTTGGCCCATCGCACTGAGATGCAGGCTTTGATGACGGCACCTAATTTTGATGAAGTACAAGCCAAGGCGCTGATGAGCGCGCAGCAAGAGCAGCGTCAAGCTCAAGCCATTGAACGCATGAAGTTACATAATCAAATATACAATCTGTTGACGCCAGAGCAGCAAGCTAAGTTTAAAGCGCGATTTGAAGCACAAGCTGGTAAAGAACCTCGCGGTTAAGCGTCTTAGCTGATATACAATAGGGTCATAGCTTCCCAATATAGATCCCTTTATGACTCAGACTTCCCAATACGATTTTTGGGTCAAACTGGCTAGCCGCGCTTCCGTGGCTACCGCTTTGATCCTTATTCTTATCAAGATGTTCGCTTGGCTTTATTCCGGCTCTGCCAGTATGTTGGCATCTTTGACGGATTCCTTTGCCGACGCACTCGCTTCCATCATCAACTTTATTGCGATTCGTTACGCGCTTGTGCCGCCGGATCATGACCACAGATATGGCCATGGTAAGGCTGAGCCGTTAGCGTCTTTAGCGCAATCCGCCTTTATTATGGGCTCCGCTTTCTTATTGCTTTTTTATGGTGGCGAGCGGTTATTAACGCCCGTTCCCGTCGAAAATGCCACCATAGGAGTGGTGGTTTCTGTCATCGCGATTATTATGACGTTAGCTTTAGTGACATTGCAAAAACGCGCATTAGCGGCGACAAAAAGCACTGTGGTCGAAGCCGATTCACTGCATTACAAGTCGGACTTATTCCTCAATGGCGCGGTACTGTTAGCACTCGTCCTATCCCAGTATGGTTGGTGGTGGGCTGACGGCTTGTTTGCGGTAATGATTGCATTCTATATTGGTCATCAAGCCTTTGGCTTGGGCTATCGCTCAATTCAAGCTTTGCTAGATAGGGAGTTAGACGAAGAAACTCGCCAGCAAATCACGCAAATCGCAATGGAAGATCCACGGGTACAAGGTCTGCATGACTTGCGTACTCGTCAGGCTGGCAAAACCGTTTTTATCCAATTCCATTTAGAGCTTGATGGCAATCTGAGTTTGAATGAAGCCCACAGTATTGCCGATACGACAGGGATAAGGGTTAAGGCCGCCTTTGAAGATGCCGAGGTGATTATTCACCAAGACCCAGTCAAACCTGAAGTCAACGAAACATAAAGTAAGGGTAAGCGATGGCATGGATGCAGAAGCAAGGTCACAGATGGGATCATTCCACTCGATTGATATGTCGCTATCAGAGGCTATCGACTCGCTTTGAGTTGATAGTCGAATCTGAGATTCGTGATGTTAGCGTTCCAGCAGATGCGGAAATTACGGTTTCAACTCAAGCGCAGTCCTCGAGAGTGAATCAAGCAGATAGTACAGTCACTCCTGTGATAGTGGGGGCTTGGAGTCAGTTAGTCCTGCGTAAACATCTTTATTACCTACCGCAGAAAATTGATTTCGAAATATCTAACCAAACTTATCGAGTCCATATCTGGCCATTATTCCTTTGGCGCACCCGTATTATTTGTGTCGCGACTGGCCGAGTTGTCGTATCCGAATGTTTGGATGTCAGAAGGCGTCGCTCCCTCATCCGTTGGCTATATGCAAGTTTTATAGGATTGTTGCGGGTTCTAAGTTAAAACCGTTAATTGTTTCAATTTAAAAAATAATACTTACAGTAAATATAGTTTTGTTACATAACGAATAACTATAACTTCCATTTTTCGACTTAAGCTGAATCAATGCTGTATGGTTTGTACTTTGATAATTTAAACAATGACACTTATTAATCGCTTATTGTAATATCCGCGCCATCTAATACTTACGTTAAATCATTATGGAAATATGATGAATAAATTATCAATTGTTGCTATCTCTATACTATCAGCATTCGCGGCTACTCAAGTATCTGCTGCAACCGACACTACTGGATTTTATGTGGGTGGCGCATTAAATAGAGTCACAGCTGATGCTTTTGATGGTTCAGAAACCGGTACTGGTGTGGGCGTATACGGTGGCTATAACTTCAATGAGTGGTTTGGTTTAGAAGCTAACCTGTTCGCCACTGGCGACTTAGGCGATAAGGATGTTGATATTAGTACTGGCGCATTAAGCTTCACACCTAAATTTACTGCACAAATCAATGATATTTTCTCTGCCTATGCCAAAGTGGGTATCGCATCTATGGCTGTGAATGTTGATGGCTATGGTTACGATGAAGACTTTACTGGTTTTGGTTGGACTTACGGTGTAGGCGTTAATGCCGCCGTAACAGAACACTTAAATATCCGTGTAAGCTATGATGTCACTACGGGCGATTTAGATGCAGACCGTAGCTATTTAGGGTTAAACGATATTGACACCGATATTAAGCAATTCGCTGTAGGTGTGCATTATCAATTCTAATTTCTTTATATTTGGCATATTTAATTAATGCCAATGAAAAGAATTTAAAATAAAAGGGGATATGAAAATATCCCTTTTTACTTTTTTATTATTAATAATCTTGTGTCGGGATTACGAGTGATAACGTTATTTTATTTACTCAATCCATCGACAGCTCTTTGAGTTTTCGCGTTAAGGTATTTCGTCCCCAGCCTAAACGTTTCGCCGCTTCCTGTTTATGGCCTTGAGTATGGCGCAGCGCAGTTTCTAACAGTATGCGTTCGAAAGCGGGTTGTACCTCAGTTAATAGATCGCTGTTTCCTTCCGAGAGTTTTTGATCTATCCACTCAGTCAGTGCCGATTGCCAATCTTGGCTGCCTTTCGCCGTGTGGGTGACACTCACAGGATCTTTCAGTAATTCTGGCGGTAAATCTTGGGGTAAAATTTCTTGCCCCGATGCCATTACGGTTAACCAGCGGCAGGTGTTTTCGAGTTGTCTGACATTACCGGGCCAAGGCAATTGGGAGAGCTTTACCGCGGTCTCCTTGGTCATTATCTTAGTTTCCACGCCAATTTCCTTCGCTGCCGAGGCGAGGAAATGGGTGGCGAGTTGGGGAATGTCTTCCCGTCTTTGTGACAGTGGCGGCAAATGCACGCGGATCACGTTGAGACGATGGAACAAGTCTTCCCTAAAGCCGCCTTTTTGCACTAATAATTCAAGATCTTGGTGGGTCGCCGCTATGATACGCACATCCACTTGCACCGCATTATGGCCACCGACGCGGTAGAATTGACCGTCGGCAAGCACTCTGAGTAATCGTGTTTGTACATCTAGCGGCATGTCGCCGATTTCATCTAAAAAGAGCGTGCCGCCGTTCGCTTGTTCGAAGCGACCTTGGCGGACATTGGCTGCGCCAGTGAAGGCACCTTTTTCGTGGCCGAATAGCTCAGATTCGATCAAATCCTTAGGGATCGCAGCCATGTTCAGCGCGATAAATGGCTTATCTTTACGTGGGCTGTGTTTGTGTAATGCACCCGCCACGAGTTCTTTACCTGTCCCAGATTGGCCATTGATTAGCACGCTGATGGATGAGCGTGAAAGCCTGCCTATGGCGCGAAACACTTCCTGCATCGCTGGCGCTTCACCTATGATTTCGGGTGTTTTGACTTGGGCTTCCTGCGCGGGTGCGGGGCTCTGTTCAGTGGCATGGGTGAGTGCGCGCTCGACCAGTGAGATCGCTTCATCGATGTCGAAGGGTTTAGGCAGATACTCAAATGCGCCCGCTTGATAGGCACTGACTGCGCTGTCTAAGTCCGAGTGGGCCGTCATAATGATCACGGGAATATGGGGGTAATGTACTTGCAATCGTTCGAGCAGGCTTAAACCGTCTGTGCCTGGCATACGGATGTCCGACACTATCACGTGCGGTTGCGATATTTCTAAGGCCTGCCACAGGGATTCGGCGGCGGCAAAGCTGGCGGTACTGAGCTTGGCACCTTGAAGTGCCTTTTCGAGTACCCAACGTATCGAGCTGTCATCGTCGAGGATCCACACTTGTTCACTAATTCGCATCTTGCTTCCTCATACGGTATGGGTAGGTACTGTCGAAATTATTTAGCGCCTAAAATCGGTAATGAAATGATGAATTCGGTGTGCCCAGCGCTGGAGAGGCAATCGATTCTTCCCGAGTGTAAACGGGCAATATTATGGGCAATTGAGAGGCCTAAACCTGAACCTTGCTCACGACCTGTCACCATTGGATAAAATAATGTGTCCATTAGCTCAGGCGGTATACCGGGGCCGTTGTCGATAATCGATAGGGTTAACACTAGCTTGTGACGCTGTGAACCTATGGTGACTTGGTGTTGAGTGCGAGTGCGGATCAAAATTTCGCCGCCAGAATGCTCAAGCGCCTGCACCGCATTTTGTAAAATGTTGAGCACGGCTTGCTGCATTTGGTCTGGGTCCATCTCGATATCGGGAATGGATGGATCATAATCCCGTTTGAGTTGGATGTTGGCGGGCAGCGCCATTTCAACTAATTTATAGACCTTTTGCACCACTTGATGGATGTTGTGCAGACTGTGCTGTGTTGGCCTTTGGGGGCCGAGCAGGCGATCCACTAAATTACGCAGTCGATCGGCCTGCTCTATGATGAGGGTAGTGAATTCCTTCAGCGCCGGATCATCCAACTCCCGCGATAACAATTGCGCCGCCCCGCGAAGACCGCCTAAAGGATTTTTGATTTCATGGGCTAAGTTGCGCACCAGAAACTGCGCCGCTTGTTGCTGTGCATCTTGGCTCAGCTGCTGATGAATGCGTCTTTGTTGATCGACTTGGCGCAGTTCGAGCAGGCTGAGTTCAGCCTCGTCATCGAGGGGAATAAGGGTTAAATCAACGGTATGGTGCTGACCATCGAGCGTGACTAGGGCCGCCGTATTGACCGTTAAACCTTGGCCAGCTTTTACCGCATCCCTCAATAACTGGGCTTCGACACCGAGGATTTGATAATGCTCAGGCAAAGCTTGTTCTACGAGTCTATGGCTGCCAACACCTAATAATTGCTCTGCTGCTGCGTTGGCATAACAAGGCTTAAGATCCTTATCTATGACAAGTACAGCGGTAACTAAATGATTGAGCAGTGTCTCTTTATCCATCGACCGTTCCTAGAAATAGGGTTGCACCACCATGGTGCACCAATCTGGTGCAAGCTGCAACTTGTCTTCATCAAACGGTTTAGTCTGGGGCGGTTAATCTAACTCTATGTATTTAAAGTTTTTATACTAACTCTAACTATACAAATAGCGACATTAACGCTTAGCAGCTTGATGAAGAAATATCTTTCTTGGTGAACTTGATGCAAAGACTTTGCCGTTTTGAGTCAAAGCGTCAACGACTAAGGTATGTTCACCCCGGTCGATGTTTTTGAGTTTGAAGGTACCGCCAATTTGCGGCTGACCGACGGGGGTGCCATCGAGTTTGAGGACCATTAAATACTGGCTTTTTAGCTCAGGGGTGATAGTCGCAACGACGTCGAAATCGCCATTATTATCTCTGACGGTTTCTTCTTCTGCTGGGGAAGTGATATTAACTTGATATTGAATAGATTCAATTGCTTGGTTTGCATTATTTGAGTCTGTTTTGGGCAGAGGAAGGGCAATTTGATTTAAGGTCTTCTCTTTTAGCTCAACGACTTGGGCATTTGGCTGCGGCTCATCTGAGTAATGGACTTTGCCATCTTTATCGACCCATTTATAAACCGTCGCTTGCGCTAACATGCTAAATAGCACTAAGCCGATGAGTGTGAGTGAACGCATGCTAAAGTCCCTGTAGCCTTGAGAGAGAGTTAATCAAGATTAGTCTCTTTTACATCAAAAATCATGGTGTTTGTTATGCGGCGTCGCCATATGGAAGGCGCAAAGCGCGACAGGAAAGGGGAGCTAGAAATCGGATTGGGTTGAATGAGCTGAAGTTCGGGCACACTCATGTGCCCGAACTCGAGTTGTAAATTACACGCTTGCGTCGAGTTTTTTCTCGATCTCACTCGCTTTAACCCAAGCGGCATGTTGGGATAATTGAGTGGCATAGCGTTGAATGTGTTCGAATTTTTCGAGGTCGCCACTGTTAGCCAGTAGCTCCACCACGAAGGACATCATGATATCCGCACCTGTGAGCTTGTCTGCAACCAGATAGGTTTTACCGGCCAACATATCATTGAAATAGTGGCTTATCTTACTGACTTCTATCGCGGCATAACCTTCAAGGAAGTTGGTTTTACAGCCGTCCTTTTGCACGAACATACGCAGTAACAAAGGTAGCATGGCTGAGCTTTCTGCAAAGTGTAACCATTGCAGATAATCGACGTAGTCAGCGCTGTCTCTTGCTGGCGCTAAGGTGTCTGCCGCATATTTTTCAATCAGATACTCAGTGATCGCGCCTGACTCGGCAATCACTTGACCGTCCATTTCGATAACGGGTGATTTGCCCAACGGATGAATTTGCTTGAGTTCGGGTGGCGCGAGAAAAGTCTGGCTATCACGCTGATAACTCTTAATTTGATAAGGTTGACCGAGTTCCTCTAGCAACCAGATGATACGTTTAGAGCGTGATTTATTGAGATGGTGCAAGGTGATCATTGGCTTCCCTTTCGATTGTGAGAGTACATTTTTAGCTATCGCACCATTATGGTGCGATAGCTATTTCTACCGCATTTAGCACACTCGAGCTTGTCATTATTCACTTCAAGCTGAGCGTGTCGCGTCATTTATCGCTTAGCCTCTGGCGTTCAGTTGCGCGACGATGGCCTGCGCAACGGCTTCGGATGATCCTGGGTTTTGACCTGTGATCAAATGGCCATCTGCGACAACAAAGCTTGTCCAATCATCACCTTTGACATAAGTGCCGCCGTTTTTCTGCAGCATGTCTTCGACTAAAAATGGCACGATATGAGTAAGTTGCACTGCTTCTTCTTCAGAATTACTGAAACCGGTAACGCGCTTGCCACTGACCAATGGCTTACCATCACTGGCTTTAGGGTGCAGTAGTGCTGCAGGCGCATGACAGACAAGTCCTAGGGGTTTATTCGCTTGATAGAATTGTTCAATCAAGGCAATAGAATGTTTATCTTCGGCAAGATCCCACAGTGGGCCGTGGCCGCCTGGATAGAAAACCGCATCATAATCAGCTGCGTTGATTTCACTTAAGCGAGTGGTATTTGCTAGCAGTGCTTGTGCCTCAGGATCTTTACTGAAGCGCGCAGTGGCTTCAGTTTGAAAGTCTGGCTCATCACTTTTTGGGTCGAGCGGTGGTTGACCGCCCAATGGCGAGGCTACGGTAATGTCAAAACCTTTATCTTTAAACTCATAAAAAGGTGAGGCGAATTCTTCGAGCCAAAAGCCGGTTTTTAAACCTGTGTCGCCGAGTTTATCGTGTGATGTAAGTACCATTAATATATTCATTTTCATACCTTTACCTAAGTTGCTCACATCAATACGTGTGAGCTTTGGGTTTAGTTCATTTGACGTTATAGGGCTAAGGTCAAAATGTCACGGCTCATTGCTGGGTTAATGTTGCCATGTTCGCCGAGTGCCACCATGCCGTGCAGTTCAAGCTGTTTCACTACGGTATCAACGTGGCTGGCATCGAGATCATAGGCAGATAAATGTGTCGGTATGCCCATGGCTTCGAAGAAAGCCTTAGTTTTTGCAATAGCGGCATCGATGCGCTCGTCATCGGTACCTGTGTTGATGTGCCACACTCGGTCTGCGTACTGGAGTAACTTTTCGCGCTTAGCCTCTTTGGTACATTGCAGCAGGGCAGGCAATACGATTGCCAATGTACGCGCATGGTCGATGTCGTAAAGCGCAGTCAGTTCATGGCCTATCATGTGGGTTGCCCAATCGTGCGGAACGCCTACGCCAATCGTGCCGTTGAGTGCCATAGTGGCGACCCACATTAAGTTAGCGCGAATGTCGTAATCTTCGGGTTGAACTAGTACCTGTGGACCAAGCTCAATCAAGGTTTGTAACAGACCTTCGGCAAATCTGTCCTGTACGGCGGCGTTGACTGGGTAAGTGAGGTATTGCTCTGTGATATGCACAAAAGCATCGACGACACCGTTGGCCACTTGGCGTTCTGGCAGGGTGAAGGTTTTCGTCGGATCAAGTATTGAGAATTGTGGATAAACCAAGTCATTACGGAATGGCAGCTTAGCTTGCAGTGATTTGCGGGTCACTACGCTGGCGTTGTTCATTTCTGAACCCGTCGCAGGCAAGGTTAATACTGAGCCAAAAGGCATAGCTTGAGTGACTTTTGCGCCCCAACTAGTGAGAATGTCCCAAGGTTCGCCTTCGAATACCGCCGCAGCGGCAACAAATTTAGTGCCATCGATAACAGAGCCACCACCCACTGCGAGGAGGAAGTCGATCTTCTGCTCACGCACTTGGGCGACGGCTTTCATTAAGGTTTCATAGGTTGGGTTTGGCTCAATACCATCGAACTCGACAACGAAACGATTGCCCAATGATTGTTTAACTTCATCTAGCGTGCCGGTTTTTCTGGCGCTGCTGCCGCCAAATAGGATCATGACTTTAGCATCGCTCGGTACTAAAGCATCAATTTCGGCGATAGTGTCTTTACCAAAACGGATACGGGTTGGGTTGTAATAGTTAAAATTTAGCATGGATGATTTATCCCTTATTACTTTAAGTGAGCTTCTTTAAATTAGCAGTGTTAAATGCGCTGCGTTAATTAATCGCCCGTTAAATTAGTAGACCAGTCGTCTAATTTTGTGGCGTGAAAATGTATTCTTTAAAAATCTAGGCTGACTGACATCAGCAAATATTGGTTTTGAATCGGTATTAAGTTAAAGGGCCGTTTTAGGCGTTAAAATAGCTTTAGTCGTCACGAGTGCACGTTCAAGTGCCGCGGGGCTGTGGCCTAACTTGTTCATTAAGCTGGCACCTAACCACATGTGATACAACATTTCAGCGGTCGATTGAGGATCTTGCTCGGCGATTGAACTGTCGTTTATGCCAACTTGAACACAAGTGGTTAACCTGTCTATGATGCCGGCGGAACCTTTAAGTAAGGCAACTCGCATGGCTTCGGATAAATCTGCCACTTCAGCACTGAGTTTCACGACGAGGCATTTTTGATCTACGCAGCCATCAGCTTGTACGTGCAACCATTGTTGCCAGTACTGCATTAAGCGTTGATAGCCCGTCAGTGTTGAGTTATTGAATAATGCGTCTAAATCTAACTGATATTTCTCAAAATAATCGGTTATGAGCGCTTCACCAAATTGTTCTTTGGATTTGAAGTAATGATAAAACGAGCCTTTAGGCACTTCGGCGGCCTGCAGCAGTAGTGATAAGCCGACGCTGGAGAAGCCTTTTCGTACGATCAGCTTATAGCCGATGTCGAGAATGTGCTGGCGAGTGGATTGAGTTTCAATTTTCATGTGGTCTAGGATAAGCCAAAATAGACCGGTCGTCTAGTGTTGTTTTTATCGGCGATATCAGCACGCCCGATTTAGTCTTCTTTAAGTCGCGAGGTTTAAGCTGTCTTGGGTCTGCCTAATAAAGCTATCAAATTGATAAAAAGGCAAACGGATAAAGCATGCAGAGGGTGAAATTGTGGCAAGGAGAAATGGTTCGGTAGGACAAAATACCCACAGTGCTGAGATAAACCGTCACTGTGAGCATTAGATTCATAATTGATATTGAAACTTTTACTCAATCAAGATGATTACAGGTAGCTGCAACAGTACTCTGCAATGGCTGTATTACGAATTTTAAAGCTGACATTTGCAGCAAGCTCAAACTGAGTTCCTTCGCTAAATTCTTGCCAAGTAGTCGTTTCTGGTAGTAACACCTCAAAACGGCCGCTAATCACTTCCATGATTTCGCCTTGTGAAGTCGAGAACTCATACTCTCCAGGCTGAACTACGCCTAAGGTTTGCTTACTACCATCGGCAAAAAATACGCTACGACTGGCAACTTTACCATCAAAGTAAATATTGGCTTTTTTAGATACAGACACTTGCTCGAGTAAACTCATTTTTAATCCTCTATAAATTGGCTTGGGATGAATTTATATGCATATTTAATAAATTTCAATGCATTATTTGTCGTGTGGATATGCGTACTGAATATAAGGTGATGCTAACGTTCGGTTTATAAAGTGTTTTCCACTATATCATTTTGTTTGAAATGGTCGGTATGGCTTGGCTGTCATTTAAAGTTATTAATCATTTTTCTATTTAAAAATAATTGGTTGGCGGCATTTAGGTGAACTTTTGATGAAAATAGTCGGCGCCGCTTTGTTTAGCTGAGATTCTTCTCCTATAGTTTTAGGGCAGATTTAATTTTGCAAAAAGTGAATGAATGGAATTAGAAGCGCGACAAGGAGTCTCACCATGGGTTTTACTCGTAAAATTCAGCTGATCAGTTTATTGATTGTCCTATTACCCCTCATATTTGCTACCGCGATAGTGACTTACATTGCTCGGGATGAGTTATTTGCCGAGGCTCAGTCTCGTTTAGTGGCGGTGCGCGAGATCAAGCAGCGACAGATTGTCGGTATGTTTCAGGACTTTTCAGATAACCTGCAGGCCGTCAGTGCGGTGATCGCCAGCCAAAAAAGCCTCGATACTATCTCCGACCTTGATGAGACCTTAAAGTCGTTAAATAAGTCTTTAGGTTTCTATGATCTGTTCATCATTCGGGATGACGGCACTGTGTTTTACACCGCCGCGAAGGAGTCGGATTTCGGCACAAATCTTCGCACTGGGCCCTACCATGATTCGGGATTAGCGCAATTATTCAATAAGGCTTTGGGGTCTACTGGTACTGTATTACTGCAAGACTTCTCCGCATACGCTCCTTCAAATGGCCAACCGGCAGCATTTATTGGTCAGTCGATTCAATTCAATCAGCAAAGATTAGTGGTGGCGGCTCAAGTATCAATTGACCGCATCAACCGAGTTATGCAGATCCGCGAAGGTATGGGACAAAGTGGCGAGACCTATTTAATTGGTCCCAATAATCGCATGCGTTCCGATTCTTTTCTTGACCCGAACAATCGCACTGTGACCGCTTCCTTCGCTGGAACGGTTGCCCAGAATGGTGTCGACACACCTGCGGTGAAAGAGGCGCTGTCGGGTAAGACTGGTGTGATGCAAGTGAATGACTACAATCATAATCCGGTGTTATCTGCCTATTCTCCCGTTGTTGAACTTGGCTTACGTTGGGGCTTGATGGCTGAAATTGATGTGAGCGAAATCGCGGCGCCGGCCTATCGAATGCTATTTATCGGCTTATTTGTTTGTGTGGCGGCCTTAGTGCTGGCATTCGCTGCTGCTAAGTTAGTCACAGGATTTGTGTTGAAGCCACTCGGCGGTGAGCCTGAGGATATGTGTAACTTGACCAGCATGATTGCCTCTGGGGATCTCACCCATAATCTGCCCCATGTTCAAACGGATAATCATCTGATGAGCTGGTTGGCCCGGATGCAAACAAAGCTCAAAGAAATCATTAGTCAGCTGGTGGGCGTTGGACATGAACTCGAATCCGCCGCTGAACAAAATTCTGCCGCTATGACCCAAGCCGATTGCAGTATTCAGATGCAGGCGAAAGAGACCGATATGCTGGCAACCGCAGTCGAAGAAATGAGTTATGCCGCCGCGGAAATCAGCACGAATACGCTTAAATCCTCTGATGAAGTCTCTGCCTGTACTCATTCGAGTGAAATTCTTTCGCAAAATTTAGCCAGCACACGTAAAAGCTTGAAAGTGACCTTGAGCAGTTTTGCGACCATACATCAGCAAGTGGGCAGCCTTGAGGCCGACAGTCAGAAAATCGGTTCGGTATTGGCTGTGATTAATGCCATAGCCGAACAAACGAATCTGCTGTCACTTAATGCGGCGATTGAAGCGGCGAGAGCTGGTGAACATGGTCGTGGCTTTGCCGTAGTTGCCGATGAGGTGCGCCAGTTAGCGGTTAAGGTTCAGTTGGCTACTCAGGATATTGGCCAAGTGTTAAAAGGCATTCAGCAGCAGTCTGGCGTGTTGGCGCTGCATAGTGTGACTTGTACTACTGAAGCCTCTAAAACAGCAGAAGATGCCGATGGCATGCAAGCCGCAGTGGATGACATCGCTTTACGTTTAGAAACCTTAAAGGCATTAATGATCCAAACCGCCACCGCCGCGGAGGAGCAAACAACGGTTTCGGCAACGATTGCACAGGGGATTGCGGGCTTGAGCGTGGCGGCGGAAGAAAATAGCGCGGCGATCAGCCAAGTGGCAGCGAGTACGCGCAGTTTGTTAGGGTTAGCAAATCAGCTTGGTTTAACAACGGCACAGTTTAAGGTGTAGGTATTTGCGCTGTATTTGCCGTGTTCAACTTTAGTTGATGCTGCAAAGATGACTGAGCTGGATGTTACACATCCGCCAGAAATGGATTTCTGGCGGATATTTTTATTGAGACTTCAGCGGTTTATTCCATGAGACAGCATTAACGCTTACGCCAAATTGTCATTTCTGAGATGGAATGTTGGAATTTACGTTTAGTCTCGCGGATCACGAAGGGGATTTCCTTCACTGCGACTAGCTCAAATTGGCCGATTAAGGTTTCGGTCAAGCCATCTAAGGTGGTGAAGTTCTCTCCTTTGACTTTAACGCCACCGAGCCATTTATCCTTCGGCGTATAATCCTCAAGCCAAGTGTATGGCGAAGTAATAACAAGGTATCCACCTTGATTAATTCGCTGGGCAATACTGGTTAAAAAGTGCTTAGGATCGTTCAGTCGGTCAATAAGGTTCGAGGCATAAACTAAGTCATAACCTGTATACATTGGCTTTAAATTACAGGCATCACCTTGCATAAAGTTGACTTTTTTCGCCTCAAGCTCATATCCAAGTTTAGCCAGACTCGCGCTCTTAAATTCCTGTAAGTCGCCCTCGGTACGTATGGTGTAACGTTTTTCACCTTGTTCGGTCAGCGCATAGGCCTGTTGAATAAAGCGCGCCGAAAAGTCGATACCATCAACATGATCAAACACTTTTGCCAGTTCAAAACTCGCTCGGCCTACAGAGCAGCCGATATCTAGCGCTTTGGCCGTATGGGTGAGTTGAATTTCACTGAGCGCTTGCTGCACGCCATTGACGCAGAAGTTAGCAACCCCGAAATATTCGGCGCCATAGTGGAATTCAAGGTATTGGGAAATCAGTTCATCAGTTTCGTACACATTGACCTCGGCCATTTGGGCGGGATTTTGCGTGGATTCCACATAGCGGAAGCCAGCGTGTTGATAAAAATGTCGACGAAACGCATAGCGTGACGAAGCAATGGCTTCATTACCTGTGGAGATCCACGAGCCACCTTTGATGAGATTATGTTTACCATCAAAGGTTGGGGTCGAAAAATCATCGTAGAGTGGATGCACGGCAAAACCGTTAAAGCCATCGATTGCGGTTTCTGTCCATTGCCAAACATTACCGACAATATCGAAAAAGCCATTATGTTCGAAGCGATTCACTGGGCAAGAAGAGGCGTAATAAGCCAAAGCAATATTGCCCGGCACTTCGTGCCAATCGGGCGCATCGGCGGGCACATTCTCGCGTAAGATGTACCATTCGGCTTCTGTCAGTAGGCGAATGTTGCTTTGATTTTGCTCGGTTTTCCAATTGCAGAAGGCCTTAGCTTCGAGTTGATTCACTTCTACAGGCCAGTTTAATGGCAGCGGGATTTCTTCCGATAAGTTACGTTGCCACCATTTATCTTGTTTTAAGCGCCAAAAACGCGGCATTTGAGCTTGGGTGTAAGCGAGCCAAGCTTGGCCTTCTTCATTCCAAAATTGGGGTGAGCTATAGCCGCCAGCTTCGACGAATGCGAGATACTCTTGATTCGAGACTAAGAATTTAGAGGCCTTAAAGTCGACAACATTAAAGATTTTATGGCCGTATTCGTTGTCCCAGCCGTAGGTTTCATCTTGTTCAGTTTTACCTAAGGTCACTTTCTGCCCTTTTACAGCCAGTAAACTGTTGGCTTCGGCGGCGGCGAAGTCTTGGCACGCAGCCCAGAGGCTGTTGGGCGCGACATGTTCCAATGGCAGTTGGCGGATGATCACCGATGAGGTTTCTAAGTGAATTCGCTCATGTTCAATACCCATCAAAATGATCCAAGCTGTGCTGTTTTGAGTGATCGGCAGCGCCAGCGGCATTTCATCAATCACGCGATTGACGACAGCATTAACTTGTTGGCGATAGCTGCGCACTTCAGCTACGTTCGGCCATGGGTAATGTTGCTCGTTCAGATCGTCCCAAGACATCTCATCGACACCAATGGCAAACATGGATTCGAAGTTATCGTTTACCCGTTCGTCGAGAAATTTGCCGAGTTTGAGTTTGTTGATATAGAAAGTGGCCGTATGGCCAAAATAAAAGATCAACGGATGGCGCAGTGGCTCGGCTTTGAGGTAATAGGCGCTATCTTCTTGGATCAAATCAAACAGTGACTCGTACAGAGCCCATGTCTGATTAAAGTACTGCTTAAGCTCTAGACGCTTTCCTGCCTCAGTTTCACCAATTAGCTTAAGGGTTTGAGGGGGTTGCGTTATGGGCTTATCCATAGGCAAGTAAACTCCGTATTTATCAGCCTGCGGTGCAAGCATGGGAATATGAATCTATCGTGTGTGACTCTATACGCGATTACTGGGCTCAGGATCACTTTGTCAGCTTAATGTGTCGATTTGAGGCAAAGTGTTTTACAAACTAACAGAAACACGAATTGAGTCCAACATCAGCCACTGGCACTAAAACATCTCAGACATGACCTTTGGAGTTAAGGTTATCTTACAAAGGAAGTGAGCACTGCGTTTCGTGATGCCATCCTTTTTAGGATTAAAATTATTTTATCCCTTAAGAGTATTTTCTCTGTCGGGGTTAAGGCAGAATGATCCCGTCCGTAAAATTATTATGCAGGATATAACGGGATGACAATTAACGCATTATGGATACCCGCCTGGTACGAACTTGATCAATCGATCGTAGTGGGTGTGACTGAGGAGTTTGTCTTTCATAAGACTGTCGCAAACGAGGCGTTAACGTTTTACAGCGGTGCAAAGGGGAGCGATGCCGTTAAGGCAATGGGAACCATTTCGGCCATTAAACATAATGTCTTGGGGGACATTGAAAGTGTCGATGCACAGGGGCTCGATTATACGCTGGTATTGCAAGATGGACGGCGTTTGTTAGTCAATGCTGAGGAAAATCCAGGATTGATTTATGAGTGGGTTGATGACAGTTGGCAGCCGTCAGATATGGTCATCACAGATTGGACGTTGGCAGTACAATTTGCGTCTTTATCACCATTGACGCCAATAAAGTAATTGAAGATTTATGGTTAAGTGACTAAATAGGTAAGTGCAGTTAGCGCTCGGGATCCGACGTTGACTGCACTTTTACTAGTTCTGCAAGTTGTTGGTATTCTTTTTTAATTTCTGTGACATATACATCGTGAAAATCCAGCTCATTAAACTCATCAAGGCAGAGCTGGTAACGGCGTAGCTGCTCAGCTTTTTCTTCAGCGGTATCCCATCTTTCCATTAGCATAGCGTTTGATTCCATTCATAAATTTAATTCCTTATTCACTTCACATATTTTAACGACAGTTATTGCTATTTAACTGAGCTGGTTTGAAGTTTGTTGTATGCATTTATGCCGTTGGGCGTCATGCAATATAGAAATCTATTTTAAACAGAGGGTTGAGCTGAAACAGTCAGTTTTACCGTATGGCTGCGCATTTTTTTCCTTGTCTTATTCGGGACAAATGCTTACACAGGCGTCAGCCATAGCCTGATGGTGCTGCTATCTTGATGATTGGATTGTACCAGTGAGCATTTTGCTCTAGATTGATATTTCTTTGTTTTCATCTTCTGGCCTTGAGTCTTTTTTTGCCCTTTGGAGCCGCGTAATGGCGAATATTTTGTTAGTTGCCAATCTCAACTGTGATCGGATTTTACTGCTTGATAAACCTTTAAAAACAGGTGGGCGTTTCCATTATCAAGATGGTGGACAAAGGCTCGGTGGCGGCGGGGCAAATACCGGATTAGGTTTAGTTTGGGCAGGGCATAGCGTCGCATTGGTGAGTCAAGTTGGCCGTGATGACATGGGAGATTGGCTCATTGCAGAAGCCAGCACTCAAGGACTCGATTGCCGTTTAGTGCAGCGCCGAGCTGGTAACACTTGCGAAATGCTACTCGTGATGACGCCAGACGGTGAACGGACGATTATTCGGCCACAAAGACCCATATTTGAGTTATCAGTGCCGCCGAAATGGCAGCCATGGGACGCGCTGTATTTCAATACTTCCGCTGAAGGTTCGGTCAGTTGGGCAAAGACAGCCTTGGAACATTGTCTTGTGGTCGCGCAATTAGCCAAAGATGACAGGCAGAGACCTTGTCATATTTTGCTGGCTTCCATGAGTGATATCCAAGGGCGTTGTGATGGCGCCTCTTGGGAATATGGCAAAAGCATTGGCGGTGAGTGTCTGCGTTACTTTATTGTCACCGATGGCATCAATGGGGCTAAGGTTTACACGCACGATCAAGTGCAGCATGTCGCTGCTATCCCTGCCACTGTTGTTGATACCACAGGCGCTGGTGATGCCTATGCGGCGGGACTTATCCATAGTCTATGCACTGGTCAGTCGATTACCGAGGCGATGGCAGAAGGCGCTGTTTGGGCGGCATTTGCGGTGGCAACCGATAGTTCTATTCCGGGTGAGGCACTGAAACAGTATTTAGAGGCGAAGCAAATCGCATGATAAATCTGCGGATGAGCAGTTTGAGTCATCTTTCTGTCATACGGTCTTGCTAGAGTATGTCTTGTGGCGCATAGCTCTTGTCCCTTAACGTTTTCTTGTGCTTTTCTCCCATTTATTGGTTAGTATGTTTTTTGCCTCGTTTCCCCAACGAGGCATTTTTTTGCTCAAAATAAAGTTATTCCATCGCAGAACATTCATAAAGCTGAAATGTTGTGCGGCCATGGCGCAATTGCGTTAACATTTATTCAACTAAAATAGTTATCGTGACATTAAAATAATAAGCCACTCAAGGTGTTCTGTAGTCTTTGGAGTTGAGAATGGGCAATAACGCTTGGAATGATAAGAATAAATTTATTTGGCTGCTCTCTGTTTTGCTTTTAGTCGCCTTCTTAGTGACCAGTGGTATCAGTTACAAGGTGGCCCATGACTCACTGAGTCAACAAATCGAGAGTAATACCCTCCCGCTCACAAGTGACAATATTTACTCAGAAATTCAACAGGACCTGCTGCGACCTATCTTTATTTCATCCTTGATGGCGCAGGATACTTTTGTTCGCGATTGGACATTAAGCCACGAGCAAGAGCCAGAAAAACTGATCCGTTACCTTAAGGAAATCCAAGAGAAATACGATACAGTCACCAGTTTTTTTGTGTCAGAGAAAAGTCGGCATTATTACCACTCCACGGGCATTTTAAAACAAATCCAAGATGTTGAGCCCGATGATGCTTGGTACTTTCGAGTGCGCTCTTTACCCGAATCTGAGCATTATGAGGTCAATATTGATGCTGATACGGCGGACCGCAGTAAAACAACCGTATTCGTAAACTATAAAGTTTTTGATTTTGAAGGCAAATTTATAGGCGTTACCGGTGTGGGTTTGGCGGTTGAAAAGGTTAAGTCCCTCATCGAGCTTTATCAAAAACGTTATAACCGTCGAGTGTTCTTTACCGATCGGCAGGGCAATGTCACTTTGCATGGCGATGAATATGATGGTGCGGATTCGCTGCAAACCAGTCCAGGGCTTGAAAATTTAGCGACGCGTATTTTAACCAGTCCAAGTGCGGCTTTTAGCTACCAGAGAAATGGTAAAACCGTTTATCTCAACAGCCGCCTAGTCCCTGAGTTTAAGTGGTATTTGATTGTTGAGCAGGAAGATGCGCCACAGGAGCGGGAGTTGCTAAATACTTTTTGGGGCAACTTGGGCTTAAGCCTAATGGTGACCCTAGGGATTTTATTCATCTCCAACATGACCTTAGGTCGTTATCAGCGCAAATTAGAAGTCATGGCGTCTACCGATAAGCTTACTGGCGCCGCTAACCGTCAGGTATTTGATGAGTACTTTAGGCAGGCGTTAGATAAGGCTAAGTTGGCACAATCGCCGATTTCAATACTCTTGCTGGATATTGACCACTTTAAAAAAGTGAACGACAGCTATGGGCATGGGATTGGTGACTTAGTATTAAAAACCATGACGAATATGTTGCGTGGCGCGCTGCAGCAACAGGATATTTTATGTCGTTGGGGCGGCGAGGAGTTCTTGATTTTACTTCCGGGGATGGATTTAACCCGAGCGGCAGAACTGGCTGAACAGATCCGTGAGCTTATTTTTCAGCGGGAAATTAAAGTGAATGGATTACATATTTCTATTACTGCCAGTATTGGCGTCGCCGAGCATCAGGCGCAAGAGCCTGCAGAAGATCTGATCAAGCGTGCCGATCTGGCCTTGTATCAGGCTAAGGAAGCCGGTCGAAATCAAGTAGTGTTAAATCATTCATAGATTCAGCCCCGTGCTTATTGGCGGCAAGATTGCGCCTACTTTTATGAGCTATTGAGCGAGTTGATTGTGTTACTGGCGTATTGCGGTTTACACTCTGGCGGTAATGCGAGATGGGTTATGGATTGGGGGTTACAGATGTCAACGTTGTTGATCAATAAGTTATCTGGATTGTATTTAGGGACGCATCTGCAGGAAGTGGCAGGTGTCGCCACAGGTATTGATGGCAAGCAAGCTGCTCAACAACTGCTAGTACATGTTAGCCATGTCGAAGGGGACGCACAGGCCGATCCTAAACACCATGGCGGACTCGATCGCGTGTTACATCATTTTCCCCGCGAGCATTACGGCCAATATCGTCGTTGGGATTTAATTACTCAACTCGAAGATGCGCCCAGCATGGGAGAGAACATCAGTACCGTTGGGTTGAACGAAACCCAAGTTAATATTGGTGATATCTTACAAATTGGCGCCGTAACAGTGCAGGTCACTCAGCCGCGTTCACCTTGCTTTAAGTTGAATCTGCAATTTGGGCACAAAGAATTTGCCCTCGCCATGCAGCAGAGCCAATTATGTGGTTGGTTTTATCGAGTATTAACGCCTGGGATTATTCAGTTAAACGATAAGATTGAACTGGTTGAGCGCCGTACGGACATTAGTGTCGCCGAGGCTATGGCACTCTATTTTTCACCCACCTTTAATGCCAGCGGCTATGATCGTTTAGCTTGCTGCGAGGGATTAGCGCAGAGTTGGGTGAATAGCCTACAACGGCGCTTAGCATCACAGACAGTAGAAGATTGGCAAATGCGCTTATATGGGCCGAGCGGTAAATAAGTATTTATATTCATAATGATAAAACAGGGATGACCTTATGATTGAACCCGTTACAAAAAGTGATAAAGATTTTGGCTTACTGGTATACGCCTCAAGCTTTGTTGGATACCTAGTGCCGCTGGGCTCGATTCTTGGTCCTTTGATTATCTGGCTGATGAAGCGCGAAGAGTCCGCATTTGTCGATCAATGTGGCCGTAGTTGTTTGAACTTTAAATTGAGCCTGCTGATTTATGTGATCATCAGCGGCGTACTCGCTTTGGTCGGGATAGGTTTTATCTTTTTAGCCATACTCGGCATATTCGATTTGGTGTGCACTGTGCTGGCGATTATTAAGGCCAGTGAGGGTAAGGTATATAAATATCCATTAACGATTAAATTTATTGCTATGGATTGATCGCCTCTTTGAGTTAAAGAAAAACGCCTTAGATGTTTCCATCTAAGGCGTTTTTTATGGCGTAAGTTTAAGGTGTTACACCTTAAACTTGGCCACTAAGGTATCTAAACGGTGTGACAGTTGATTCAAGGCTAAACTCGCCTGTGCTGCCGCTTGTGCAGTATTGGCTGTACGCTGAGTAATATCGTTGATTTCTGTGACGTTACGGTTGATGTCCTCCACAACTGTGGATTGCTCTTCCGTTGCCGCAGCAACTTGGATGTTCATGTCGCTGATAAGACCAATGCGATCGCTAATACCAATCAACGATTTGCTGGCTTCATCGACGGCCACAACACCTTCATGGGAGCGAGTACGACTCTGGGCCATCGCATTCACTGCGCGGCTGGCTTCCGATTGCAACTTGTCGATCATGCCTTGCACTTCATTGGTCGAAGCTGCGGTACGTGATGCTAAGTTACGTACTTCATCGGCGACGACAGCAAAACCGCGTCCAGCTTCACCGGCACGTGCCGCTTCAATTGCCGCGTTGAGGGCTAACAAGTTTGTCTGTTCAGAGATAGCGCGGATCACATCTAAAATCCCACCAATGGATTTAGTGTGGGTCGCGAGGGACTCAATCACTTCGCCCACTTGGCCAACGTCTTTTGACAATTGGTTAATGGTATCGCGGGCACGGGTTACCACAACTTGGCCGCTGCTGGCTTCAGTGTCAGCATCTCTTGCAGCAACCGCTGCTTGGGCAGCATTACTGGCAATTTCGTTAACCGTCGCGCCCATTTCATTAATGGCTGTTACCACCATCATAGTGCGATCTTTCTGCTCGTGGCTGTCTTCTAAGGTTTGCTGTGCCTGATTCGACACATCCTTAGCGGAGAAACCGAGCTGTTCGCTGGTTTGCGCCACTTCGATGACCGAATCTTGGATCTTGCTGATAAAGCTGTTAAATCCCTTAGCGAGTTGCGCAATCTCATCTTCACCATTGACGGGTAAGCGTTGGCGTAAGTCACCTTCACCTTCGCCTATGTCGCGGAACATAGCGGCAACTTGGGCGATTGGACGACTCACAGAACCTGCAACAACGATAGCGAGAACGATAAAGCCCGCTGCAATCAACAGTGTCCAGATTAAGATCTGATAAGCCGCTTCGGTTAATAGCGCAAACACTTCGGCTTCTGGCACTTGTGCCACTAAGTACCAATCCATAGACGCGATATAACTACTGGCAACCAGCATGTTTTCGCCATTGATCTTGGTATTGATCAGATTGAAATCACCGCGGTTTAGTAAGGCGCTTGAGTTCGCATCTTTGTATAAGTTGCTTAGGTTGCTCTTACCAATTTGGCTCGTATCTGGGTGGAGTTTCACTTCACCCTTAGCATCCACTAAGTAAACAAATCCTGTTTCTTCAATCTTAAATGAACTCAGTAAACGCACCATATCATCGAGTGATTTAGCGAGCCCGACTAAGCCGCGACCATTGGGTTGCTGGTAGTTGATGAAGAGTTTGACTTCGCCGTTGGCCTCAGTGAATACGTTCAACATACGTTCTTGGCCACTGTCGCGGTAACCAAAAAACCAGCCATCCTGCGCAGGGGTGAGCACGCGCAGGAAACCATCCTGAGTGTAATAGGCGGCAGTTTGTCTGTCGGCGTAGGAGGCTTGCGCTAGCTTATATTGACGCGTGATGTCTTTCAGTTGGGCAACCACTTGGGTTTCTTGGGCCTGTGGTCTGCCGTCTTCGAGCCATTGGAGTAACATGCGGCTGCTGGCCAATTGCTCTGCAGCATTCATTAAAGTGGAGATGTCGAGATCGATCTTATTGCGGATCTGCATCATCAAACTCGGCAGTTCCGAACCTAACATCCGTTGTTGTACGACATTTTTAGCGCTACGTTGGCTTAATACGCCGACGAGTATGGTCGACAGCAGTACTGCAAATGTCACTGTTAGCAGAATTTTCTGCTTAATGGTGAGGTTATTAAATATCATAAATATCAATATGCCTGTGTTGGACTGTTTTGCGTTATCGGTCAACGCACTCTTGTACGGTAAAAGATTATCGGACAGGAATGTGAAAAGTTAACCTTAGTCTAGGCCGAATGCTGAATAAAACAGCGTATAAAACATTTATTTGGCCTAACCCGTTGGTCTTGCAGTAGATCTAATTATGTAGAGTATAGATGGAAATGGGATGGTGATTGAAAACGAACTCTTTTATGTGTGGCAATTGTGGCCAATGTCGTAGATAAGGGCAAGCAAAAAAAGTGAGATGTTTGTTTCAAAGGTGAAAAAAAAGGCGCTCCATTGAGCGCCGCTATTAACATTTATTGGTGACAAGTTACATATTGGGGTAGTTAGGACCACCACCGCCTTCTGGCGTCACCCAAGTGATGTTTTGGCTAGGATCTTTAATGTCGCAGGTTTTGCAGTGAATGCAGTTTTGCGCATTGATCACAAACTTAGGCTGACCCGCCTCTTCGACGATTTCATACACACCGGCAGGGCAATAGCGTTGTGCTGGCTCATTAAACTGAGTCAGGTTGATACCCAGTGGAATGCTGCTGTCTTTAAGACGTAAATGGCAGGGCTGATCTTCTTCATGATAAGTGCTCGACAGATACACAGAGGACAGTTTGTCGAAGCTGAGCTTGCCATCGGGTTTTGGGTAATCAATCTTGCTGTAAGCGCTCACGGAGGCCATTTGCGCATAGTCTGGGTGTTCATCACGCAGTGTGATAGGGAACTTTCCGCCAAACCAGTTTTGATCTATGTAATTGAAGGCGCCGCCTAAATAGGTACCAAACTTATGCATCGCAGGGCCAAAGTTGCGCGATTTATGCAGTTCTTCATGCAGCCAGCTTTCTTCGATATGAGTTTGGTAACAGTCGAGATCTTTCCCGCCTTCAACACCCGCCATCATGGCTTTACCTAAGGTTTCTGCCGCAACGATACCGCTCTTCATCGCAGTGTGAGTGCCTTTGATTTTCGCGAAATTCAAAGTCCCAGCGTTACAGCCGATGATCAGGCCGCCGGGGAAGCTCATCTTAGGAAGCGAGTTCAAGCCGCCTTTAGTAATCGCACGGGCGCCGTAACTGAGGCGTTCGCCGCCGGTTAAATACTTTGCAATCACAGGATGAGTTTTATAGCGCTGGAATTCGTCAAATGGACTCAGATGCGGATTCTTATAGTTCAAATCGATAATGAGGCCGACAGCAATCTGGTTGTCTTCCATGTGATAAAGGAAGCCGCCACCCGATGCGCCCTCGGTTAATGGCCAGCCACCTGTGTGCACCACTTTACCTTGCTCGTGTTGCTCAGCGGGGACTTTCCAAATTTCTTTGAAGCCTAAGCCGTAATGCTGGGGGGTTTTACCATTATCTAAATGGTATTTTTCGATAAGTTGCTTGCCTAAGTGGCCGCGGCAACCCTCTGAGAAAACAGTATATTTAGCGTGCAGTTCCATGCCGGGCATAAAGCTGTCTTTAGGCTCACCATCGGCGCCTACTCCCATATCGCCAATCAAAATACCTTTAACGCTGTTATCGACGTTAAATAGCAATTCACTGGCGGCAAAGCCGGGGAATATTTCGACACCGAGTTCTTCGGCGCGATTAGCAAGCCAGCGGGATAGATTACCGACACTGATAATAAAATTGCCGTCGTTGTGCATGGTTTTTGGCACAAAGGCATTAGGCATCACTCGGCCGTCGGTGGCAGAGCTGAGCAGGTAGATTTCGTCGTGGGTGACAGCGGTTTTCACTGGGGCGTCTTTCTCACGCCAGTCGCTGAACAGCTCGTCTAGCACTTTTGGCTCGAACACTGCGCCTGACAGAATATGCGCGCCCACTTCTGAGCCTTTTTCGACCACACAGACGGTAATTTCTTTACCTGAATCCTGTGATATTTGCATTAATCGACACGCGGTGGCCAAGCCTGCTGGACCTGCGCCGACGATAACAACATCGAATTCCATTGATTCGCGTTCCATCAGTTCACCTCTTCCTTCACGTTTCCCCGATTTTTATCGAGTGTTGTAGTTTGTAAACGGGCGTTTTATTGCTTGTACCACCTTACCTGAAAATAAGATAAGGTCACAGTGGATTAAGCGGCTGTTTAGTCTAATTCAGTACAAATCTTTAGGTGAGGACTGTCACAGATTATTCACGCTAGCGTGATCTAGGTTAATAAATACCTGTTTAGGGGTATAGCTAGTGAGTACTTTCGGCCTATAATCACCGGTGACGGTTCTCCGAGCTTGCCTACCTAAGTCGAAAGATATGGAGGTGTAGCCGTGGTAATAATGCCACCGGGGTGGGATAAGAAATGCTCTCACCTCCCACACTTGGAAAGGTGATCATGTCTCAATTACAAGACAGCTTTGGTCGAAAATTTCACTATTTGCGGATGTCAGTCACTGACGTTTGTAACTTCAAATGCAGTTATTGCCTCCCCGACGGTTATCATCCTGACGGCAAGCCAAAATTCTTATCTCTCAATGAGATAGAAAACTTAGTCTCTGCATTTAGCCAAGTCGGCACCCAAAAAATCCGCATTACAGGCGGTGAACCCACCCTGCGTAAAGACTTTACCGACATCATCCGTGTCGTCGCCGATAACCCGCGCATTCACACCATAGCGACAACCACTAATGGCTATAGACTCGAAAAGCATGCCAAAGAATGGTTCGATGCGGGCTTGCGCCGTATCAATGTGTCTGTGGATAGTTTAGATCCCAAAATGTTTTACCAAATCACCGGCGAGAATAAATTCGACGAAGTGATGCGGGGGATCGATGCTGCCTTGTCGGCGGGTTTTGAGCGCGTAAAAATCAATGCTGTCCTGCTTAAAGGCCTAAACGATAAAGATTTACCGCGCTTTTTGCATTGGATTAAAAACACGCCAATCGATTTACGTTTCATCGAGTTAATGGAAACGGGTTTAGGCCGTGAGTATTTTGAAGCACATCATTTAGCGGGCGCTGACATTAAAGCGCAGTTACTGGCGGATGGTTGGCAATTAGATACGCCAAGCGCCGATGATGGTCCAGCGCAAAACTTTAGCCGCAGTGATTATCAAGGTCGTATTGGTTTGATCATGCCCTATGCGACTAACTTCTGTGCCAGCTGTAATCGCCTGCGCGTATCGGCGAAGGGCAAGTTGCACTTGTGCCTCTTTACCGAATCCGGTGTCGATTTGCGTGATCTGCTGCAGCATTCTAGCCAACAAGCGGAATTAATTGAGCGTTTGCACGGTCAATTAGCCCAGAAGAAAGCAACCCATTACTTGCATCAAGGCATTACAGGTGTCACTCAGCATCTCGCCTCTATTGGTGGCTAACCCGTATTTAGGTTCTTCATCAGCGCCGATTTAGCGCGAGTATAAGCCCAATTTCCCTTGCACTTTGTTTTGTCCTCAAACGAAAGGATCGCTCCAATGAGCAATGTATTTACCCATATTAATGCCGATGGCAACGCCCATATGGTCGATGTCACCGAAAAAGCCGTTACCGAGCGCGAAGCCCGTGCCGAAGCGTTTATCGAGATGGCGAGCACGACACTTGAGATGATCATGAGCGGCAGCCACCACAAGGGTGATGTGTTTGCCACTGCACGTATAGCGGGTATTCAAGCCGCGAAAAAAACCTCAGATCTTATCCCTTTATGCCATCCACTGATGTTGACTAAGGTTGAAGTCGATTTAGAAGCGCAGCCTGAACATAACCGCGTGCGTATCACCAGTCAGTGTAAATTATCCGGCAAAACAGGCGTAGAGATGGAAGCCTTAACTGCGGCCTCAGTGGCAGCATTAACTATCTACGATATGTGCAAAGCCGTGCAAAAAGATATGGTGATCTCCCAAGTTCGTTTGCTAGAAAAACGCGGCGGCAAGTCGGGACATTTTAAGGTTTAGCCTGACAGAATAGGCTTTAGCCACTCGGCAGATTAGCAAGTGAGCGAAGCTGTCCAAGCTTAAGTCTGACGCGCTATTGGTGAGTCAGTTTAGCGGATCAAAAACGAGAGAAGATTATGATTAACGTGTTGTTTTTTGCTCAAGTTCGAGAATTATTGGGCACAGCTAAATTAAGCCTAGAGGCGAGCGAGCAGACACAAACCGCCGAAGCGTTACGTGCGACGCTGGCGGCTACCGACGATAAATGGGCAAAAGTATTAACCTCAGACAAATTGCTGGTGGCAGTAAATCAGACCATCAGTCAATGGGATACGCCTGTAAACGATGGTGATGAAGTCGCCTTTTTCCCACCCGTTACCGGAGGTTAATATGCGCTTATTACCCGCAGTTCGAGTGCAAGAAGTCGATTTTAGTGTGACCGACGAATATCGGCAGTTGGCTCAAGATGATAGCGATGGTGCTGTAGTCACTTTTGTCGGTAAAGTACGTGATTTTAATGATGGCGCCGCCGTGACTGACTTAACCTTAGAGCACTATCCGGGCATGACAGAAGCCGTGCTAGAACAAATCGTTGTCGAGGCGCGCAGTCGCTGGCCACTGAACAAAGTCACTGTGATCCACCGCGTGGGCACTATGGCCTTAGGTGAGCAAATTGTATTTATCGGCGTAACCAGCGCCCATCGCAAAGCCGCTTTTGCTGCCTGTGAATTCTTAATCGACTTTTTAAAAACCAAGGCGCCATTCTGGAAATTAGAAGCTGGCGAGCAAGGTAAAAGCTGGGTTGAGGCGAAAGATGCCGATGAACAAGCTGCCAAAATGTGGCAACACAAAGATTAGTTGCAGCAAAAATACGCGCAGTGGCAAGGCAGCTTGCTAGCTCTACATGAACGAAAAAACGGCACTGAGGTGACCCAATGCAGAGTTTGACCCGTTTGTTCCATGCCTTTGGTTTTGCATTGCTTTTTTGTTTGGCAGTCGTGCCATCGACCAGTCGCGCAGCGGATAATGCGCCGATTCCTGCCATCGCCGCGGCGGCTAATATCAAGTTTGCCTTGGATGACATTGTTAAAAACTTCACCGCAGAAACGGGTCTCAAAGTACGGGTCTCTTATGGTTCATCGGGAAATTTTGTCGCTCAAATTCAACACGGTGCGCCGTTTGAAATGCTGCTGAGCGCCGATGAGCGTTATATTGCCGAGCTGAACAAAGTCGGTTTTACCCAAGGCGAGGGCGTGCAGTATGCCGTTGGCCGTTTAGCCTTAGTCGCCCCTAAAAATTCACCGCTCGCACTAGATATCGAACTCAATGGCCTAAAAGCATTATTGGCAGCGGGCCAGCTAGAGCGCTTTGCGATCGCCAATCCTGACCATGCGCCCTACGGCGAACGCGCCCGTGAGTTATTGAAAAAACTCGGGTTATGGGATGAGCTACAAACTAAGTTGATCTTAGGCGAAAATGCCTCCCAAGCGGCGCAGTTTGCGATCAGCGGCTCGACTCAAGGCGGAATTATTCCTTTATCACTGGCGATTGCGCCGCAGTTTCAAGCCCTCGGTCATTATTTAGCTTTACCCACAGATCTCCACGGTCCGCTGAATCAACGTATGGCGTTAATGCCTAAGGCGAGCTCAACCGCCGAGCGTTTCTACCAATATCTACAGTCAGACGCCGCCCGCGCCGTATTCACTCAATACGGTTTTGGTTTGCCAGTAAGTTAAGGATTTCAATGGATTGGCAGGCGCTGTGGTTATCGGTCAAACTCAGCAGCATCACAGTATTGGTGCTGATCCCCCTTGCGATACTCGCGGGGCGAGCCTTGGCCTATCGTCAATTTGTCGGCAAATCTTGGGTCGAGGCACTCATCATGGTGCCTTTAGTGTTACCGCCGACCGTGATTGGCTATTACTTGCTGGTGGGGCTCGGTAGTCAGAGTTGGCTCGGACGATGGATAGAGCAATTGACGGGCCAGCAGCTCGTGTTTCATTTTTCAGGCCTGGTTATCGCTTCTGTGTTCGTCAATATCCCCTTCGCGGTGCAGCCGATCCAGCGGGCCTTTGAAGCTGTGCCGAATGATGTCCGCGATGCCGCAGCTTGTTGTGGCATGAGCCGACTTAAAATATTGCTTAAGATTGAATTGCCTATGGTGTGGCCGGGTGTGCTAACCGCGCTGGTGTTGTGTTTCTCCCATGTGCTCGGCGAGTTTGGCGTCGTGTTGATGATGGGCGGCAATATCGCTGGCGAGACTAAGACAATTTCGATTTCTATCTACGACAGTGTGCAAGCCTTCGATTTTAATGCCGCAGGCACTATGTCATTAGTGTTATTACTGTTTGCGGTAACGGCTTTGGCGCTCACTACCAGTTTGTCACGGCGTTTAGGAGGTCAGCGTGGCGCAAATCATCGCTGATCTGCAGTGTCAGATCCAAAACCATAAACACATTAAACTCAACGCTGATTTTCGCTGCAAGGCTGGCGAAGTGCTCGCTGTAGTAGGGCCGTCTGGCGGTGGCAAAACGACCTTGCTACGGATGATCGCTGGATTAAATCATCCCGATACGGGCCAAATCCATTTTGGCGATCGGCCTTGGTTTGATGATAAAGCGCGCATCGCCTTGAGCCCGCAGCAACGCCATATCGGTTATATGCCGCAGCATTTTGGCTTATTTCCTAATCTCACTGCCTTAGAGAATGTAGTCGCTGGGCTTGATCATATCCCCAAATCTGAGCGTATTGTGCGCGCGAAAGATTGGCTTGAGCGAGTCAACCTACAAGGCCTACCCGATAGATTGCCAGCGCATTTATCTGGCGGTCAGCGCCAGCGGGTTGCGCTTGCCCGTGCACTTGCCCGCGAACCTTCAGTGTTATTACTCGATGAGCCTTTTTCGGCAGTTGATCGGGAAACCCGCGAGCGTTTATATCTCGAACTGGCGCGCCTCAAGGAGCAGCTACTCTGCCCAGTGATCATGGTTACCCATGACTTAAATGAAGCTTTGTTGCTAGCCGATTCGATGATTTTGATCAGCCAAGGGAAGATGCTACAGCAGGGCGCACCTTTCGAGGTGTTGTCGCGGCCCCGCAATGAAGCGGTGGCGCGGCAGATGGGGCTAAGGAATATTTTCGACGGTGAAGTGGTGCTTCAAGACAGCACAAAAGACCTCACTTGGCTTAAGTTTGGCGAGCAGTTGATCGCCTGCGACTATGGCACAGACCGCACCGTTGGCAGCAAAGTGCGTTGGGTGATCCCCAACCAAGGCATTCGCTTTAACTCGATATCTAACGGACGTTTATGCCGCAGTTTTAATAAGTTAGATGTCACTATCGACGCTATGCTGGTGATGGGGGAATCGGTCCGGCTTATTTGCTATGTCACAGGTACTCAGTTACAACTTAACACCGAAGTCTCGCTGCATTTTGCCCAAAAGCTTGCACTCACAAAAGGAATGCAAACCACAGTGGCACTCAAATCCGAACAAATTCATATTTTGGAATAACGTGATATCGCACTCTAATGACGTTTTTTACCCAGCAATTATCGACGCTATGCTGGTGATGGGGGAATCGGTCCGGCTTATTTGCTATGTCACAGGTACTCAGTTACAACTTAACACCGAAGTCTCGCTGCATTTTGCCCAAAAGCTTGCACTCACAAAAGGAATGCAAACCACAGTGGCACTCAAATCCGAACAAATTCATATTTTGGAATAATGTGATCTCGCACTCTAATGACGTTTTTTACCCAGTAATCCAATCCAAAATGTTCCTTCCAATAGCATGCCTAAGATGATGAACACCAATGCACTGGTGGCGCTGCCATAGGCATAAGCGCTTAATGCTGCGACGAGTAGCAAGCTCAAGCTTATCCATCGTGTGACTGGTTTCATATTCGCTCCGATTAAAAAATGCCATTACTTGACGCTTGGTTATCAGACTGACTTTAGTTGAGTGCGGTCTATTTGCCAATCGTACTTTTTGACGACACAAATGCACTAAAATACCCGCTAAAATTCAATCAGCTTGATTTTAAATGGCTAAATTATGGTATTTCACTGGAAATGTCATACTTCAAAATCCCCAGATGATCAAAGCTTAATCTTGTTTCCATCGGTGTTTCAGCTGGTATTAGGTAGACTTAACACATTAGCCACAAAATGATTGAGTGTTTGGCTTAAAAGCTAATAACTTAGGTGCTGTTGAAAGGGAATTTTCGTTCCATTTATGACCAAACCTGAGTTAAGGCTAACGCAGTGTGATGCTATATCCAGTGGTAGATTATGGGAGATTGGCTTGGAATCGCGCACAGGGACAATTGGTCCCATCGACTTCTAACTGATTGTCTCATAAGATACAAACTTAGCTGATTTATATGGAGGAGCCATGAGACTATGGTTGCTAGGATTCATGTTGGTATCTGGCGTCGCAACAGCGGCTCAGAGCATGTATTCGATGTTTGCGGGTGGAGACTATGTACCGCCGCTGAGCGTTATGCAGCAGATCGAAAAAGGGTTCTCCGGCGTGATTGCCGAATTTAATATGGAAGAGCAAGAGGGTGAATTAGTCTACCAATTTGAGTTGATTAATCCCTTGGCCAATTCTATAACGCGGTTTGAATATCGTGCCCGCGATGGTAAGTTGCTGAAACAAAAGGCGAGTAAAGTAAGCGCGGATGATCTCGGTGAGGTTGAGGCGACACGTTTGATCGCGGCAAAAGATCAAACATTTTCAGGCTTAATCGCTAAGGCCACTAAAGATCACAAAGCCTTCTTAACCGAGGCAAAGTTAGATCACGACTTAGGTATCAGTTATTTAGAGCTTAAGCTGCTGGACGATACGGGTAAGTTTAAATTGGCTTTTGATGTCGAAAATTTACGCCCGTTACCTTTACTCAAGTGGGATTGAAACATCTAAGTCAATCGAGTGCTCAAACGAGTATTTAGGATTGAGGAGCGCAACATACAGATGAAAATACTTTTAGTTGAAGATGATGCGACGACGATTGATTACATCGTCAAAGGATTTCTTGAGCAGGGCCACAATATCGAAACGGCGAGCGATGGCCACCAAGGTCTGTCACTCGCCACAAGCAGTCAGTACGATCTCGTGATCCTCGACCGCATGTTACCCCAGCTCGATGGCTTGAAATTATTGGCCGCCTTAAGGGCAACGGGCAATCAAACCCCAGTGCTGATTTTATCTGCCTTAGCGCACGTTGATGAGCGAGTGAAAGGCCTGCGCGCGGGCGGCGACGACTATATGACTAAGCCGTTTGCCTTCTCTGAGTTATTAGTACGCGCCGAAAAACTCATGCACCGTGGCCAATCTGTGCCAGTCACCACAGATCTTGTTGTCGGTGGATTGAAGATGGAGTTACTGACCCGTAATGTGACGTTAGACGGGCAAGAGTTGATGCTGCAGCCAAAAGAGTTCCAGTTACTTAAGTATCTAATGGAACATGCGAATCAAGTGATTAGCCGCACCTTGTTGTTCGAAGCGGTGTGGGATTATCACTTCGACCCACGCACGAACGTTATCGATGTGCATATCGCAAAATTACGCCGTAAGTTTGAAGAGTTAGGCCATGGCGAGCTTATCGAAACCGTGAGGGGAGCGGGTTATCGCTTACGACAAAGGCATTAAGCCTTACCAAAGCAGCGCCTGGCGCATCACAATCGTCTTTTCGACCTTAGTGACGGTGATCATTGGGGCGCTGCTATTTGCCCTCTATCGACAGTTGATCATCGAGCAACAGTATCAAGTGACTCAATATTTAGAGTCAGAGACCCAACGTTATCAGCAACTTGCCTTAACAGTTGATCGCCGTAGTTTTGCCGCTCAAATCCGCGCCGCCGATCCACAAACCGCTCTGATCGCTTGGCGTAATAGCTACGATATGGTCGGTGCCTTGAGCTTTATGCCCGAAGGCATGCCCATGCTGCCACAAACGCGGGATTTCCCCATCTTAACCGGTGGCCCAGATAAGCTGCATATTCTTACCGGCGGGCTGGTAATGACACGCTATGGCCCAGTGTTGATTGCGACCCGTACCGATAACTTAGCGACATTAATCGATAAGTTTATCAGCGCTGCGGCGACAGCCGTGATGCTTACGATAGTGTTGACCTTAGCGCTCGGCTATCTGTTTTCTAAGGCGATTTTACGTCGATTAGTGCAATACAACCGCTTGAGTGAACAGATTGAACGCGGCCACTATGACACCCGCTTGCCCTTGAGTTGGCGTCAGGATGAGTTCGATATGTTGGCGCTGCAGTTTAATAATGTGCTGGATATCCTCGAAAATAACCTGATGGCAGTGCGCGGCGCGACCGATAATATCGCCCATGATTTACGTACTCCACTGTCACATATCCGCATTGGTCTTGAAGAGTTGGCGAGTAAACCCAGCGATGAGATTAGCGAGGGTTGCGCCATTTTGACCGAGGAGCTCGACCATTGTTTAGCGACATTTGATGCCATGTTGTCACTCACGCGTATCGAAGAAGGTCAGCAGACGCTGGACTTGCAGGAGTTAAGCCTAGCGCAACTGTGTACCGATTTGTTGGACATGGCCGATGCCGTGGCAGAATCCAATGAGCAAACCTTGAGTTTGTCGCTGTTGGCTGACCATAAGGTATTTGGTGATAAATACTTATTATTCCAAGCTTTATATAATCTCGTCGATAACGCGATGAAGTATTCTGGCCAAGGTGCGCGGATTGAAATTATCCAATCAGGCCCGCAAATTCAGATCCGCGATAATGGCCCCGGTATTCCCGACGACAGTAAAGAAAGAGTGTTCGAACGCTTAGTACGCCTCGACCCTAGCCGACATTTACAGGGCACAGGTTTAGGATTATCTATGGTCAAAGCGATTCTCTCACGGCACAATGCTAAAATTCATCTCACGGATAATCATCCCGGCTTAGTGGTCACTATTAAGTTTTAAGTCGATGATCCGCATTACAGTGTCGAGAACTCCATGTATCGAATCATAGCCGATGAGGCTGACTTCCTTGTTATCTCCAAATCAGCCAAAGTGCATTTCCACAGTCAGGACGGAACAGCGGGCGTAGTGGCGCAGGCTGAGCAAGATCTGGGGATTAAGCTTTTTGCCGTGCATAGATTAGACACGCCCACGTCCGGTCTGTTGATTCTGGCCAAAAGCGCTGTCGCCGCTAAGCAATTTACTGAGCTATTTACCGCCCATAAAGTGCAGAAATATTACCTCGCCCTCGCGAAAGGTAAGCCGAAGAAGAAGCAAGGCTGGGTGATTGGTGACATGGCAAAGTCGCGGCGTAGCATGTTTAAACTGCTGCGCACTAAAGAGAATCCAGCGATTACGCAGTTTTTTTCATTGAGTGTCAGTGAGGGATTGCGTTTATATTTGCTTAAACCCCATTCGGGTAAAACCCATCAATTAAGAGTCGCCTTAGCAAGCTTAGGTGTGCCGATTTTAGGCGATGATTTATACGGTGGCATGGCGGCGGATCGTTGTTATCTGCACGCCTACTGTCTGCATTTTCGCTATGGCGATGAAGTCACTGGCTGGCGTGATTACGCGTATAGGGATGTGCCGACTCAAGGTGAACATTTTGCCGCTGCAGGTGTGACTGAAGCGCTGATTGAGTGGTCTGAACCCGATATTTTGGCTTGGCCAGCGAAAGGGGATTAATACGGGTAGCGTTATTTTTGCGTGAGGCTAGCAAGATTTTGCGAAAGCCTAGCAAGCTTGGCAAATACGATCTCGGCCCTCAGATTTGGCGCGGTACATGGCTTGGTCCGCTTGCATGAGTAGCTTGTCTGGCTGGCATCCTTGATAGATAGTGGCGTAACCTAAACTGGCATGGATTTTTATCGTAACACCTTGCCAGATAAATGAATTATCCTTAAGTACTTGATGCAATTTCTCGGCAACGGCTCTGGCAGCGGGTGCATCGGTCGCGGGCAAAATCACCAGAAACTCCTCACCACCGTGACGACATAGGGCATCATTTTCTCGCAATACCGATCCAAACAGTCTCGCCGCCGTCAGCAGGGCGAGATCACCCGCATCGTGACCGTATTGATCGTTAATCTCTTTAAAATGGTCAAGATCCAATAAAATCATACTGTAAGGCACATTATCCCTTAGCCAGCGTTGATGGATATTGTTGAGAAATTTATGCATAGCCCGCCGATTCCACAGGCCTGTGAGTTGATCCCGTTCCGCTAACATACGGATTTTGCTGACGAGTCGCGTCATGGCATTACCTATCATCACGATATTGATCAATAGGGTTAGAAATACATAAAACCACAGCACAGGTATCGCTTCGTGCGTGTGCATGGCGATAAACATCGGACTTTCTTCTGGGGAAAGCAGGGCGATAAAGATGCGAATGATAAAAATACCCACCATAGCGACTAAAGGCATGACCATAGCGATGGCGACTCGATTCCCCGTATCGCGTTTAATGGCCTGATAGTTATCCCGCGTTAGCATGGTAAAAATCAGCGCGGCGCAGGCGGAGAAAACAACGGCTAAGGTGCGTTCGGAGCTGAAGTTGGGGGGAACCGAGATCATCACACTGGCCGTGATTGCCAAGAGAATAAGATCGGATTTAACGCTGGGACTCAGCCTGAAAAGTGCCTTAGTACCCCAGCGTAATAGGATGAATCCAAACAAAATAGCCATATCGGAGCAGAACCAAAAAAGGTAACTTGAGGCTTCTGAGCGTTGGCTGTTGAGTATGATGCCTAGGAGGACGAACAAGTTCGCCAGCGAAAAGCGCATACTGGCCTGAGTCGCAATCTGTAAGGGTTTAGCAATGAGTCCCCATGCCACGGCTGCGGTGCTGGCCAGTAGGCAAATAAATTTGATGAGTAATAGGGCTTGGGGATCAAATATCATTCTTTTACTTCATATTTTTCTTTAACTATAGATGCTTTTAGGCATTTTCGGTTGAAGTTTATAGGATATCTTAATCTGTATTTATTGGCAGGAGGCGGGCTTTATCCTCTTTTGAATTTATGGCGATATTAAGTGCCTTTATTTAGAGAATAACTTGGGTTATTTGCTGTCTTGTAAGCTAAAATGTTTGCAAATTCTGAGTCTTCCTGCGAAGTTAGACCCTGTTGATTCGCCTACAATCTCCGTTTTAAGGATGCCCTGTTATGGATACAAATAAATTACTCTTAGTCATTATTGCGATTCTATTGCCTCCTGTTGCCGTATTTTTGAAGGCAGGAGCGGGTAAAGATCTGCTGATAAACATAGTGTTGTGTTTACTGTTCTGGTTCCCCGGTTTATTACATGCACTCTGGGTCGTGACCAAGGCATAAATTGCTTTCTTCCACACAATAAAAAAGCGCAATTTAATTGCGCTTTTTTATGCTTCAAAATGAGCCTTTCACTTAGAAAGGCAAGGTGTAGCCTATTGTCGCAGTACGTCCCATGCCTTTGAAATAACGATCATTTGTACCCATGGTTTGTGAGTAATAATTGAAATAATCCTTATTAAACAGGTTTTGCAGACCTAAGCTCAGGGTGCCAGTGTAAAGCGGCATAGAGAAGGAAGCGTCGACTGTGGTATAGCCATCAAACTCAGCGTACTTGTTGCCCGCAGCATTTTTAAAGTCGCGGTCCATGTAGTAGTTGGCTTGAACGCGGGTCGACATGTCATTATCGAAGTTATGGGTCCAGAACAGGTTGATACGGTTGGGCGAAATATTTGCGCCATCGAGATCGGTATCGACTTTGTTATCACCATTTGAATCGTATTCGCCCTGTTGAATGGCGATGTTCATGCCAAGATCATCATTGCTGGTGAGGTAGGCGGTAACATTGGCTTCGATACCCTCGATGACACTTTTTTCCCGCTTCACGTCGTAGAAACCATCGCCATTTAAGGCTAAACGTGAGCCAAAATCAGTGGCCGAACGATAATATGCAAACTTAGCGCTTAAGTATTTACCTTGATAATCGGCACCAACTTCGACGTTATCTGTGACGATCGGCGTGAGTGCCAATGAGTCATCTATGCTGGGATTGTCGCCTGGGAAGCTTTTACCATCACGCAGAATACGGCCGATATCCGGCATACCAAAACCTTGGTTATAGCTGGTATAAACGCGAATGTCTGGGGTGATTTTGTAGGAGATACCGACGTTGAATAAGGTTTCATCGAAGGTGGCCGAACCGCCTGCAATTTGCTTGTTGCCCGCACCCCATAGGGTTTTGTAGTCATCGACACTCAACTCGGCATGTTCGTAACGAACACCAGTCGATAGAGTTAGATTTTCAATTAAATCATAATCTAACTGTAAGTATGGCGCGACGTTGTCATAGGTGCTTTCCGGAACCCACGAAAAACCCGTTTTCACTAAATCTTGCTCTGTGGTATCGCGGAAAAGGTCGACACCGTAGGCCGCATCAATCCCTGAACCCGCAATATCTTTAGCAATCAATGAGCTTTTTAAACCCCATTTAACTGAAGCATTACGCGATTGCTCGTAGTACAAGCTTTCGCCTTTACTGCCGACACCGCACTGGATCACTTGGTCGCTACCTTCGAAGGATGGATCGTAGAAACTGTCGAAACAGCCGCCACCATAAACCGCTTTAAAATCTTGATTAAAGAGTTGCAGGTTAAGTTGTTGGCCACCAATGTTGGCGTGGGTGTAAGTCAAACTGGTGGTGGTCACTTGGTTGTTAGCCGCTTCCCATGGCTGGGTTTCTTTAACTGCGCCCGTGGGCACGCCATTGGGTTTGTCGCCTGCAACTGGCATCCAATCGCCATTGTTGTCTGCGGTGTAATGGTTAACCATTAACTCAAGGCGCGACTCGTCGAAGTTGTGGCCAAGTTTGATGAAGAAGTCTTTGCTTTGGCTGTCCATCGACTCGCCTTGAGTCGTGTCCACACCAACGACGTTATGGTTGGCATCGTAATAGACGCCATTATTGCGGTAGCTAACCGAGCCTATCATGTCGATAAATTCTGACTCGCCAGAAAACGCATAGCTGGCACCAAAGCTTAAGCCGTTGGATTTCATCGAATCAGGAACTGTCACATCGAAACTTACAACCTGTTCGCTGTCGCCTGTCGGTTTTTTAGTGATGTAGTTGATGATGCCGCCTTGGGCACCGAGACCGTGCATTGCATTGGCACCGTGAATGATTTCAATACGCTCAATCATGGCTGGATCTATGGTTTGACCCGAGCGACCCCCACTGCGAAGTGGGTTTGATTGCGGTACGCCGTCGATCATGATCAGCGGCGGACGACCACGCAGGGTTTCGCCTGTGTTACTCATCTTCTGGCGGCTTGGCGAAAAGCTCGGAGCCAAGTTACCGATAATGGTTGATAAATCTTTAGTGGTGCGGAACTGTTCTTCTAACTGGGCGCGGTCGATGATAGTGACGGTATTGGGGATTGAGCTTGGGGATTTATCCATCCGACTCGCGGTGACAGTGATTTTTTCTATGTCTTTATTTTTGTTATTTGAATTGCTATCGGGGGCATCTTGAGCCGCTGCGGATTGGCTTAGCGCTGCAAATACGGCTAAAGCAACAAACGAGGTTTTGAATGTCATATAACTTCCTGCTAAGGGTGAATGAGTTTGCTACACCGGCTCCTTTGGCATAAGTCCATATTCCATTAAACGGCATTACAAATGATAACGATTTTTATTCTGTCGCGATTTTAGGGGAGGAATAACGGCTTGTCTAGTCGTGTCATACAGGAAATTGCACGATTTGGCAGCAGTATTGATAAATTGCGACACAGCACTCGGTATCGAGATTAAACCTCAAGGGTTACCTAGTGCGAGTTCATGTCGGTAAGATATGACCTTATTTAGCGTTTAGCATGGCTTTCGCGATCTGATGGTTTGGTCGCAGGCTTGATGACTTGGCTTGCAAACGCGGTTTGTTAACTAGGCTTGTTAATTTGGTTAGCGTTGGGCGTGGGTTTGATGGCCTGAGGCGATCTGACTTAGTGCTTTCGATTGTCTGGCGTGCAGGTGGAAGGCTATAATCGCGCCCCTTTATTCCGTATCTGCATTGGTGCCCTGATGAACCGTAAAAAGAAGATAAACCAAACCTTGAAGAGCAAGGCGAAAAAGGCCAATGCCAAACTGCAATCGAGCAATAAACCTAAATACATTGCGAAGGCGGATAGGGAATCATTAGCTGCAGAGGCCGATACCGAGTGTCATGCTGTGGGTGCTGCGGCAGTTAACTCTGTGACTCTGGATAGTAAGTCTGCTGAATCATAAGTCTCCGTTCATTTCTTCATATAATGTGACGGCCATGCTGACATTCACTGAGTTTGCCGACATGGCGAGTTGCTGAATCTTCATTTGTAGTTGATATTGTCGCGAAGCCGCTATGTTACTCATCACCTAAGTCTTAGTGTGTTTCTAAGTAGCTGATGGGGTTTTGATAAAAGGCCTTTTTATATCCTTGGGTTGAAGTATCTATCAGCCAAGGTTTAGGCAATAAGCTCAAAATGGAATAATGCAAATGTGGCGGTTTACCTTGAGCATTACCCGTATCGCCGACAGTACCCAGCGTTTCACCTTGGTAGGCAATTAATCCCGTGGCTGATTCAATTTGTGCTAAATGGGCAAAATAATGAATTTGCCATTTAGGACCTAGACCAACGACCACATTACCTCCTTTAAAGAAGTCGCCTCGATAGAAGATCAACATAGGCGTTGGCGCAATCACGGCGGTGTTTTTGGCGGCGAAAATATCTATCCCCTTATGTACGCCCGATGGCCCCCAAGGTTCATACCAAAAGGTTTGGCTGTTCCAATCTTTACTGCTGGCGCCTTTGACTGGGATCACCGGTGACTCAGGGATCAGATCGCCGCCAAGTAGCAGTAACGATAGTGCTAATCCAACATATGTTAACTTCATTTTTTATCCTGCATTAAGCCTTAGTGCTTCTCTCAAGCTCTAATGAAAATCACTGAATTCCTGCCAATTTACGGGGTACTGCAAGCGCTCAGCTGCTGAAAGTGACAGCCAATAGGGGCGCCAAAAATAGTTACACCAAAAATCGATATTCCCTTGAAGACTGCCGAGTGTATTGGGATCGACATGGGGAAAGCTTTCCCAAGGGTGAGGTAAAGTCGATTTGAACGCAATCAGTTGTTCTAATAGTGCTTTGTCGTTGCTGATTAAACTGACGCAGATCCCCGCAAAATCGGCATATTGGTTGATCTGCAAGCTGGTCGCTTGGCTCGGATGGGTTATCAGGCCATTAAAGCTGGCGGCATGTTCGGGCAATACTGCAAAACCTGCATTGCCAATCAACGTATCTAAGGTTTGCTTGCCTTCTAAGGTCAGTAAGCCGTGAACTTGATAGGCATAAATATCGGCCTGCACTATTGGTGTCACTGGCGGATAGGCTTGGTTTGTCGGCAAGTCGATGTCGGGCATTTGCGCTGGATTAAAAATGGCGGCTAAGTCAGCTTGTCGCCCTAGTGGGCTGTTGCCATGAAAGGCGCGATGAAGGTGTTTTTTTAGCCAAGTGAGCACAGACATGAGCGCGACCATATAAGGTGAATGTTAATTGATCATGGCGTTTCTAAAGATTCAAATCACCAATCTACTTCTGGCACTCGCGATTTTACTCATCCGCATACGGCCAGTCTGAAGTATTAATACCGTTAATTCAGTTGGATATTTAAAATGACAAGGCAAGCGATTTTATGCCTGCAACTAAGCTGTCGTCTAGGGTTTAGCGTTAGCAGGAAGAAGCTTAATACTTAAGTTGTGAGCTTTTGAGCGCCGACAAATGGGAATCTGTCGAATGGTAAAGAGCAGTGACTCAGCAGCCTGAGTTTCTCGATGTGGCGCGTTTGCATTCTGGCCTAAGCTGTTCCATATGAAAAATAATGATGAGCACCAGCAAGCGATTATCGACGCCAATATCAAGATGTTTTTGGCCATGTATCGCGCTTAAACTTATCGTTCCATGCTATTCAACATAAAGGCCGCATCGCGGCCTTTATTATTTGTGAAATACAGACTAGAGCAAGGCTGTCGCCAGCAGATAACCGACGGTCGATGCGGTACCCACGCCGATAAAACCTGGAATGATAAAGCTGTGGTTAATAATGAACTTACCTATTTTAGTTGTGCCTGAACGGTCAAAGCCGATACAGGCCAGATCGCTTGGATAAGTAGGTAGCACAAAATACCCGTAGCTTGCAGGAAGGAAAGCGATCAAGAGTTTTGGATCTACCCCTAAGGCGAGACCCATAGGCGCAATGGCAGTCAGCGCCGCTGCTTGGCTATTAACAAGCTTAGAGATGAGGAACAGCACTAAGGCATAGGTCCAAGGCTGGCTTTGCACCACGTGGGACAGGTTTTCTTTAAGCACATCCATATGGCTGATGAAGAAAGTATCACTCATCCACGCCACCCCAAATACTGAGAAAATCGCCACCATGCCCGCTTTAAAGACGGGTCCATTAGAGATGTTTGTCGGTTTGACTTTACAGGTCATCAGGATAAATGCCCCCGCAATTAACATCATCATCTGGATGACTAAGTTCATCGATAATAAGGTCGTTTTTCCTTTAACTTCAAAGGCTGGGCGCAGTTCACTAAAGGAACCTAACAGCACCACAGCTGCAATAGCCGCAAAGAAAATCCCCGTTGCCCAGTAAGCTTCCTTAGGAAAACGTTGGTTTAGCAGGGTTTCACTCTTGTCATAGATAAAAGCTCTTTGGACAGGATCTTGAATCCGTTCTTGGAACTCTTCGTCTTTATCTAAATCTTTACCGCGACGTAGGCTCCAAAGTGCGGCGGCCATGACGCCGCAAAGCGATGCCGGTACGGACACCATTAAAATTTCGAGCAGATTGTAGGCGCGGCCCACACCTTGCTGCGATGCGAGAATCGACACCATAGACACAACCGCTACCGACACGGGCGAAGCACAAATCGCCATTTGCGAGGCGACGGATGCCACCGCCATTGGGCGTTCTGGGCGAATATTTTTCTTCAGCGCGATGTCGGAAATAATCGGGAACATGGTGTAAACCACATGGCCTGTACCGCAAAGGAAGGTCAGCGTCCAAGTGGTCAGCGGTGCCAGAATGGTGATGTATTGTGGATGGCGGCGCAGTAGGCGCTCGGCAAACTGCATCATCACATCCAAACCGCCTGCGGTTTGTAATACGGCCGCACAGCCGATCACCGCAAGAATCGTTAGCATAACTTGTACTGGCGGTTGTCCCGGCGCTAAACCGAAGACAAATATCAGTAAAAACAAACCTATGCCGCTGATGAGGCCGAGTCCCATACCGCCGTAGCGGGTACCGAGTAGTAGGCAACTAAGCACTACTATAAATTCCATTAAAATCATCCGATTTACCTCTGCGGAATCTACCGCTTAGCGATTTGTTGAGTGATGAGTGTTTTCAGGGACATTCTGCGGAGGAAAAGCGTTTGAAAAATTGCGCTGGCGCATGGTGTAAATAAAAAATGGCATGAGATTTTTCGGAAATTTGACCTAGCGCTAGAAACACGTAGCGATAAGTTGCATTCTGGTTAACGAGTTTTACGGAATGGGCTAAGACTTTGCGCTCGCTCCGTTTACAAGAACGATAACAATACTCAAGGATAAGCCCGTGAAACCAGCCACCTTTAATACCGAAGCCTTCGATGATTGGATCCGCAGTCGCTTTGTCGAACTCAACTCAGAGCTCGAACAGCTTTACTACCAACAAGCGGATCGGGCCAATGTGCTTGATATCGGCGCAGAAGCTAAGTTGGCGCTGGAGAGTGAAGGGCGAGAGTTGATTAAGGCCTTGCTCGATGAGGGCAATACCGACGAAGGGTTCGACAGTGCTTTTGATTTACTCGGCAATGTGGGCCTGTATATGGCGGCCTGTCGACGCCATGAGATTACCGAGCCTTCGCGGGAAACCACATCGCCATTAGCCGAAGCCTCCGCGCTTGCCATGCACATCGGCGCTTCAATAGGCGTCACGCCGCGCTTTGCTACCGCACATTTAACTACGCACAATCGGGCCCACAATGGCATTTATAAGCGCTTTACCGATCTTCCCGCTGAAAAGTTGTTTGTGGATTACAACACTAAAGGCATTTTGGCCTATAAACGCGCCGCCGATGCGCTATTGAAGATCCAGCCTTTGGGTATTTCCCATCCCATCAGTCACGATTTACTGCGAGTCGCTAAACAGGCATTGCAGGATGTGATTGAGTCGAATACTCAATTATTCAATCGATTAGATACGGATCGTTTCTTTTACTGTGTTCGCCCTTACTACAAACCGTATCGGGTGGGCTCGGTCATTTATCGCGGTGCCAACGCGGGGGATTTTGCGGGGATTAATGTAATCGATTTAACGCTAGGTCTTTGTTTCGCCAATGAAGCTTCTTATTCGCAAATGCTGGTGGACAAGTTTTTGTACATGATGCCAGAGGATCAGCAGATATTGCGTGAGTGCATGCGTCGGCCGAATTTGATGGATGATTTCCTGCAGGCAAAAGACAGTGCAAACCAAACTTGGTATCAAGAAAATTTGCGACTCTTTATCGAAGTCTGCGAATTACATGGCGAGACTGCGATTCAGCACCATAATGAGTTAGTGACTAAATATATTGCCGAGCCTTCGACAAGTATGGAGCAGCAGCATTTAGCTAAGGTCACCGCCAGTGGTCCGCCACTGCATGTGCTACTCGGTTCATTGGAGCGACTCAGAGATAGGCGCGCCGCCGTTCAGCGCAGCGATATTCGGACGCGTTATTATGAGATTAAAAAATTAAAAGAGAGTTTGAGATAACACTATGTTTGAAGACTTTAAAAAGGACTTTTACCTCGCGGGTCCAGGATATCTATTGAACCATTCCGTCGGTCGACCGTTAAAATCGACCGAACAGGTCTTCAAAGAAGCCTTTTTTGCGCCTTGGCAGGAATCGGGGCGCGAGCCTTGGGGTCAGTGGCTGAGTGTGATTGATGATTTTACCTTTGCTTTATCCAAACTGTTTAACGGCCACCAAAAGGACTTTTGCCCTCAGGTAAATCTTTCCAGTGCACTGACTAAAATCGTTATGTCACTCGACCGATTAAATCGCGAACACGCCGTTGTGTTGATGAGTGAGATTGATTTCCCCAGCATGGGTTTCGCCCTTAAAAAAGCGCTGCCAGCTAGCTGCGAAGTGCGTTTTATTCCTAAGGGACTTGATGTCACTGACCCTAATGTGTGGGACGCGCATATCAGCCGCGATGTGGATCTGGTGTTTGTCAGCCATGCTTATTCGAATACGGGGCAGCAGGCGCCATTAGCCAATATTTTCACCATAGCCCGTGAGCGAGGCTGTTTGAGCTTAGTGGATGTAGCGCAATCGGCGGGGATTATTCCGCTAGATCTCGCGCGCCTACAACCTGATTTTTTAATCGGGTCGAGTGTGAAATGGCTCTGCGGCGGCCCTGGTGCCGCCTATCTTTGGGTTAATCCCGCCATATTGGAGAGTTGCCAGCCAAAGGATGTGGGGTGGTTTAGCCACGAGAATCCGTTCGAGTTCGATATCCATGATTTTCGTTACCAGCATTCCGCAATGCGCTTCTGGGGTGGAACGCCTTCAATCGCACCCTATGCCATTGCCGCCCACAGCATTCATTACCTTGCGGGTTTAGGTGTTCCTTTGCTGCGTAAATGCAATCAGCAGTTAATTGATGCCGTGGCGCAAGAGCTCGAACATGAGTTTGTGTCGCCGCGGGATGTTGAAAAGCGCAGCGGTACGCTGATTTTGCAGTTTGCTGAGCAACAACATGCAATATTGACTGCATTAGCGAACGCGAACATCAGCGTCGACGCCCGCAGCATGGGGATCCGTATTTCGCCGCATATCTACAACAATATGGCCGATATCAAGTTGTTACTGGACGTGATAAAAGCCAATCGGTAGCCAATTGATAAGAGCTCTGTGGATAAATAGCTATGCCCAAACCTGAGTGTTTGAGCATTTTTTTAGAGTCGTTTACGATTTAGCCGCTCGATGATCTGGCAGGCGTTCAAGTCGTGTACCACGTTAATGACCGTCGATGGCGCATCGGTAATTGCCCCTATCACCACTAAAATTGGGATGGTTTCCATTGGCAAGCCTAAGGTCGTGACGATAAAAATCTCTCCGAGGAAAGCGCCGCCCGGCACGCCGCCTATGATAAAGGCCGATAGAACCGAAATCAGTATGGTCACCATAAACACATCGACGGTGAAATCTAATCCGAGTAACGAATAGATAAACACGATTTTTAGGGCTGTGATGATTGAGGCGCCGCCCTTATTTAAATTGACCAATAATGGCAGGCTGATGTCGGCGATTTCGGGTTTAATGCCCATCTTTAGCGCGGTTCTTAAGGTGACGGGTAAGGTGGCGAGCGATGATGTGGTGCCCAGTGCCGTCACTGCGGGTTCGAGGGCGAAGCGCCAAAATTGTCTAACCCCTTGAGTGCCACCGCCAAGCCAAGCGTAAAAGGTTGAACCCACGGTTAGATAGATAAAACAGGCGACCATAAACAGGCCAACGGCGCGGGCAAAGGTGACAACGAGCTGCGGATCTTGGCTCGCCATTGTCGAGGCGAAATAGGCACCGAGTCCCACGGGAGCTACCACCATAATGATCGAGACTATCTTCATGATGACGGTATTAAAACTGTCGAGTAATGCCGAGACTTTTCTGCCATCTTCCCCCGATTGACCTATCGCAATCCCCGCAATAACCGACATGATGATCAGGGCTAAGATATTGGATTTTGATAATAAACCTGAAAAGTCATTGGTGGTCAGCAGGCCGACAAAATCCATTGTCCCCGTAGTATCGCTGATGGTTTGATTGAGATCTAAGGTAACGCCTTGGGCGGGGTCGAAAAACAAGGCCAGCCCGATAATGCCAACGGCGGGGATAATCGCCATCACAATCGACACCGCCATGATTGACACTAACAGAGCGCCGAGTTTCTTCAAATCCGTCATACGGGCAATGGAGGAGGTCACGCTAATCGCGACCAGCGGCACGATAATCATAAACAACAGGTTTAGGAAAATTTGCCCTAAAGGTTTGAGCGTGAGCGCCAGCTCTGGCAAACCGACACCGAGCAGGCCGCCCAGTAATAACGCGGTGAGCAGCACGATGGAATCTTTATAAGGTTTTATCTTTTGCCACATAGGTAAACGCCTATTGTTATTTTTATGAATAAGATGCGCCCAAGTGATCAGGATTAATCGTGCTGCATGGACATTCTCAAGCTAGCGATTGCATTGAGTGAGTGCAAGGTGTGATTGATTTTAAATCGAAAAGGTTTGAAATCTATACGTGATGGATTTTGATTTTTTATGATTAATGGATTTGGCTTTATAGCTAGTCAGAGCTTCATCTATAAAAAAGCCCCGACAAGTCGGGGCTTAATCAATTTGCGAGTAAGGATTACAAGCTGTAGTACATTTCAAACTCAAGTGGGTGAGTTGTACGTGCTACACGCTCAGCTTCAGCTGTTTTCAGTACGATATAAGATTGGATGAAATCTTCACTGAACACGCCGCCTTTAGTCAGGAACTCATGGTCAGCTTGCAGGTTTTCAAGGGCGTTTTCTAATGACGTTGCCACTTGTGGGATTTCAGCCGCTTCTTCTGGAGGCAGATCGTACAGATCTTTGTCCATCGCTTCACCTGGGTGGATCTTGTTTTGGATACCGTCAAGACCCGCCATCAGCAGCGCTGCGAAACCTAAGTATGGGTTTGCATGTGGATCTGGGAAACGCGCTTCGATACGACGGCCTTTAGGGCTTGGTACCACAGGAATGCGGATTGATGCAGAGCGGTTACGGGCAGAGTAGGCCAACATAACAGGTGCTTCAAAGTGTGGCACTAAACGCTTGTAAGAGTTAGTGCTTGGGTTAGTGAAAGCGTTCAGCGCGCGAGCGTGCTTGATGATACCACCTATGTAGTACAGAGCCGTTTCACTTAAACCCGCGTATTTGTCGCCAGCGAACAAGTTAACACCGTCTTTCGCCAGAGATTGGTGAACGTGCATGCCGCTACCGTTGTCGCCAACGATGGGTTTAGGCATGAAAGTCGCCGTCTTACCGTAAGCGTGTGCCATGTTGTGCACTACGTACTTCAGAATTTGGATTTCATCCGCTTTTTTAGTTAGCGTGTTGAAGCGAGTTGCGATTTCGTTTTGACCCGCAGTCGCCACTTCGTGGTGATGCGCTTCAACCACTTGACCCATTTCTTCAAGCACTAAACACATAGCGCTACGTAGGTCTTGTGATGAGTCAACCGGTGCAACTGGGAAGTAACCGCCTTTAGTGAATGGACGGTGACCTGTGTTGCCGCCTTCGTAGCTAGTGCCTGAGTTCCAAGCCGCTTCTTTAGCGTCGATCTTAACGAAACAACCTGACATGTCAGTACCGAAACGGACATCATCAAATAGGAAGAATTCTGGTTCTGGGCCAATCAAAACAGTATCAGCGATACCTGTAGAGATTAGGTAAGCTTCTGCTTTTTTAGCAATTGAACGTGGGTCACGGTCATAACCCGTCATAGTACCTGGTTCAAGAATGTCACAACGGATCAGCGCTGTGGTTTCTTCTGTGAAAGGATCCAGTACGAATGTCGTTGGATCTGGCATCAGTACCATGTCTGATTCGTTAATGCCCTTCCAACCTGCGATAGAAGAACCGTCAAACATTTTGCCATCTTCGAAGAAATCAGCATCTACCTGATGAGAAGGAATAGATACGTGCTGCTCTTTACCTTTAGTGTCGGTAAAACGTAAATCAACGAACTTAACTTCTAATTCTTCAAGTTGCTTTAAAACTGATTCAACTGACATTCTCAAGCCTCCGGTAGGGTAAAGGGATGCCCCTTCTATAATCTTTTAACTCAAGTGATTTATCTTGAGCCAAACTTACGAGCGATAAAGCGATATCCATGCCAATAATTTAACTCACTGATTAACATGGTTTAAAATCTTTATTGCACTTAATTGGATTCGCGTTTGCACCACTATGGTGCTTTTGGCTGTGGCATTTTGGTGCATCAATCCATTTTGGTGCGCACTGAATTGATTCATGCAAACCTAGGCTGGGATCCAAAGTAATAACATGCACTGCTTATGTGGCAGTGAGATGGCAGTGACGCCTTGGCTCACATTAGTCGCATAAGGACAGCTGCACTGAATCTAGCACATCTTTTCAGCACAGAACTGGACTATTTCTCTGGGCTGTTTCGCCGCCGCATAATTGTCATAAAACCACGCTAGTCTGTCCAACTATGCCACGCATTCTCAATCCAATAGTGGTTTATTATCATATTATTAGGAAAGAGTTCGTTCTCATGTGCGAAATGTCTTTGCTGTTCACAGACCAAGTGAATCAATGATGCGTAATAAAGGTATAGCGTGACAATGAAGTGAGTCTTAAAGACATTCAGTTTTCGCGGTCATAAACGCCAATATGAATGCTCAGTTAAATGTACGCTAGAATTTATTGCTGTTTCTCGGCGAGATGATTTCATCGCGGTGACATCAATTTTAATTGATGTTTAAATCAGCAGAAATGGTTTGCGTCTAGAGTATGAAAAATAGCAAATTCAGCTGCTTAACTCTGATTTTTCCTACGAATATGGCAATTGAACAGTGCTTTAACTGTGGCGGTAGAGGATTTCACTCAATGGAATATTGGCAGGAATTACCCAAGGATTGGCGGATTGTTTTATAAGTGTTCAAAAATAATCCTGTGCGCCAAGGCCGCTCTGGAGTAGAATGGCACGCTTTTTATTGTGGCGGATCGAGCTAGATCGCCATAACGAATTACTGAAATATCCCTATTTTTGTTTGATGGTAAGAGGTTTATCCGTGCTAGAGAATTTACGTAACATCGCCATTATTGCACACGTTGACCATGGCAAAACGACCCTGGTAGACAAGTTGCTGTCACAGTCAGGCACCCTTGCAACCCGAGGAGAAGCCACTGAGCGGGTGATGGACTCCAACGATCTTGAAAAGGAACGTGGGATCACGATTCTGGCAAAGAATACTGCCATCAAGTGGAACGACTACCGTATTAACATCGTTGATACCCCAGGCCACGCCGATTTCGGTGGTGAGGTTGAGCGTGTTCTGTCTATGGTTGACTCAGTATTATTGCTGGTTGATGCCGTTGACGGTCCAATGCCACAAACTCGCTTCGTAACAAAGAAAGCGTTTGCTCAAGGCTTAAAGCCAATCGTTGTTATCAACAAGATTGACCGTCCAGGTGCACGCCCAGATTGGGTTATCGACCAAGTATTCGACCTGTTCGACAACTTAGGCGCAACCGACGAGCAGTTAGATTTCCCAATCGTTTACGCTTCTGCGTTAAACGGTTTTGCAACTTTAGATCCGGATGTAGCGAGCGATGATATGACGCCGTTGTTCCAAACTATCGTTGAAAAAGTATCTTTCCCAGATGCTGACGCCGAAGGTTCGTTCCAGATGCAAATTTCGCAAATCGACTACAACTCATACGTGGGTGTTATCGGTATCGGCCGCATCAAGCGTGGTAGCGTTAAAACTAACCAACAAGTGACCATTATTGGCGCTGATGGCAAAACTCGTAACGGTAAAATGGGCCAAGTATTAGGTTACATGGGTCTAGACCGTACTGAAGTTGAAATTGCTAACGCGGGCGACATCGTTGCTATCACAGGTTTAGGCGAGCTGAAAATTTCTGACACTATCTGTGCCGTTGGCGCAGTAGAAGCAATGCCTGCTTTGACTGTTGATGAACCAACTCTGACCATGACTTTCCAAGTTAACACTTCACCTTTTGCTGGTAAAGAAGGTAAGTATGTGACTTCACGTAACATTCTGGAACGTCTGCAAACAGAATTAGTCCACAACGTGGCACTGCGTGTTGAAGAAACAGAAAGTCCAGATCGCTTCCGCGTATCTGGTCGTGGTGAATTGCATTTATCAATCCTGATTGAAAACATGCGTCGTGAAGGTTACGAGTTAGCCGTATCACGTCCAGAAGTAATTCTGAAAACCATCGACGGTGAACTGTGTGAACCATACGAGACGTTGACTGTTGACGTTGAAGAAGAAGATCAAGGCACAGTGATCGAGAAGTTAGGTACCCGTAAAGCTGAAATGAAAGATATGCAGCTTGATGGTAAAGGTCGTGTACGTATCGACTTCATCATCCCAAGCCGTGGTTTAATCGGTTTCCAAACTGAATTCTTAACTGCGACTTCTGGTACTGGTCTAATCTACCACTCGTTCGACCATTACGGTCCACACAAAGGTGGCGATATCGGTCAACGCGCTAACGGCGTATTGATCTCTAACGCTACAGGTAAGGCTCTGACCTTCGCACTGTTCGGTCTACAGGATCGCGGTCGTCTCTTTATCGGCCATGCCGCTGAAGTATACGAAGGCCAAGTAGTTGGTATCCACGCTCGCTCAAACGATCTGACAGTTAACTGTCTGAAAGGTAAGCAGCTGACCAACATGCGTGCTTCTGGTACTGACGAAGCTCAAGTACTGACTACGCCAATCACAATGACACTTGAGCAAGCGCTTGAGTTCATCGATGATGACGAATTAGTTGAAGTAACGCCTAAGAACATTCGTGTTCGTAAGAGACACTTGACTGAAAACGATCGTAAGCGCTTTAACCGCGCTTAATGCCAGCCTGATGATTCAGGTGGCACGCCATTAAGGTGAGTCAATCGGTTTAAAAAGCCCTGCATAGGAAACTATGCGGGGCTTTTTGTTGCCTGTAATTCCTTCTTTTGCTGTTGCCATTGCCTTGGTGATCTCCCAGTCCAGCTCTTAAAATGACGACTAAATACCGCAACTTCGGCGTAGCCAAGTTGCAGTGCGATTTCAGTAATGGTTTGAACCCCATAAGTGAGTTGCTGCTCTGCTCTGTTCTGGCGGACCTCTTGTAATAATTGGCGATAGCTTTGGCCGCCGTGTTTGAGTTTAGTTTGCAGAGTGCGCTCATGTAATCCGAGCGCTGCAGATACCCGCTCGATACGGCATTCGCCAGTGGGTAATAGGCGATGGATTAAGTCCCGTGCCTGATCTGCTAAATTGTCTGGATAGTGGCTCTGTAAGTATTGTAAATGTGACTGTAAGTGGCGGTTGAGTGCATCTTCATCATGATGATTGCGGCTGGCAAGTTGGGATGTTTTTAATACTATGCCATCGAAGGTTTCGTAAAAGCGGATGGGTGGTAGACGCACAAGGCGGTTTGCGTCATCGTCATTCTCTTTCGTTTGGCGCAGATGCAATATTATGCTGTTAACGCTGATATTGAGCAGGCCTGAGACAAACATGGCCAGCTGGGCAACGCTCATTTGTATTAACTGCGTCAGGCCGCGCGGTGAATTCACATTGAGTGTGAGCGCTAAGCGCATGTAGTCGCCCTGCGGATCTCGTTGTAGTGACACTCCCGACGCATGTAAATAGAGGTATTGGTTCACCCGCGCCAGCGCGTCAGCTACCGTTGCGGTGCGCGACACTAGCATTGGCAGATCGCCAAGTACGTGCAAGGTTTGGCGCTGAGCTAACAAAATGCCAAACAGTGGCTGGCGGCAACGCAGTGCTGCAATCTCCAGTAATTCGGCCAGTCTTGCATAGGCGATATAAGTATTGGGATCTCGGAACTGTGCCTGTCGTAAGCCTGCTTGTTGCATTATTTCAATCGGGTTTTCTCCGAGCTCCAAGACCAGTTGTTCAAACTGACCTACTGCCCCGCTGCGTACTAAATACATCACCCTTCTGCCAGACTTTCCTAATATGACTCGTAGTATATCAAGTTATACTCGTAAAACATCAAGAACGTGCGCAATTAACCGTCTAAATTGGAGTGGCCTTACAATTAAATCAATAACGATAAAAAGAGGAAGTCATGCGATTAACCAATAAGACTGCTGTGGTAACGGGGGCGGCTGGGGGGATAGGCCAAGCCATTGTTAAAAAATTACTCGCCGAAGGTGCACAAGTGCTGGCGGCGGATTTATCGGCGTCGGCATTAACAGTGTTTAACGATTACCCCAAGGATAAACTGATCACATTCTCAGTCGATGTCACTGATTATCAACAAGTTGAGGCTATGGTACAGCATGGCGTTACGCACTTTGGTCAGCTCGATATCATGATCAATAACGCCGGAATTGGCGCACCTAAGCCTTTGCTCGATCACGATCCCATCGCTGATTTTGAGCCTGTGACGCGGGTTAATCAGCAAGGGGTTTACTACGGTATTTTGGCAGCGGGCCGTCAATTCCGTCGTCAAGAAAGTAAGGGGGTTATTCTCAATACTTCATCGGTTTACGCACAATTAGCCTCGGAAATGACTTTCACTTATAACGTCAGTAAAGCCGCTGTTGACATGATGACAAAATGCGCCGCTCTTGAGCTGGCGCCTTTAGGTATTAGGGTTTGTGCCGTCGCACCTGGTCGCGTTGATACACCTATGCTGCGTCAATATGAAGCCCTAGGTTTATGGGACCACATCCGTAAAGAGCAGATGCGCCAGACGTTCACTCAGCCAAGTGAAATTGCTGACATAGTGGCATTTTTAGTCAGCGATGAAGCTAACTGCATTAATGGTTGCACTGTAAGCGCGAGTGACGGCTTTGAACACTTTAAATATCCGCTACTGGGGTAGTGACTTAACCCGTTAACACAATAAAAATAAAAAGGAATTCAACATGGCATTACCTGGCGTTATCCAACATCAAGATTTTTTGCTCACGCTCAATACAAACGAAGACAAGGTTATCAAAGATGCCTTGCCTGGCGTTGACGTCTATCCGCTATTTTTAGATCCAGAAAATGGTACTTGGGTTATTCGCGCTAAATTTAAAGCGGGTATTACGCTGCCAAAGCATTTTCACACTGGCGTGGTGCATTTTTATACCCTAAGTGGCTCTTGGCACTACCTCGAATATCCGGATCAACCGCAAACCGCGGGCAGTTATCTGTATGAGCCTGGCGGATCTATTCATACTTTCCATTGCCCTGCCGACTCCGGTGGTGCCGATGGTTTTATGGTGATCTCGGGTGCCAACATTAACTTTGATACGGACGGTAATCTGATGTTTATCATGGATGCAGGCTGGATTGAACAAGCCATTATGGCTGCTGCCAAAGCGCAGGGTATTACGCCGCGTTACATTAAGCCGGGCGCCATTGCAGGCCTTAGCCACGAATAATAAAGGGCGTCACTATGAGTAAAATGAACGCCATTGTTATGCAAGATGGTGCTGTGAATGTGCAGCAGGTGCCGATACCTGAGCCACAGGCAGGGCAAGTTTTAGTGCGCAGTTTAGCCTGCGGAATTTGCGGCTCAGATCTACATATCACTCGCCATTCAAGCGAAGTTTTTGATTTTTATCGTAAGCTGGGTGTGATGCCCAACAGTTTGGATGATCACACCTCTGTGATGCTCGGCCACGAATTTTGTGCTGAGATAGTTAAATTTGGTCCAGACACCCAACAAACGTTGGCGACGGGTCGTCGGGTCACGTCGGTGCCCATTCTCCTTAGCCAAAATGGTGCTGGAGTAGGGGTCACGCCTGGGCTGTCGGGGGCTTATTCTGAGTATTTTATTCTCGATGAAGCCTTGTTATTGCCAGTACCAGAGCATTTACCTTCAGAGGCTGTAGCCTTAACTGAGCCATTAGCTGTAGGTTTACACGCAGCTAATCGCAGCGGTATCTGTATTGGAGATACCGCATTAGTGGTGGGTTGCGGTCCTATCGGTCTAGCGGTTATTTCAGCGCTGCATTCGAGGGGCGTGAGCAACATCATCGCGGCAGATTTGCAGGGACATAAGTTGCAATTGGCTGGTGATTTTGGTGCGACTCAAGTAGTTAACCCAAGTGAACATGATGAAGTGACTTTTGCTGCGGAGTCAGCCGCTGGTAAGCGATTGGTTATTTTTGAATGTGTTGGCCAGCATACCCTAGTAGATCGCCTTATTCGCCGGGCCCCGGTTAATGCGACCATTGTGGTGGCAGGCATTCATACCGCGACCTCTAGTATTAATTATGGTTATGCAACGGTTAAAGAACTGGATCTACGCTTTTCTTACTACTACCAACCGCATGAGTTTAGTGAATGTTTAGAGGCGTTAGCCCAAGGTAAAATACCTTGGCAAAAATTACTGACGGGTAAAGTGGGAATAGATTGTGTATCGGATGCGTTTAAGCTGCTACTTGCACCTAATAATCATATAAAAGTGGTGATAGAACCTTGGCGTAATGGAGAGTTAGTGCATCTGTAATTAGGGCGCATTGACGTTACATGGTTGTTTTTGCCGCGATTTGGCTTGCTTTTATCCAAGGCAAAGCCCGTGTGGTGTCGTTATTCTACATAAACGGGGGATAACGCGGCAGAAACGCCAGCCAAACGCGCCCAAAGGGTTCGTCTGGCAAGCTATTGCTCTTACTTTCATTACACAAGCCGCTTATCATTTGAGTAGAATAACGACACTTCACTCTTCGTTTCGCGATCACTAGCTTGCCAGAGCGAACAAAATTTAATCTCGGAGCGTCAACACGCCCTAATACTATCCTCATCATTATCGTTGAAAAATGGAATATCTTTGTTACCACAAAGCCGTTATCCAGTTTATGGAGAGCGGTTGGGTTCTTGGAGGGCAATATCAAGCGGCAATAGGCGCGCTACACTCATCAATCGATCAATATCACCTAACGTATAAATCTAAATTGTTCAGTTGATTTATCTTTTAAACCTCATTCTCATCCATCACACGTATGCAATTGCGACCTGCTGATTTTGCGCGGTATAGAGCAAAATCTGCTTGGCGAACTAACTCTAAAGGATCGTGTTGCTTAGCGGGATTCAGATAAGCGACTCCTGCGCTGGCGGTCACAATACCAAGGTCAGTATTTGCATGTGGAATGGCAATGGATTGGATCAGTTGATGAATATGCTGCGCTGTGTCGAGTACCGTTTTTTTGTCGATATTGGGTAACAGAATGACAAATTCCTCACCACCGTAGCGAGCAACGAGTTCGCCGGCTCTGCGGCCCGACTGGGATAAAGTACTGGCCAGTTGTTTAAGGCAATCATCGCCGGCGAGGTGGCCATAGTGATCGTTAAATTGTTTGAAGTGGTCAATATCGAGCATGATGAGGGCCAGTGAGGAATTGCTCCTTTGTCCTCGGCTCCACTCCGTTTGTAACATCATGTCAAATAGGCGGCGGTTGCCGATATTGGTTAAACCATCGGTATTGCTGAGTATTTCGAGTTGCCTATTGGCTTCTGCCAGCTCACAGGTTCGTGCCTTGATCATGGATTCAAGCTCGATATTACGTTCCTCTAATCGTGCTATCGGGTAAATCTCTCCCTTGTGGGCTAAGCCGTAGGGGATGGATATGCCACTGTGGGCAATCATCCAGTCTTTGTGTTCTAAACGAAATATCAACACTAGCCGTGCTGTCTCGCGGGAAAGCATAGGATTAGGGATGGGTAAGTGGATATGGAAAAAGGCAGTCACAACTACGAGGTTATCGGCAAGATCTTGTAAGGAGAGAGCTAACATTTCGATATGGATCCGCTCAGGCACTTGTGCAAAGTCCTGCCGAGTGATCCGCACCCATTCTTCCCTGTCGGTGACAAGCTGGTCACTACTGCCAGCATAGCCGCTAAAGTTCTCACTAAAGCGGTGGGTTAGCCTGTCATCACGGGAGGAATACATCTCAATATATTCGTCAAATAACGAACGGATCAGTTGCTGTCGGTCGGGTCGCATAGGCTAGCTCCATGTTAGGGAACATAAAACCACTTTTCTAGTATCCGTATAGGAATAGTATCTGCGATAAAATCGAGTGGTTGCCTGATTGTAGTCAATGTTATGACTTATATATTAAAAATACTGCAGATAGTGATGTAAGCCATTATCTGCAGTGTGCTTTTGGGGTATTAGCTAATGCCCAACTCTATCTATCACTTGGATCAGTTCCATGCGGATATTGTCGGGTGTTTGGCTATGCCAGAAACCTGCTAAGTAAGCGCCAAGCGGCAGAATAAATAAGGTGATGAGTACTAATGCGAGTAATCCCTTGTGGCCGAGTCTGTGGCCGGATTTAAGTCCTAGGCCAAGGGCGGCAGATTTTGGACAAGCGGCGACGCAGCGCATACAGGCTTGGCATTCGTCACTGCGAACCGTGGTTTTGGTGTGCACTATGATGTTTGCTGGGCAGGCGCGGGTGCACTTGTCACATTTCATCCCTTTTGCTTCGATAAGACAGTGCTGGCTATCGCGGCGGATTTTTAAGGGACTCGCAAAACTTAAGATCCCGAGCATGGCACCATAGGGGCACAAGTAACGGCAGAATCCCTGACGGCGCCATGCGGCTAAGGCAAGGATCAACGCAAACACTAATAAGGTAATTAGGCTAGGTGTTAGAAAGAACAGTGCCATCTTCAAGTCGGCAATCTTATGGTAATTACCTTCGAGATAATTAGGAATCGATTGCGCTGGCATACCAATCACTATGTAACAGAGGCCAAGCAACAATAGATACTTGAGCATACGCATTGGCCAATCGAGCCAAGCGGGTGGTGTTAGTTCTGATTTAATAAAGCGTTTTCTAAAGGCATACAGATATTCCCCTGCCAAACCTAATGGGCAAGCCCAACCACAAAATGCTCGCTTGCAGAGTAATCCTGTGAGTAATACCGCAGCTAACATCACTGCCGCTGCAGGATGGGTTTGATCCCATAAATTCAGACTGACAATAGCCTTAAGCTCAATGCCGCCAGCAATTGGCAGGAAAGCATCGACCACATCGGGGCGCATGAGCCAAGGTGTGATCCCTTGCTTAAGCAGTATGGTATTGATTGTGTATTGCACGGCAACCAGTAAAAGCGATAGCGCCAAGACATGCTGAGTGCCTTCCCGCAGGGTGTTTATCTTAATCTCACCCTTGAAGGAATCAGGTGCAAATTTATGCCCCAATAATGCCAACGGCAGCGCAATAATCAGTCCGAGTGCCAATGGCCAGTAAAGGCTAATCGCGACAGCGCCGACGCTGAGTAACAGTGTGGCGACAGCGCCCCATTTCTTGCCGCTCCAATAGCTGAGCGAGGCGAGATACATGAGTGCCAGCATCAGGGTGAGTGATTCGATAAAAGTCATAGTGATGAATACAGCGAATGAGTAACGAGTACAGTGTCTGAGTGATGAACTGATGATAAGTTTTTGAGTAATAAGTGAAATTGTGCGATAGGTCTAAGATTGGCGCTATCAATCCACTAAAGCGCGCCATAGCTCACAAAGCCAAGTGTTTTGGGCTTGCACAAAAAAAGAAGGGATTGCAGGGAGGCGAGATGAGTAACGTTACGACTCATCGACAAGTGAAAGGGAAGTATGGAAGCCTAGATGCCTATATATCCAAATGATCTAATATTCTTGTTTGATATATCAAATAGTTATTAATTCGTTATCCATTACCTTATAAAGGCATAGAATCCGACTCAAATCATGCGTTGAATTGGAGTCATTGATGGAACAATTACCGATATTGAATTTAAGCGATTGGCATGCGGGTGGGCAAAGTCGTCACGCCTTCATCAATAAACTTGCCGATGCAGCTAGAAGGATAGGTTTTTTCTATTTAACTGGCCATGGCATTGAGCTCGCGAGACAGCAGCAAGTACTTCAGTTAGCTAGGGATTTCTTTGCGCTCCCTCTCGCCGATAAGCTCGCGGTGAAAATGACGAACACGCCTCATTTTCGCGGTTATACCCGTTTACAAGGTGAATTAACCTTAGGGAAGCCAGATTTGCGTGAGCAATTTGACATAATGCAAGAGGAAACCGCTAATCCTCCGCGTTCGGATGTGCCAAAATGGTCGCAATTACAAGGACCTAATCAATGGCCGTCCCAATTACCGCAGATGAAAACGATTTTATTGGAATGGCAACAGGACTTAGCCGATACCAGTGTTACGCTATTGAAGGCGCTCGCTGTCGCATTAGAGCAATCAGAGACTGCATTCGATGCCACGATTGACGCTGGCCCATATCAACACATGAAGCTTATCCGTTATCCAAGTGCGAATGGAGAGACTTCTGGCCAAGGGGTGGGAGCGCACAAAGATCCTGGCTACCTCACCTTAGTGCTGCAAGATAAGCAATCGGGTTTAGAAGTTCAGACTGACGAAGGTTGGTTAAGCATACCGCCCTTGGAAGGCGCCTTTGTTGTTAACATAGGTGAGTTACTTGAGTTAGCCTCTAATGGGTATTTAAAAGCCACTTATCACAGGGTCACTAGCCCGCCTGCTGGAGTTGAGCGCTACTCTTGCGCCTTTTTTATGGCGGCACAGTTGAACGCTACGGTTCCCTTGTTACCCTTGCCTGAATATTTGGCACGCCAAGCCCAAGGGCCTGCAAGCGATCCATTAAATCCACTCTTTCACCAAGTTGGCCAAAACGTATTAAAAGGACGTTTACGCTCACATCCTGATGTTGCGAAAGCGCATTACGCCTCATTTGCCAATGCTATTTAATTGTTATTAGGATCTATTATGCAGTTTAAAACCAAATTACTTCACACCCACCATGCCGCTGAAAACTCAACGGGTGCGCTCACGACACCTATCTATCAAAGTAGCACTTTTGCCTATGGCAGTGCCGAAGATGGTCGAGCGCGTTTTGCCGGTGAACAGCCGGGGTTTATCTACAGTCGTATGGCGAACCCCACTGTACAGGCACTCGAACACCAATTGGCCCAGCTAGAGGGGGCTGATGACGCGCTCGTGGTTGCGAGTGGTATGGCGGCAATCAGCAGTATTTTCTATGCCTTGGCCAGTCAAGGTGATGAAATCGCATTTATCGACCCTGTATATGGTGGTACTGCGGCATTTCTAATCCAAACGCTGACCCGCGCGGGCATTACAGTGCGCCGTTATCAAGATGACGACCATTTATTGTCTGAGATAAGCCCAGAGACAAAAATTATCTTATTTGAGCCTATTACCAATCCGACCTTAAAAGTCAGTGATTATCGTAAGGTAAAGCTCGCCGCTGAGCGGGTTGGGGCAATCACCATTTGTGATAATACGTTTTTAACGCCGTATTTATTCAAACCGCTGGAACATGGCATAGATATCGTGATGCACAGTGCCACTAAATATTTAAGTGGGCATGGTGATTTAATCGCGGGTGTGGTCGCGGGCCGTAAAGCATTAATGCAGCCAATTCGCACCATAGCACTTAAGCATATTGGGGCTGCTATTGGGCCACAGGAAGCCTATTTACTGCTGCGCGGTTTACGTACTTTAGCGTTGCGAATGGATGCCCATCTTGCGGGAGCCGCTAAAGTCGCTGCTTTTTTAGCATCACATCCGAGCGTCGCAAAAGTCTATTATCCAGGGCTTTCACAGGACCCAGGGCATCAAGTTTTGAGTGAAACGATAAATGCCTTTGGCGGTATGGTGAGTATTGAGCTTGAAGGCGGGTTTAGCCGAGCGGCGCAGTTTTTAGATAATTTAAACCTATTTACTCAAGCGGTCAGTTTAGGCGATCTAGAAAGCTTAGCTTGCCACCCAGCAAGTACCACTCATGCGGCAATGGATGTCGCGAGCAGGCTAGCGTCTGGGGTGAACGATAACTTGATTAGACTGAGTATTGGCGTTGAAGATCCTCAAGATTTAATTGCCGATCTTGAACAAGCATTAGCGATCTAAGACGGATAATTTGAATCCGGCCTGTCGCTTGGATCGTGTGTACAACTCGCGGTAGATTTTTCCTGCGGGATAATTTGATGAATGGTCAATCACTTAGTGTGATGTGCCATGTCAGCAACTCACTAACAATGACTCATATTAAGCGGCGATGAGTTAGCCCAAGCTGTTAGTTCTATTTTCTTTAATTGAAACTAACAGCTTGCGCCTCGAATGAGTCAAAGGTATTCAAGCTAACTTTTTGATTTTTCGAGTGACTCGATAAATTTGTTCGACTCGTTAATCGATTTGTTCATCTCTTTAATCAGGCCCGAAATATCGGTTTGCAGGCTGGCAAATTCGCCTTTGATCGCACCAATGGCTTGGGCGTTCAAGTTATGCTTGAGATACAGCATGTTGTCTTTCATGGCGGTAAGGATAGGTGGCATTTTTGATTCGGCGCGGTGCATGCTTTTGATCAATTGTTCGTAGGCGCGGCGCGTTTCTTTGAGCTTAGCGTCACTGTTACGGCGCAGGCTGGCTTTGCTGATCTCGCCAATTTCATCTTGCCACTCATCGAATAACGCTTCGGCCACATCTTCGACTTTTTTGATGCGGTTGCTGACGTTATCTGCGGCGCTTTGGGCCGATTCGTATTCATCCTTAGCCTTGTTATAGGCTTTTTCTAGGTTGCCGCCATCGTGATTGAGTAGGGCTTGCATCTCTTCGAGGGCCGAGCTGAACTCTTTTTGGGCGTCCTCTTGGGATTCTTTCGCGTCTTTAACTCTGTCGACCATAATATCGCGTTTATGGTAACCGACCTTTTCCATCGCGCCGTAATAGGCGCTTTGGCAACCACTGAGCAGGAGGCTTGCGGCAATCAGGCCTGAAGTTATCAGTCTTTTCATTGGGTATTCCGTCACTGAGTGAATTGAAATTAATCGGCCTTAAATCGGGCCGCATCGATAATGCTCCACAGATGAAAGATAGCACCTATTACTGCGGGCACAATTAGCCACCAGAGGGCATAACCCACCACTGTGATAATGAAAAATAACAGTGCGGCCATAATGCGGCCTTGTAATAGTTGGCCTAACCCAGGGAAAAATAGGCTAGCAATAGCGGAAATAACGTTACCCGCAGATCCTTGTTGAGACATCAATTCACTCCTTAGACTTGTAAATTAAGTGTTTATTGTACGAAGATAACGAGTCTATACCAACAGAATCAAGAGAAACCCGTGACTAAGAAGATAGAACTGGCACAAATTCGCGTCTTATTCCTCGGGATCTGGCACTTCCTGCTGCATTTAAGGCGGCGTTTAGTGGAAGATCAGATCAATATTCGCGCCGGACACTTGGCCTATGTCACGCTATTGTCACTCGTGCCTATGGTGGCCGTGACTATGTCTATGTTGTCGGCTTTTCCGGTGTTTAAAGGCATACGTGGGCAGATAGAAGGCTTTGTTTACGAAAACTTTTTACCCGCTGCTGGCGACACAGTGCAAGTGTATATCAATGAATTTGTGGGCAATGCGTCTAAGGGCACCGCCGTGGGGATCGCGGCCTTAGTGGTGGTTGCCATTATGCTGATTTCCGCCATCGACAAATCACTTAATAACATTTGGCGCACTAAAGAGAAGCGTTCCGTGGTGGTCGCATTTTCAATGTATTGGATGGTGCTGACGTTAGGGCCGGTATTGGTCGGGGCGAGTTTGGTCGCATCCTCCTATGTGATTTCACTGAAGGTGTTTGAAGCTGAAGCTTTATCGGGCATGTTGCCGATTTTTATTGCGCGCTTGCCCATGTTGTTTTCAGTTGCCGCATTCCTGCTGTTATACATGGTGGTGCCGAATCAGAAGGTGAAGTTTTTACATGCGTTATTGGGGGCTATTGTGGCCGCGCTCTTGTTTGAGCTAGGTAAAAAAGGCTTTGCCTTGTACGTGACTCAGTTTCCAAGTTATGAAGCCATCTACGGTGCGCTCGCGACGATCCCCATAGTGTTTGTCTGGGTGTATTTATCGTGGATGATAGTGTTGCTCGGCGCGGAAATTACCGCGGCTATGCCAGAATATTTAGATTATGAATCAAGCTCTGATGACGAAACGGCCTTGAATGCCAAGCCATTAGCAGATACTAGCCAAGGTGATTCGTCGTCAGTATTAACGTCGGCAGAGGTGACTGCACTCAAGGCCGTGGCGAAATCGGAATGACATCCCTACACGGTTAAGCAATGGCGATAACACTTAATGCCTGAATCCTTTCCCCCTTTTATCCGCCGCGACTGGTTTAGCGTTGGCAATGGTCAGCAATTACATCTGGCACAATACGGAAATCCTCAAGGTATCCCGCTGTTGTATTTGCACGGTGGTCCGGGAGCGGGTTGTGATATCGGTGATTTAGCTTTATTTAATGGCGATCAATATTGGATTTTGCTGTTAGATCAACGAGGTTCTGGGCAATCCTTGCCCTTTAGCGATTTAGCCCATAATCATCTTAATGGTTTGATCTGCGATATGGAGGCGATTCGCCTCGCGTTAGGTATTGAGCGCTGGTGTTTAGCGGGCGGCTCCTTTGGGGCCACATTAGGCTTAATTTACAGCGGATTATTTCCCGAACGGGTGATAGCGCAAGTGCTGTGGGCGTTATTTATTCCGTCTAAAGAAGGCATAGATTGGCTCTATGGCGCTGATGGCGCGGCAAAATTACAACCTGCGGCTTATCGACTCTTCAGTGGTAATACGCCCGTTGCGCCATCGCTGACTGAACTGCTGGATTCGTACCATCAAGGTTTGGCATCGGCCGATGAAAACCTGCGGCACCATTTTGCGCGGCGTTGGGTTCAGTGGGAGCTAAAGCTCGCGGGGGCGAGATTGGTGTTGCCAAGACAGTTACCCGACCCAGTATTAGCGTTAGCGGATATCGAATTGCACTTTGCTCGGCATGATTACTTCAATGCCATGAGTGTGTTGCAACGCGTGACGCCTAGGGTGAAGGCGCGTAGTGTGTTATTGCAAGGAATGCAGGATGCGATTTGCCCAGCGGCGCTATTGCGCGATTTTTTGGCTGGGTTAGAGCATGCTATTACGATTCAATCTGTTGCCGACGGCGGACATATGCTCAATAGCGAGTCGTTGTTTTTGGCGGTCACAGCAGAAATCCATGCTATGTGGTCGTGGATACATCAAAGGGAAATACAATGAAAACATTGCTCATCAGTGCCAGTTTACTCGGATTAACCGCCTGTGCCGCCACGGCGCCCTCGCAAACCAGCGCGATTGACCCAGTGGCGACTCAGGAGACCGTGAGTGCACCCGTCGCGCCCAAAGTCGTTGAACTGGGTGGATTGACCAATGAAGCTGCCGCTGAGCGCTTGTATCAAGCGTTGATTAACGCGAACTACTTGGCCACCAAAGTTGCGCCGACGAAAGTTGCGGTGCAGTTTGGCGATAACCAGTTTTTGCTTGAGCCGAGTATTAATTCTGCGGGCATTGACCGTATTTTAATGAATCGTTTCTATGCCGTGCATCCGCAATTACAGGCTAGCCAAGAGCTGCCTGTGGTGATTGGCACTTTGAATCAAAAGCTTAATTTTGCCAAGTTCGTGTTGCTGGACCAAGGCGCAGTGATCCAAATACAAGGCACAGTCACCTTTGCTGACCGTGTTGAAATCGAAGAGTTACGTCGCTTTATGTTATGGACCAATGGCGGTTTGGCGCAAGTCGCGCAATCCCTGCCAGATGGCATCGATCAATATATTCGTCCTATCCCGCTCATGCAGCAAATGGTTCCCGTTAAGCCTTAATCTAAAAAGGAAAAGTTGTGATTGCGTTAATTCAAAGAGTGAGCCGCGCCAGTGTGGTTGTCGATAATCAAACCATAGGTGCAATCGATAAGGGCCTGTTGGTTCTGCTGGGCGTCGAGCAGCAGGATACCCGCGAGAAAATGGAAAAACTGGCAACTAAAGTGATGAGTTATCGCGTGTTTTCCGATGAGAATGGCAAGATGAATCTCAACCTAGAGCAAGTCGGTGGCTCTTTATTAGTGGTGTCGCAATTTACCTTGGCTGCCGATACGGGCCGCGGTCTGAGACCGAGTTTTTCGGGCGCAGGTACGCCAGATCAAGCCTTGGCACTCTATGAAGAGTTTGTCGCATTTTGCCGCGCTAAGGGCGTGACCACAGAAACCGGACAATTCGGCGCTGATATGCAAGTGTCCTTAGTCAATGATGGCCCTGTGACTTTTAATCTGCAGGTGTAGCTTCTTATCGCGCGAGTGATTGCGTTAGTTATTGTGCTAGCTATTACGTTAGCTATTAAATTAGCTATTAAATTAGTCATCGCGTGGTTTTTCTGGGGGATAGAGTGTTGAACTTATTCGGTGTTAGCTGTGAAGAGGGTTGTATCGAGGTAAATGCACATGGATGAATTACTACTTACTCAATTACTCACTCAGTTACGCCAGACGTGGCACAGTACTATTCCTGTTAGTGAATTTATGCAGATTGCGCCACTCGATTACAGCGAGGGTGAATTTCGAGTCACTGCGCCGATAGCGCCCAATATTAATCTGCATCAGACCATGTTTGCCGGCAGCATTTATACCTTGATGACCTTAACTGGCTGGGGCTCTGTGTGGCTGAACCAGCAGTTAGCTGGCGTTGCGGGTGACATTGTGCTCGCCGATGCCCATATTCGTTATCTCGCTCCAGTGACTTGTGATCCTGTGGTAACAGTGCAATGGCCAACTGTGGATCTCAGTCCGTTGCAAAGAGGTCGCAGAGTGAAAGTGAAGTTAGCTGTGCAATTGTATTGTGATGCTAAGCTTTGTGCGGTATTCGAAGGCCTGTATGTCAGTGCGCCGAAAGCGAGTTAATTTATAGCGCGTCGCAACAACCTATAACCTTTCTAAAAAATCGAAGTGAATCTCAAATTTTATCCACTTTATTTCTTTTTTATGGGCGAATACACTAGCGTCATAGAGTTGAGATATTCCATCTGACTCTGAGTCATTTACCTATTTTCGGAGCAGATTATGTCTAAAGTCTTAATTTTAAAATCAAGCATTCTTGGCGGTTATTCACAATCTGCCGTGTTAATTGACCACTTAGCTAGCCACTGGGAAACCCAAGGCGCCGCTATCACAGTCCGTGATTTAGGCGGTAAAGACGTACTGCCTATGGTAGACGGTGAAATCGCTTCTGGTTTACGTGGTGGTGCAGAATTATCAGTACGTCAGCAAGAAATGCTCGCATTATCAGATACCTTAGTTGCTGAATTAAAAGCGAACGACACTATTGTTATCGCAGCGCCTATGTATAACTTCACTATTCCGGCTCAACTTAAAAACTGGATCGATTTCATTGCCCGCGCTGGTGTGACTTTTACTTACACTGAAACAGGTCCAAAAGGATTAGTGGAAGGTAAACGCGCTGTGTTAGTGACGACCCGTGGCGGCGCTCACAAAGATGGCCCAACGGATCACGTTGTACCTTACTTGAAAACGGTTTTAGGCTTTATTGGTATCACTAATGTTGAAGTGGTTTACGCCGAAGCGCTGAACATGGGTCCTGAAGCACACGACAAAGGCATGAGCGAAGCGAAACACAGCATCGATCAACTGAAGGCTTAATTGGCCCATTGATTAGCTGAGTCATTTGTTTTAGCTGAATAAATAATGCCAGCCGTTAATGGGCTGGCATTTTTGTATGTGCATTTAAGCTAAGCACCCTTGGCTTAAATGGTTAGGTTTGAGCTACTAGGTTTAAGTCGTAGATTTAGCTCTTATTCGCAAAGGCTGCAACCTTTAGTAAGGGCGCTAGTCTCAACATAACGCACCTTAGTGCTGGCTTGGGCGCGATTACGACTGATGCTAAAGCGTGCAGGGCGTTCAGTTTCAACCGGCTTTTCAGCAGGGTTAACCTGTGCGGTTTCAAGCTGTAACGCTTTGGCATGATTCGTTTTATGCATACATCACCTCGCAGATATCTAAACCATCACAACATACAGATTGGTAAGATTGGCGCCGAACAACCAAGGCTTAAATTAGCTCGGTTGGCAGCAGACTAAATCTTTAAGTGAGCCACCATTCACCACGCAGCCAAAACCATTGGCCTTGAGGATATCGCAGCCTTTTTGCGCTCGAATACCCGCGCCACAGTAGAGCACGAAGGGATGTTGTTTATTGTCGACTTGATGCAACCATTGGTCGAGCGTTGGCAATGGCACATTAATGGCTTGGGGCAAATGACCGGAGGCAAATTCCTCTGGTGAACGCACATCAATCACCCGTGCGCCTTGCTCAATCAATTGCCAACACTTTTCGCCCGATTGACTGCCGGATAACTTAGCCAGTAAAGATTGAAACATAGCATTGCTCCTACCATTAGAAAATTTTCAATAAGTTTATTCTAATGAATTGGCGAGTGCAAGCGTTGCAAATTATCGGTAGTAATGGTTTGGTCTTTGGCGTTGTTGGTACTCGAACTCTGCATTACTGGCGTTAGATAAGCTGCTACAAGCTAGATTCACTGCCTCGTTGATAGTGAATGATGTCGTGGAAGACCACGGCTTGGTCGTTGAGATTTCGATAGCCATGGGGTTTGTCGGCCGCAAATCGTACCGCTTCACCTTGTTTGAGCGTTTGCCACTGTCCATCGACTAACACTTCCATCGTGCCGCTTAATACAATGACATGCTCAGTGACGCCAGCTTCATGGGGCTCAGAAAGCCGCTCATAGTTTGGCAGCAGAGTGAGTTCAAACATCTCAAAACCGAAACGGTCTTCAAAGGGAAACAGTGAGGCGACTAGCATGCCGTCGGTGGCGGGTTGTTGGCGTAATTCGTCGGGTTTACGGAATACTGCGCCTTGGCTCTGGGGCATGGGCTCGAGAAAGGTCGAAAGCGAGATATTGAATCCACTGGCAATTTTCCACAGCGTCGCAATGGTTGGGCTCGATTCACCGCGCTCGATTTGTCCTATCATGGCCTTGCTGACGCCTGTCTCTTGGGCGGCTTTATCTAAACTCCATCCCTTTTGGTTGCGAAGTGCTTTGAGTGTGGTGGCGAGATAGCTGTTTATCGTCTGCACAATGGCCCCATCATTTTTATAAAAATTTAGTTTGTACGTTATAACGCACAGGTGCTATCTTGTCCATCTCGTACGTTATAGCGCACGAAGGCTATCTTGTTCATTTGATAAGCGATAGCGCACAACGTGGTGGCGACATCAATTGCAGAGGAAGGGAGTGAATATGTGGCGAGATGCAGGGAGTTTGTCAAAAATATCAGCGGGTTTTATTGCAGTATTAGTGGGTTATAGCAGCTCGGCTGTGATTATCTTTCAAGCGGCGGAGGCCGTGGGGGCGACACCTGCACAGATTAGTTCGTGGCTGTGGGCTTTAGGTGTGGGCATGGGCGTGACCAGCATAGGATTATCGCTTTACTACAAGAATCCTATTCTAACGGCTTGGTCGACACCGGGCGCTGCGCTGATGGTGACCAGCCTAGCGGGATTGAGCGTCAACCAAGCCATAGGCGCGTTTCTGGTGAGTTCGATGTTAATTACCCTTTGTGGAGTGGCGGGCTGGATGGATAAACTTATTCGCATCATGCCGCAGTCAGTCGCTTCAGCCATGTTGGCGGGGATCCTGCTGCAATTTGGCCTAGGGCTATTTCAGGCGATGCAAACCCAGCTGAGCCTCATATTGATCATGCTGTTGGTGTTTGTCGTGGTTAAACCTTTTGCGCCGCGCTACATCATCTTGCTGACCTTGCTGGTGGGCATCGGCATGAGCTTTCAATTAGATTTACTCAAGTTAGATGCCGTTCAGTTGCAACTGGCGATGCCGGTATGGACCATGCCTGAGTTTTCGCTGGCGAGTGTGATTGGCGTGGCGTTACCGCTGTTTGTAGTGACTATGGCCTCGCAAAATATGCCGGGCGTCGCCGCGCTGCACGGTAATGGCTACAGGCCGCCTATTTCGCCTTTGATCACGAGCACAGGGCTAATCGGGGTTATCCTCGCGCCCTTTGGTGGTTTTGCCTTTAACTTATCCGCCATCACAGCGGCTATTTGCATGGGTAAAGAAGCTGACCCGAATCCCGCGACCCGTTACTGGGCGGCAGTGTGGGGCGGCGTATTTTACTTTATCACTGGGTTACTCGGCGCCACTGTGGTTGGTCTGTTTTCCGCTTTCCCGAAGGAATTAGTACTGGCCATCGCCGGATTAGCGCTGCTTGGCACTATCGCCAATAGCCTGACTGCCGCATTAGCTAAAACCGAAGATCGCGAAGTAGCGGTGATCACTTTCTTGGTCACGGCATCAGGTTTTAGTGTACTGGGTATCGGCAGCGCATTTTGGGGTCTGTTGGCTGGATTTATTATTCATGCATGGCAAACCAAAACACGCTAGTTAAGGGGCGTGTTTTGGCGTTTAGCATCTATGACTAAAAGATCAGATTTTGTAGGCTGCCGCCTTAGTTTGATAGGCGGTAGCGATTTGGCTCAATGCTAGCGTTCCCGATGAGAGTTCCTTAACTTTAGTGGCCAATTCATTGATCGCATGTGCGTTATCGATAATATCTTCCCCAATGTGAGCGAGCACTTGGCTCTGGGATTGGGTGGTGTGTGCCACGCTCTCACTCGATACGGCAACATGGGTGATCTGTTCCGAGCGTTGGGCGAGACCATTAGCGATTTCACTGGTGTGTTTCAGGTTTTCAACTGTGCTTTGTTTGCTTAAGTTCATTGAGTCGACAGTCTTAATCATACTGGTGTTAAGGTGAGTTAAGACCGTGGCGATATCATCGGTTGAGCGGCCTGTACGTTGTGCTAAGGCTCTGACTTCATCAGCAACCACGGCAAAGCCACGGCCGCTTTCTCCTGCTCGTGCGGCTTCAATAGCCGCATTGAGTGCGAGCAGATTCGTTTGCTCCGAGATGCTCCGGATCGCTTCGAGTAATTTAGTGATAGCACTGACGTCTGATGTTAACTCGGTTAAGAACTGGGTCACTTCTGTGGTATTTTTTTCCAGCTTCTTCATATCTTCCATAATATTAAGCGCGCTCTTTCTGTCTTCATCACTAGAGTTAGCGGCATGGCGCGCACTTTGTGCTGAGTCATGGCTATCGGCAGCGGCTTGGCTGATCTGCTGAATGACATTTTGCGCTGTATCGGAAATTTGTTGCGCCTGCTGATTTTGCTCATGCACAGTATGTTGGGTTTCATCACTCAGCTGTTTTAGGTGGTTAGTGGTTTTTGCCATATCAACAGCAATTTCACGATAATCGGAAAACACTTGGGTGAGTTCTTCGAGCATAGTATTAAACGCCATTTCGGCATGATTTTTAGCTGGCTCGAGTCGAATAGAAATATCTTTAAACTCAGAGATCTGTTCAATCGCATCCGCAATACGCTGATTTGCCGACGATTCGACACGCATCATTGAGGCGAGTAAGATCAGAATTCCCGCTTCGGCGGCGGCAAACAGAGCATGCACAAACGTGATATCCCAAGAGCACTGACCCGCAAAAAGCATGATGGCAACCTGATTGATTTCCACACTCTGCATTTGAATATACGTGAACAGTACATGATGTACCGCAACAGTCAGTAGCGCTGCGACTATAGGCTCCCAACGTTGGCAAATTAAGAAAATCGCCATAGTGGCGAAGATATGAAAGTGCATTTCAATCATCCCCATTTGGGTCTGAATGAGTAGGGCGGAAACCGTCATCATGATAACGGCGGCCACAATCGCAAACATAGGTGTTGCCTTCAGCAGGCTGTAACTTATTTGGGTGACGAGCAATACGGCAATTGCGGCCAAAATGGCAAAGCTTATCATCTGTGCTCCAACAAACCCACTTACGAGAAGGATTGGTGCCTGAGCGAGAAGCAGACGATATAAGGTCTGATCGTTTTTAACTGCCATTGAATTATTCGATGAGTGATTCATTTTGTTTGCCTAATTTGAAGACATCATAGTATTGAGATCGGAAAGCAACCTTTCGGTAATAAGCTGCTGTTGAGTATAGGTTTGTTTAAGCTTTCCCGTGGGTGAAATTAAATAAAGATTACCTGTGTGCAGATTTATATCGCTAGTTTGACTTGATATTTCAGCCAGTTGCCGCTGGAGGGTTTCGAGTCGCTCAGGGGTTAACTCGGCACTAAAAAATTGCGCCGACTGATTATCGATCATTTGTGCTCTGAGGGCTGGCAGGTCATTTTGAGGATCGATAGAGACAAACAGAAAACGAATGTTTGTTCTTTCATTTTCAGTGAGTTGTTCCATCAGTGAGCGCACTTGATGTACGCGAATAGGGCAAATTTGTGAGCAGCTCAAAAAGCCAAGAAACAGATAGCTTGGTCCCTTAGTCCAGTCACTAAATTGGTGCGTTTTGCCGTGAATATCCTGCCAAGTAAAATCAATATCAGTATCTTGATGGGTTTCAATGCCATAGCTTCCCGATATCGCTTGGTTTAGATAAGCAATGGCGGGGAGGATTAGTAAAGTCATGGCCACAATTAGCACTGTGCTAATGAATGTGCTGGGTTTTTTCATATACTTCTTATTTAATACATTTGAAATGTAAGTGATTGCGTCAATTAGCAATTCCATTGCATTAGTTAGAACTATAGTCGCCTTGGGCTATTTTTCATTAAAAGCACTATCTATTTTTGGGGGTGATTTACGTTGAAAGGCTTGAATGGGAACATTTTAAGTTAACGTTATTGATGCAGAGATTGGCGTTGCGCATAGTAAACGGCTTTCGTACCGTTTACCACTGCTTAAAATTAGATTTTCTTTGTCATAAACACGCTATTGGGGTCGAGTTGGTAGCCGTCGAAGGGGTCACAGATTTCAAAACCAAATTTGCTATAGAGCAGGCGAGCTGGGTTGAAGAAGTCCATCGAACCTGTCTCTAGACTGAGGCGTTTGATGCCAGCACTTTTGGCATCGTTAATTAAGTGCTGCAATATTTTAGACGCTATACCTTGCTGCTTATAGGGCGCGGCGGTGCGCATGGATTTGATCTCGGCGTGCTCGGCATCTAACCATTTTAGTGCACCGCAGCCCGCTAAATTGTTGCCATCCCATAGGGTCCAAAAGTGAATATTGGGCTGACGCAGGCCATCAAGATCTAATGCGTGAACGCTTTCAGGCGGAGAGGTTGCTCGCATATCCTCGAGGTGTTCTTGCAGCAATGCCGCTATCTCTGGCCCTTTAAGGTCATCTAAGGTGATTTTCATGGCTCTTATGGTGGATTTCATGGCAGATCGGGTGCTCCCTATTATTTTGGCTTATCCATAATGGCGTCATCGCTTTGTTATCTGTTTGCAATTGCGCCGCTGTGGATAAGCAAATCCTAAGCCATTAGCGAAGTCATCTCTGAGGAGTTTTAGATTGCCTTATTTTGCTCGATTCCTATCACCAAATTTTTGCAGCAAAAAGCACTGTTTTCTTCTGCGTTTTTTGTCCAACAAAGTGTTGAACGTGATGCGATAACGGTGGTAACTTACTGTGATATTTAAATAATATTCCTCTGGAAGTTTAGATCCTAGTGTATTTTTTGGGGCTTAACGAAAAGTCGGGGTAGAACACTGTTATGCCAATGGAGATATATAAGGTTGAGGGAAGAATTAATGCTTTTATCAATTATCCTTGGGCCGTTATTGCTTGCGCCCGTACTAATAATGTCAGTTTTAGGATGGAGCTCTTTCAGGTTAAACCCAGAAAAAGGCTTATTAAAGCAAGGCGTACTGTGGTTGTGTATTCTAATCCCTGTTTTATATTTTTTTATCTTTGGCGCTATAGCATGGCATGGTTACGAAATTGATATTTCGTCATATGGACTCGCTACTTTCTTCAATATTAGTACCATTCCTCTTACTTTTCTTTCGCTTACAATACCGCTAGCTGTCCTGATATCTCGATTTCACGCGACTGAACAAACAGCAAAGCAGATAGCAATTACTGCGCATAAAAATAATTTAGACGCTTTTTATTCGCATAGGAAAGAGTTGTTTTCATACTTTGATAGACTTGAAGGGGCAGACTATTTTGGCGTCTTTAATGGGCAGTTTAAGATACATCCCAGAATTCACAAAAATTTTTTTAAAGGTAACCCAAACTCTGGGATTCCTGAAGTTAACACTGACATGTTTAGTTCCATTGAAAGGTTGTTGGGTGCTGCAAGATGGCAAATTGATTACATTTTAAAAAACAAAGATCCAGAGAAAGTATTTAGTCTTTATTTACTCAATGCATGTGTAACCATTCATAACCTGAGTTACACCCTAGGGCTTCCTGAAATCTATAATGAGCTAGCTGGTAAAGGGATATATCTTGACATAGAGGTTGAAGGTAAAGGGCAAGAGAAATACCTTTCGATTGGAACCACAACTGACGATTTGGTAGCTGCTTATCGATATTCAAATGACTACTTTAAAAATTTATGTGATTTTGCAGGTTACGAGAAAGCCGACGTTAAAGAGGAGCATAAGTACATTGAGACAGGTGGGAAATTTAGAACTATAAATGTTCCTGGTACGATTGAGATGCTGCACGCAAATGAAATTAGTAAGCTAGTAAATGAGCAGAAAGCATAACAAATTTCAGCACTTGAAATAATCATCCGCTACGATCGTAATTTTCTAGTTAGCAGAGCCTTTATCCCAAATTGCCATATTTATCCTCATCCGAAGAGCCATTAAGCTCTTATTTAACAAGCTTTCTATTGTTAGTTTTCTAAAATTTTTGGCTGAACCTACCATCATAAAATGTTAGCTCTAGTCTTTGAACCTAAGGTTACGCAGATGCTCGAAAGGCAAATCATGGTGATTGGTGAGACGACCGTCCGCCCCATGGACGGGGCGGTCGAGCATCCAAGGATGGACTTGCTGCGCGTCGCCGAGCCAGTACCATGGTTGGCCTCACTCTGAACAATATCTATGTTTAACTGTCTCTTCGCCTTCCGTAACTCTCGTTTATCAACTTAGATTTCACAGTGTCGTGAGTGATTACCATCGCAAGCCTGTAAAGGCGAATATCAGCAAACGCTAAGGCCAACAGTAAATTTTCTTTTAATTTAAAAAGTGATCCAAACGGATATAAAAATGGCCGAGGATAAGCTCGGCCATAATTTTCTCGATTAAGCGTAAAACGGGCTGGTTTAATAGAATTTCTTCAGGTAGCTTGCCGCGTATTTTTGCAGTTTTCGGTTTGAACTTGTGGTCGCAATATTCTCAATCACGTCGCGGTAATCTGCGTTGCCCGAGCTTGCTAGGGCTTTTGCCATGTTGGCATAGGTATCGATAGCGAGTTTGTCATCAGCCATTAAGCGTGGCGTTTTCAATTCGTTACTGAGTACGGCTAGGATAAAGTCATCGTACTGACGATCATCCATGATGCGTTTAGCCGCTAGTCGCATTAACTCTAAATCATCGCTGCGAAGGGCATTGGCAAAGGCGTTATTTTGCTGACTTTGGTCGGCAGTATATTGGCTTTTATCCCCAAGAATGGCATTCCACTTTTTATATTGCGTTAGGTTTTCATTGGCTTGAGATGCGTATTTTTTGAGTTTTTTGTGATAGTTGCCATTCATAATGCTGTTGATGGTTTCGCTGTACTTGTCGTTACCCGAATAGGCTAAGCCTTTGACTAACCAAGCACTATAGTCGATGGCATTTTTTTCAGTCGCTTGGGGTAAAGAGGCAAGCAGTTTAGCTTCGAGCACGTCGTATATCGCAGGATCGGATAAACCTGCAAGGCTTAAGGATTCGATGGCTTGCTTCTGCTTAAATTCGTTGTCGCCCTTAAAGACTTCTTGATAGGTTTCTACCGTGTATTCTTTGGCAAGCAGCGGCGCGGTTAATAAACTGATGCTCAGCAGCATCCCTGCAAACAGTAGTTTCATTGCTATGTCCTTATGTGGGTTTTAGGTGTTATCTGGTCCAGCGTTTAAAAATCAGCGAGGTATTAATGCCGCCAAAGGCGAAATTATTACTCATCACATAATCCGTGTCGATTGGGCGCAGTTCGTTGCGGATATAGTCCAAATCAGCGCACTGTGGGTCGATATTCTCAAGATTGAGTGTTGGCGCAAACCAGCCCGCATTCATCATCTCAATACTCACCCAAGCTTCTAACGCACCGCATGCGCCTAAGGTGTGGCCCGTGTAGCTTTTAAGGGATGAAATTGGCGTCTCAGCGCCAAACACCGCCTGAGTCGCGTGACTCTCGGCAATATCACCACGGTCGGTTGCTGTGCCGTGGGCGTTCACATAACCTATGGCGCTAGGCTCAAGCTGCGCATCTTTGAGGGCTAATCTGATGGCGATTTCCATGGTCTGCGCATTCGGTTGGGTGACGTGTTGGCCGTCGGAATTTGTGCCAAAACCGACTAACTCAGCATAAATTTTTGCGCCACGCGCCCTGGCGTGTTCGAGCTCTTCGAGCACCAAGGTACAGGCGCCTTCGCCAATGACGAGGCCATCACGATCCGCATCAAAGGGGCGCGGCGTGAGTTCGGGCGTCGAGTTTTTAGTGCTGGTGGCAAACAGGGTATCGAACACGACGGCTTCGGTGGGACAGAGTTCTTCGCCGCCGCCCGCCAACATTAAGGTTTGCTGACCGTATTTGATAGCTTCATAGGCGTAACCTATGCCTTGGCTACCCGAAGTGCACGCGCTGCTGGTGGTGTGAATTCGGCCCTTTAAGCCGAAGAATACGCCGACGTTCACCGCTGTGGTGTGCGCCATCATGCGGATATAACTCGTTGCGGTGATGCCCGACATATCGCCCGTTTTTAGCATATCGCCAAAGGCGGTAATAGGATCGGTACTGCCCGTGGATGAACCGTAGGCGATGCCCATTTCACCTGAGGATACGATAGGGTCATCCAACAGCCCCGCATCGAGTAAAGCCAGTTCACTGGCGCAGGTCGCCATGATAGAAACCCGACCCATAGAACGAATTTTCTTGCGCGAATAATGGCTTGGCACTTCAAAGTCAGTAATGGGCGCGGCTAAACGGGTGTTAAGTCCGTCGTATCTATCCCAGTCACTCATAGTGACGACGCAGTTTTTCTGCGCCTTAAGGCTCGCCGCTATCGTCGGCCAATCATGGCCTAGGGCGGTAATCCCGCCAATGCCTGTGATGACCACTCGTTTACCCAAGCGTGTTTGATTTGTCGCCTCGCTCATTTAGATCATGCCTCCATTGACCGATATCACTTGGCGAGTGATATAGGCGGCATCGTCAGACATTAAAAATGCGGCTAAGGCTGCGATTTCATTGGGTTTACCCATGCGGCGCATCGGCACTAATTGCTCGACCATATCCTTAGGGATATCGGCCACCATGTCGGTTTCTATCAAGCCCGGGGCGATACAGTTGACGGTAATTTTGCGTTTTGCCAGTTCTAATGACAGTGCCTTAGTCGCGCCGATAATACCCGCTTTTGAGGCGCTGTAATTCACTTGGCCACGGTTGCCCGCGATCCCAGATACCGAGGCTAAGGTGATGATACGTCCACCTTTGCGGCCTTGTACCATAGGCATCACGCAGGGATGGATGACATTATAAAAACCGTCTAAGTTAGTGTGGATGACGCTGTCCCACTCGCTTTCTGTCATGGCGGGAAAGGCGGTATCGCGGTTGATACCGGCATTGAGGATCACGCCGTAATAGGCACCATTGGCCTCGATATCGGCTTCGATGGCGGCTTTGACTGTCGCGCGGTCGGCAACATCAAATTTTAGCAGGCTCACATTGACTCCAAGCGCGCGAACTTCAACGGCAGTGTCATCGGCCGCCGTTTGATTGCTGTGGTAATGCAGGGCGATATCGAAGCCTGCTGCGGCCAGTTTGAGGGCAATGGCTTTACCTATGCCGCGGCTCGAACCTGTGACTAATACTCTGTTATTCATCTATTTTCTCCACCCCATTTTATCTTTAGGAGTCGGTATGGGGTTTCATGTATTTATGGTAAAAAGCTGCTTGCTACGGCGCTTAATCTAACGCTTTTATCGACAGGCTAATTCAGTTTGCTGCGATTGCATGGTCTCAGCATTGCCTCGATATTAGTGTCCAAGTCAGTGCCCAAGGCTTCTATTGCCCGCGTCTTGATTTCCATCAAGGTAGGCTTGCGTGTCTTGGGGTTGGAACACATTCACATTCGCTGTGGCGACTAAGATTTTCTCTTGATCGCTTCCGGCTTCGGGCAGCAGATAAATCTGGCAATCGAATACCGCTAATCCCGACTCCTCTTGATAGAGGCGGTTTACCTGGGTGCGATAGGTGCGCCCGAGTTCATATTGCTTGGCATGTAGCGCTAATTTGCGCGACCCCAACAGAAAACCCACGCGGATTTTATCATTGCGCAGCTTAGCTTCTACTCCGGCCAGTGCGGCAATACTTTGGGCCATATATTCGATACCCACATAATTGGGTACGGCTTGATGTTTATCGTCGAAATAGGGGCTTTGCGCCGTGATCGTGACTTCGGTAACTAAGGTATCGCGTTGATAAGAGATGATCTTATCGACCAAGATCATCGGCGCCCTGTGGGGGATGAAATCGGCAATATCCTGCTCGGCAAAGGGTAAATTGAATTGAATAAAGGGCATCATTTTAGGCCTCGTTACGGCAAAAAATCAGGCTGGCATTGCTGCCGCCAAAGGCGAAGGAATTACTCATCACATAATTAAGTGTGCCTTTTGCGGCGATTTGATGGCGTTCGACTAAGGCAATGGACGGGTCCTGTGGATCGACTTGTCCGTCCCATTGATGGGGCGGCAGGACTTGGCCATGATTATGTGCCGAAAGCAATAAATAGCAGAAGGCGGCTTCGATTGCGCCAGCGGCACCTAAGGTATGGCCGACTAAGGGTTTGGTCGAGCTGCAAGGCGGGGTGTTGGCGCCAAATACTTCAACCACAGCACGGCTTTCCATCGCATCATTTTTGGGTGTCGCTGTGCCGTGTAAGTTAATGTAACCAATATCTTGTGCCGCAATATTTGCATCTTGCAAAGCCGCTTGCATGGCGGTGATTGCGCCAGCGCCTTCGGGATGAGGTGCGGAAATATGATGGGCATCGCTCGACTCGCCAATGCCAGCCAGCATCACATCGGACTCGCCCGTCGTCAGCACGAATAAGGCCGCGCCTTCGCCAATATTAATGCCATCACGGTTGATACTAAAAGGATTACAGTGACCTTTGGATACAGATTCCAAAGCATTAAAACCATTGACTGTGAGTTGGCACAAACTATCGACACCGCCAACAATCACCATGTCGCAGAGGTTAGCGCTGAGTAAACGCTTGGCACTGGCAAAGACTTTTGCGCTGGAGGAACAGGCGGTTGAAATCGTATAGCAAGGGCCATCTAGCTCAAAATATTGGCGCAAAAAGTCGCTAGTGCTGCCGAGCTCCTGCTGGAAATAGTGGTAATCCGCCGGAAAGTGGCCGTGTTCATTGCGGTAGCTCAGGGCTGCTTCACCTTTAGAAATCCCCGAGGTGCTCGTGCCTAGCACAACGCCAATGCGGGTATGACCAAAATCCCGTTTCGCTTGTTCAATCGTGGCGTTAATTTGCTGCGCCGCGCATAGGAGTAACTGGTTATTGCGGCAATCGAACTGAATGAGCTTTGCAGGAATCGCTGGTAGCGCAGCCGTCACTGGCGCAACTAAGGTTGGGTGCTCGAACAGGAGTGTGTCACTGCGCTGCATCGCGCTGGTATCGCCCGCGATCAGGCGGTCTAAAACCTGCTGGGGATCTTGCCCTAGCGGGGTACACAATCCAATCTGTGTAATGGCTACTCTGTTCATCATAGCGTATCGTTTTTTTACCATGGCACAGCGAAGTGCGGGTGTTAAAAGGTTAAATAGGTTCGATTTCTAGCTCAAACTTGGCCTGTGGCATAGTTAAGCTGATGTGGGCTTGCCATAGGGCGTCGCCGACATTTTGTTGATAACGAATTTGCACCACATGGGTTTGCAGGGCGCTTTTACTGATCAAGGTATCTTGGCTATAGATCTGGCGACAGGGGATTGTAATTACTCGGGTATCGACAAGCGTGTCGCTCTGATTTCCCCCAACCGTATCGCAAAGACCAGTCACTAAATGGCCACCTTCCAAATGGGCGCGAATACTCTGCTCAGGCCAATAGATCAGTTGCATCATCGCCATTAAATACTCGGCTTTAAAATTGTCGCCCAGCAGCACGCTTTGCTCACTGCTGAGTGTATTCCCATCATAAACCAAGGTAAACAAAGCCTGTCCGAGTGGCGCTAAACCCACGAGCGTCATGCGCTCGCCCTCTAATTCCAATTGAGTGAGCAGTTCGTGGGACTCTTTACCCACTTTAATACTGACTTTTTGGCTAAAGGACTGGGGTGAAGATACGCCAGTATTGCTGTCGGTTTGCTGACTCGCCATGATGGCGGGCTTAGTTGTAGACTCAGTCGCGGGCTGTATCCTAGGATGAGTCAACGGCTTATCGGTCGGGGGAGCAAAGTCATGGGGCAGTGGAGCCAAACAATAACGCATATCCTTAGCGAGCCCGACACAGGTCTGCCTGAACAGCAGTTCACTACAGCCCGTTAGCCCAAGGCTTGCGAGCAGCAGGGCGGCGATCACTGGCCATTTAGCGTTAAGGTTTAGCGGCATGCGGTTAGACCTCTGCGAATGCTGGAGTGGCGGCTGGGTTTCGGCACAGTTCGACTATCATGTTAAGGCGTCGCTCCGAGTCTTTAACGAAGGGATTATTTGTATCCCAAGCATAGCCCGCCAGAATGGAACAAATCATCTGCTTGATACGCTCGTTCGGTTCTTCATAGAAGATCACGTCCTGAAAGCGGCCATCATACCAAGCTTGCACATAGGTACGAAAGGCATTCACGCCCTGCATTAAAGGCGTTGAGTAATCGGCTTGCCAGTCAACCGTTTCGCCATTGAGTTGTTTCGTCAGGCATTTTGCCGCCATAGACGCCGATTGCATGGCGATAGTCACACCGGAGGAAAACACCGGATCGAGGAACTCGCCCGCATTACCCAATAGGGCGAACTTGTCGGTCGCAAGGCGTGACACATTGGCGGAATAACCTTTGAGCGTGGCGCATTCCTGTACCACTTTAGCGTTTGCCAGCAGGGCTTTAAGCCCAGGTTCTTCATTGACTATGCTCATCAATTGTTGCTCAAGCGAACCTTGTAAACGCTCAAGTAACTGCGGCTCAGCCACCACGCCGAGTGAACAACGGCCATTGCTAAAGGGAATAAGCCAATACCAAATGTCCTTATGTTCAGGGTGGACGCTGATCAAAATCTTATTACGATCGAAGCTAGCATCGCTGATGTTGTCTTCAACATGGGTGAAGATGGCGCTGCGCGGTGGCAGGCAAGACGGACTTTCTAAGTTGAGCAAGCGGGGTAATACGCGACCAAAACCGCTGGCGTCGAGCACATATTGGGCATTGATTTGATAAAGCTCGCCCTGTTCATTACGCACCGTTAAGCGTGGGTTCTCGGTTAAATCTATCGCCTCGACCGTTTCGCCGTAGCGAATGTCGACCCCTTGGCTTTGGGCCGTATCGGCTAACAGTTTATCGAAACTGGCGCGCTGCACTTGAAACGTGGTGCCCGGCCCAGGAGTAAATTTATCGGTAAAATCGAAGGTGGTGTAAGTTCCATTGCGACGAAAGGCGGCGCCATTTTTATGTTGGAATCCAGCGGCATTGAGCGCATCTAACATGCCCGCTTCTTCGATAAACTGCATGCAGCAGGGCAGTAAACTTTCGCCGATGGAGAAGCGAGGAAAATGCTGTTTTTCTAACACAAGCACGCGCTTGCCTTGCTGGTGTAGCAGGCTGGCAGCGATGGCGCCCGAAGGCCCTGCGCCGATAATAGCCACATCGACATCAAGTGAATTTGGTATAGCTGATAAATCGTGAACCTGTGTAGACATGTAAAATACGTTCCTTGTAGTCATCAGGACTTTTTTGTCGTTAGAAGCTGATTGGTGGTTAAAGCCAGTGTTGTGGTCAAAATCAACGGCGAAAGTAAAAAGGTAAACCCTATGCCCAGTGATAGGGTTAAGCCAAAGTAGTGAATCGCTTGGGTCTGGCTAAAGGCAAGTAAACCAAAGGCCAATAGGGTCGAGCAGGCGGACATAAACACCGCCATCATCACTGCCTTGCCGTGGTTCTGGGCTGAGGCAAAAAACAAGCTGTAGTCTATCCCAATCCCGAAAACTAAAATGAGCGCGAGTGCATGGAACAGACTCAGTGGTGAGCCCGTTAAGCCTAAGGTTGCGAGCGTGAGCAAGGCCGCAAGGGCTGGCACGGCAACCACAACCGCCGCTTTTTTAAAGCCGAAATTCAGGCTAAACAACAAGAGTGCGATGCCAAGTGCAAGGGCTAACAGCTTTAGGGTTAACAATCGATAATGTCCCATGACGGCTGAAATGTCCGCCACCTTGTCGATAAGCTGCACGCTTCCATCATGGGCAAAACGCGCCTTAAGGGCATCGATTTGCTGAATGCCACCAAGGAGGACTATTGCACCATAATCAGCTCCATAATCGGCCCCCTGATCTGCTCCATGTTCCGCGCTTGCCCCATCATCATTTGGCTGGCCATTGCCAGCTGGACTGTTAGCCTCATTCGGCGCGAGCCACAGCGGCGCGAGTTGCTTGCCTGCCCCTAGCGTAAAGAATGTAGCAGGCGTGATGTACTCTGTTTTCGCGGCCAAATAGGCGGCTTGCAGTTCTGGCTTTAGATTTTCATCCAAACCAAGGCTTGTGAGCACAGTATCTATCTGAGTTTGATAGATTTTGCCCTGTAAGTGGTAAGCCGTGTCTTGTTTTCGATGGCTGGGCAGATAACGGCTAAGGCTGACATAGTTGCCTAACTCTTGGTTTGTTATGGCGGTATCAAGCATGGGTGACACTCGCTCAAGCTGTTGCAGCAGCGCTTCTTCGCTCGGTGCGCGCACCAATAAGAATTGATTGTCTGTGCCGCCACTGAGTAACTGGCGTAGCTGGTTTTCTGGCTCAGTCACGCTCGCAGGGCTTTGTTGCAAATGGCGAATATCGTCATCGACGGTTAACTTTGTTACGCCAACCAGACACCAGACTAGTATCACCAAAGCAAACATGCCCATGCCTAACGGCGTGGTAAATCGTTTCGATAACTGAGTGAGACAGGCAAGGTAAGTCCCCGCGAGCGCTAACGGGCGGGAGCCTTCAGGCAAACGACTTCCTGCTAACAGTGGATAGGCGAGAATGAGGGTGAGATAGGCCCCGAGCAAACCCGCGGCGCAGAAAATCGCGACTTGCTGCATGCCGGGAAACGGTGCTAAACCTATGCCGACATAAGCCAAAGCGCTAGTGATAAAGGCGAGTGTCACCGTTGGGAAGATATACGCCACTGTGGCCTTTGCGCTCCGCTCTGTATTGCTTAAGCGCTCGCAGTAAAAATGAAAACTATAGTCGATGGCAATGCCTATCAAGCTAGTGCCAAACACTAAGGTGAGTAAATGCAGCTCGCCAAATACGCTTAAGGTAAAAGTCACGGCGAGCAACAGCCCGCTAGAAATAGTGACGATTGCTAGCAGTAGCGGCATTACAGAACGAAACGCCAACCAAACTAAGGCTATTACCCCAAGTAAGGATGCTAGGCCGAGGATCGATATTTCACTCTTAGCCGTTTGCGTTGCCGCAAGGGCATGAAACAGGGCGCCAGCTTTGAGCACGGTAATATCTGGGTAGCTTTGTTTAACGGCATCCAATCCTTGGGTTAATGCCGTCATCTGCGCTAATTGCGCATTGGGATTAAAAGCGCTTTCTCGCCCTTTTGCCATGACGACCGCGGCAACATTATCGCCTTGATTCGCGAGCAGTATCCCTTGGCTGGCTCTGACTTTTGAACTCGGCGCGAGGGCGAGTAAATTGGCTGGGAATAACAGCAGCGGATCTTGGGCGAGCAAGTTGCTATTGGCGTAACTAAAGGCGTTGTAAAGCTGCGCTGTGGCCGCCTCAATCAGACTTTCAATATTTTGGCTGGCTAACGCTTCAGCTTGCGGCGCTGTCAGTAATTTAAATCTGTGGGGGAAATAGAATTGCCCTAGCGCTTCACCGAGCTGCATATCGGCGCTGCGAATATCGGTTAGCGCGCCTTGCTTACCCCTTGCCACAAGGTCAGTTTCAAGCTTTTGCATCAAGAGCTTAGCCGCAGCGATTGCCGTGGTTTCATCCTTGGCGACAAGCGCAATATAGACTTGATCGGCGAGCGTGGCTTCAACTTGGTTAAGGGCGCGTTCGGTGAGTTTATCCTGCTGTAAATGCGGCAACATGGCCAGAATATCGCTCTGCACCCGTGCGCCGTTTTGCCAGAGTTGCAGTGTCCACAGACTTGCTGACAGCATCAATAGCAACCAAATGGCGAGGCGCCACTTGGGGGAAGATTGCATCAAAGCTTGATTGGCGCGCGCGCCGAAGTTGGAGGCCATGGCTAAGGTTTGCTCGCCTCGAGCGCCAACGCATACTGCGCTAATTCGGCTTCGCTGAGAGTGCCTTGGGAAAGCGCACTAAAGTCGATGCGGGTCATATCCTGTGGTGTCACATTCGGCGCGGCGCTCAGCAGCACTAAGGACTGCAACACATCGCTACCCTCTAACACCATATTGGCGATGGCTTTTTTCATTAAGGGATCTTTGGGCGTTAGGCCTAATTGCCATTGGCCGTCTGGGCTTAACCTGTCTGTGATGAGAAAGTGCAGCTCGAAGTTTTCGCTTAAACCGGAAATATCCCCGCCGAGCATAGCGCGCACTAGGCTGGGTAATAAATCGCCCATAGCGGCGGCGCTTGCCGAGGTGTCGGCCTTGCTGACCTGCACTCGACCTTGGCTATCACGCTGGATCAGTTGCTTATCCTTTAAAATCAGTAGGGATTCGAAGGGTTTTATCTGTTGCCAGATCAGCCCTTGCTCTTTGTCGAAGATAAACTGACCTTGGCTGATTAATGGCTTTTTGAGCACCTTTAGCTGCCGAGATTGCACAAAGTGACCTCGCACCGTTTCGCCCAAGTTAAGTTTTTGGCTTAAGGCGACAAGCTGCGCGGTATCCGTACTTTGGCTAAAGAGTGCTTGATAATCACCGGGCGTGGCAAGCTTGTCACTTAAGGTTCCAGCTTTGAGTGGCTGGCTTATCAAAGCAAAAGCTAAGCAGAGGAATAATGCACACTTCGCCAGTACTGAGTTCATTAGTCTTCAACCTTAGCGAGCAGGGTGGCGATTTTGTCACGGAACACGTCTGGGGTAACAAAGCACAATTCTTGGGTGCTCATATCGACCGCCGCCTGAATGGTATAACCCTTAGTGATGCGCGCACCGGTTTCGACATCGCGAATTTGATAATTGATCTTCAAGCGGTTTTCCCACTCAACTAACTCGGCGCGCACTGTGATTTTTTGCTCGAAGGTGCTGGCTTTGACGTACTTAATCTGCAAATCGATAATCGGCCACGCATAGTTAGATGCTTGCATTTGGCGGTAGTTGTAGCCCAGCTCATCGAGCAGTTTACAGCGGGCTATTTCGAAATAGCGCAGGTAATTGCCATGCCAAGTGATCCCCATAGAATCCACATCGTGGAAGGGAATTTGCATTTCCATATCGATAGTGAGCAATGATTTCATCGGCACACTTCCCATTCGCCCGCTTGGATTTTAGCTATGGTTTGGCGCAGCACGGCTTCAAGCGGCCTATCTTCAATTAAGGTCTCAAAATCGGCGCGCACTTGGGCGAGGGTTTTCGCTAACGATGGCGTGAGCGAGGCTTCGTCTAATTCATTTTGGGCGATACGCAGGCCAATGCCTTGGGTCATGGCGAGTAATGCAGCTGCGGCGACTTGTTCGGTTAATTGCAGCACGCGCGTACAGTCGCGGGCGGCGATAGTGCCCATGCTGACTTTGTCTTGGTTGTGGCATTCGGTCGAGCGTGAGAACACACTGGCGGGCATAGTGTGCTTGAGCGCTTCTGCCGTCCAAGCCGACACGCCAATTTGCACCGCTTTAAAACCATGATTAATCGCGCGGCGCGGGCCGGTTGAACCGGATAAGTTAGCAGGTAAGCCATTGTTAAACTTAGGGTCCATCACTAGCGCCATTTGGCGGTCGATAAGATCGGCTAAGTTGGCCACAGTATTTTTCAGTGAATCCATCGCAAAGGCGATATGGCCGCCGTAGAAATGGCCACCGTGGAGAATATGCTCGCCTTCGCCGTCGACAATCGGGTTGTCGTTGGCGCTGTTGACTTCGGTTTCGATAAACTGACGCATAAACGGCAGCGCATCCTGCAACACGCCGATAATGTGCGGTGCGCAGCGGATGGAATATCTGTCCTGCAGACGATCCGAATTACGTGGATGTTCGTGGTGATTCAAATCTTCACGGATCCAAGTGGCGATTTGGTTTTGCCCTGGATGCGGTTTGGCGGCAAATAAGATTTCATCAAAATGGTTCGAGTTGCCTTTTAGCGTTAACGAAGCCATGGCGGTAATGCGGCTACTTAAGCGGGCAAGATATTGCGCGCGATCAAAGGCTAAGCAGGCTAAAGCCGTCATCACAGCCGTGCCGTTCATCAGGGCTAAGCCTTCTTTTGGCCGCAGCACGTGCGGGGTGATGTTGAGTTTAGCGTACACATCTTGAGTCGCTTGGCGCTCACCTTGGTAAATCACTTCGCGCTCGCCGACTAATACGGCGGCCAAATACGATAGCGGCGTTAAATCCCCGCTGGCGCCGACCGAACCTTCCTCTGGGATGACTGGCACTATGTTGAGATTCAGCAAGGTTTCGATGCGCTTTAATAGCTCATAGGTCACGCCAGATTTGCCAATGGCTAAGGAGTTTAAACGGCAAGCCATCACAGCGCGGGCCTGCATTATGCTTAAGGTCTCGCCTAAACCGCAGCCGTGGAAGCGGGTTAAATGCAGTGGTAACTCGTGGACCAGATCTAAGCTCACATTGACTGTGCAAGAGTCGCCATAACCTGTGGTTACGCCATAGACCACGCCTTCTTCGTGCAGCAGGCTATCGATAAAGCGCGCACCTTTTTGGATATATTCTTGATAATCCGCATCGTCACAGAGCTTGACTGGCGCGCCCTTGGCGACGGCCACCACTTGTTCTAAGGTGAGAAACTGACGGCCGAACTCAACAGTCTGTAGATCTGACTGACTCTCGGAGTCGGCTGCTTTGGTGTGGCTCATGAATGCTGTGTCCTGTCTGTCTTATGATCCTGATCTGGGATCGGCGATGATGCTGAAGTTGTCGGTAACGGATTGGGCTGTACTAAATGCGATGGGGTGCGTTGTAGCTCGCTGTCTTTGCGCCAAAAATCGAAGAAGTTAAACCATTGCAAAGGCTCGCGTCTGGCCAAGTATTCTAAACGTTCGCTGTAGCGATTCACGGCCTGCTGTAATCTGTCCATTCTGCCCGCTCTTGGGCCTTTCAGCGTTTCGGCGAAGCGTTCTAAATGCACCCGATAACGGCCTTGTTCCCGCAGGCAAAACATTAAAAACACGGGGCAATCGAGTAAGCCCGCCAAAATAAACGGCCCTTGTGGAAACGCGGCATCTTGGCCCATAAACGGCGCATACATGACGCGGCCTTGGGTATTCGATGAGGTTCTATCACCCGCAATCACCACCAGTTCACCGTCCTCAATTTTTTGCTGTAACAGCATAGACGTTGCAGGGTTCAGTTCGGTCACTTGAATAAGATTGAGTGTGCTATCTGGGTTTAACTGTTTGAGTACCTTATTGAAGTTTTCCGCATGGCTAGTTAGCACCATGACGTTCACTCTGACTTTGCGCTGGTGGATTGAAATGGCGCGGCAAAGTTCTAAATTACCCAGGTGCGACACTAATAACACCGCGCCTTTGCCGCTTTCGAGCTGATCGGCCAGCACTTGGCGGTCGGGGAAATCCACTTGGCTCAATTGGATACGATCGCACCAGGCATCGATTCTATCGAGTGCTGCATTGCCAAAGGCTAAAAAGTGATTCAGGCTATCGCGCCAGCCTACAGGCTGATTGAGCTTAGGGTGTTGCGGCTCAAGTTTTTGCACGCGGCGCAGAAAATCTAACGAGGCTTCACGGGTGACTTTGCCTGTGAGGAAAAAATAGCAAATCACCGGATACATAATGGCGCGGCACAACCAATGGCCGCCAAAGCGATAGCTCTCGGCTAACAGTTTGATGCCCCAGTAACTGCCGCGCTCTTTCATGCCAGACCAATGGGTTGCTGAAGTCGATGATGTTGCTGACGAGCAATCGGAAGTTTGCACGGCTTGTTGCTGCGATTTACGCTGTGATTTACGCTTCAATAGCCAAGGCAAGCGTTTGAGCATGCCGAAAAACAGTCGTGTGTGCAGCTTAGTGATGCGCACATTATCTGCCACAGCTTGAAAGTGACTGACGCCGCCTTCGGGATAAATCACCTTAGTCGGCTGGAATAGAATCTCCACCCCTTGCCAGTAGAGTTTAACCAGGATTTCGATATCAAAATCCATTCGTTCTGTTAAGGCTTGCTGGCACAGTAATCGCTCAGTGGCGGCCAGCGGATAAACGCGAAAGCCACACATAGAATCTTGAATATCAAAGCTTAGGGTTTCGACCCATACCCAAAAATGGGTTAAGTAGCGGCCATAAAGCCTGCCCTTAGGTACAGATTCATCGTACTCAGGCTTACCCGAAATCAGCGCATCGGGTTTAGCTTGTGCCCTTGCTAACATAGCCGGAATATCAGCGAGATTATGTTGACCATCGGCATCGACCTGCAGTGCATGGCTAAAGCCATCGCGGTAGGCACGGCGCAGCCCTGTCATCACAGCGGCGCCCTTACCACGATTGTACGGATGCAGCAGCAAAGTCACCCAAGGATAGGTTTGGGCTAAGGATTGCAGCAAATAACGGGTTTCGTCATTGCTGCCATCATCAATTAAATAACAGGGCAGATTAAATTGGGCGAGTTCGGCCAAGGTCTGGGCAATCGCGGCGCTGTGATTATAATTGGGGATCACTAAGGCGAGTTTGATGGGCGCCGACTCAACAAGGTCGCTGGGAGGCGTTAGCACTGACTTGCCTCATCGCTAATGTTGGTAGCAGATTTGCTGTTAACGGGCGTTCTATCAAAGGCGATACGACCTGAAGCATAACAGTTTTCACCATCGCAATAGGCGAAGGTGAGTTTTGCCTTAGCGGCATTATTGCTAATGCTTAAGGTGACTTCTTGGCCTGGCAGTATGAGTTGCTGAAACTTAAGCACTTCTAAGTTAGCGACCGCCTCTGAATAACCGAAATGTTGGCAGCCTAAACGCACCGCCCAATCTAATTGCGTCACGCCCGGCAACACGGCTTGTTCGGGGAAATGGCCGTTAAAATATTCAAGGTCGGCCGCCACTAACAGACGTAATTCAATGTTATCAATGCCGATATCGGAATGCAGGATCGGCGGTAAACTCGATTTAATCATGATCAAATAACTCGACTAACTGGGCAGTGACACGCTTGCCCTGAGTGTTAAGCGGTAAAATATCCGGATAACGCCAGCGGCGTGGCAGGGTGACGCGCTCAAATTGGGTCAGTAAATGTGCTTTTAGGGCATTGTTAATACTGAGTTTGCCCTGTTCTTGCAGCACGTTTTTACCGAGTTCTGACAAGGTCACCACTGCGCCAAGTTGGGATTTAAACTGTGGTAGCACTACCAGAGCGGCTTGCTCAACGTAGGCGTGGCTGCACATGAGGGTTTCCATTTGCGCGAGCGACAGACGCTTCTCTTCAATCTTAACGATGCGATCGAGTCGGCCCTTGAGCCTAAACTGGCCATTCTCGGTTGGTTCGATTTTATCTTCGCAGCGTAGCCATTCATCGTCGGCCAAATAGGGCGATTTCAGCAGCAGGGCGCCGTCGGTCGGATCTTGATCTATTGAGATGCGGTCAAACACTTGCCAAGGTTCATCGGCCTCATGCTGACGGCGATAGGCGATGCCGCCCGTTTCTGTGCTACCAAAGATTTCGATGGGCAGATGACCATAGCACTGGTTGACGCCTTTGGCTGCGACAAAACTTAATGGCCCGCCAGAGCTAAATACTAAGCTCGGTGAGCGCAGTTGCCGCTCGTGCTCTAGCGCTTTAGGCAGGCGCGATAACTGGGCTGGGCTACTGATCAAACACAGGTTTGGCAGCAAGGCAGTGTAATAACTTAGGGTTTCTGGGTATTCAATTTGTTCGCTTAAAAACGGTCGACTGGCGGCGAGCGGCCACAAAATCTTGAATAACAGACCGTAAATATGCTGGTGGGAAACTGTGGATACCACGCTGCAATGGGGCAAATGCTCGGCAAAAGTATGTTCGAGCACAGACACTTCGATATCTAACTGTTCAAGTGTTTTACGGATCGCCTTAGGTTCGCCGCTGCTGCCAGAGGTAAAGAGCACTAACTCGCCGATAGCCTCGCTCGCGGGCCAAGGTTTGTTGGGTAGGCTCAGTTCCTTTTTCAGCAACACAAAAGCTTGGCATTCGCACAAAGGCTTGTCTGACAAGATGCCATCAAACTGGTGCGTTAACTCGCTCAAGGTGCCGGTTTGGGTGTTGGGAGGCAGGATAATTTCTTTGCCCGCTAACAGCGCGGCACATAATCCGACGGCAAACAGATCGCTGGTATCACTCGCGAGCAGCCATTTTTTCTCGGGCGCGGCGAGCAGTTGCTCGTAAAAATACGCCACCTGATTGGTAAATAATGCACCTGTGACTATGTCGTGGTGATTAAAGCTGATCAGTTGTTGGGCAAAGGGCCCTTGGGTTAACCAGTTTTTGAGTAGCTGTGTCATGTTTTCTTCAACCAAAAGCTGCGATATAACCACTCCCCACCGAGGAGCAGTCCCATGAGTACGTATGCAATCAAACCGTTATACAAGGTCCAGGTTGCTAAGCTAGTAAAGCCAGCGGTATAAGCCGCCATCGAGCCATTTAAGATAAATAAGCCGCACCAAAGTAGGGTGACTTTTTTAAGATACGGAATGGCTTCATCCGGTAAATCGGGTTCTTTCAAGCGGGCTAAACGCTCTATCATGCATGGGCCAGTGTGCAGTGAATAACTAAACAGAGCCAGCATAGTCAGATTTATTACCACAGGGTAATACAAAAGCCAGTCGCTGCGCTTGGCAAGATAACTGCCTGCCGTAAGCGCAATCCCCACCAAAAGGGGCAATACTAACGTCTTAACCTTTTGCTTTTGTAGCATTAACCGCACAATCAGCAATAAACACAGCACGAGCGCTATGGTGCCAGCAGGCAAATAATTCAGCCCGAAATACACGGCAAGCGGATAGGCCAGCAATGTGAGGGCGGTTAAGACTTGTAGCAAGGCGCGCATTAGTCTTTAACTAAACCTTCGATGGCATTCACCACATCGTTGACTGTGCGAACGGATTTAAATTCATCGGGTTGGATCTTTTTACCCGTCAGTTGCTGCAGCTTGATCACTAAGTCGACGGCATCAATACTGTCGAGATCGAGCTCTTCATACAGGTTGGCCTCAGGCGTAATCGCCTCGGCCTCAATTTCGAATTCGTCCACTAAAATAGTGGTCAGCATAGCGAGGATTTGTTCACGATTTTGCATGTTCCTCTCCTATGGACGCTGTGATTCGATAAAGCTAGCTAAGCTGGCAACACTGTGGAAATGGGCCTTAGTGGCATCCGAATTAGCCTCGATTTTGACATCAAATTTTTTCTTGATGGCTAAGCCGAGTTCGAGGGCGTCGATTGAATCTAAGCCTAGACCTTCGCCAAAGAGCGGCGCATCGGTTTCAATATCATCAATACTGACGTCTTCAAGATCGAGACAGTCGATGATTAACTGCTTTATTTCATTGTTTAAGTTCATAGTTATTTTCGAGTTGTTGTTTATAGTAGTGTTCAAGATCCCGCGTCAGCTGCCGGGCCATTTTTGCATGCTCACCTAAAGCCGCTTGGTACTTCTGGTAAGAAACTGTTGCGCCGATTTCAACGGCCATCCCCATGGTTTGCCTTGGGATCTCATACCAAGGTTGCTCCTTTGTCAAACCACGGACATTGGTACGCAGCACCACAGGTAAAATATCTGCTTCGGCCCTTAAGGCAATGTTGGCGGCGCCGCGGGCAAAGTCGTTAATGGTCGCGCCGACAACCGTGCGTGTGCCCTCGGGGAAGATAATTAAATTGGTGCCCCTCGCGAGCACTTCGCGGCAATCCTCTAGCATAAGTTCGGCGCCGCGATTGGGAATATAACCCGCGCAGGACACGACACCACGCAAAAACGGATTACGCCATAAACCTTGTTTGACTATGCAGCCCGCATTGGGCATGAGGCTTATCAACACGACCACATCCACTAAACTGGGATGGTTGGCGATCACGATAACGCCTCTGGCGTCATGCAGTTGTTGTGCTCTGTGGGTGCTGACGTGGATCACGCCCGCCCAAGTGAGCATGGCGACAAAACCCTTGAACATTAGATGCACGGCCTTTTGGACTCGAATAATCCGCGCTTCGGGTGTGCCTGGCCAAAAACGCAGCAAAGGCAAAATGGTCAAGGAGCTTAATAAGCCGCCTAAGCCAAAGGCGATATAACAACTCACGCCGCCTAACCAACGTGGCACATAACTCAGCCCAGCGCGGCGAGTCTCCGGCAAGGTATAAGCGGCATTGTGCATTGAATCTTCATAACCCTTGACGGCGTCATGGCTGTGGGCAGTATTAAACATGCTCAAGCTTCCAATGCCATTGGGATAAGCAGCCTGAAATATTTTGCGCTGTCGCGAGGGCGTGGAGCAAGGCGCCATAGGTCAAAGGATTTAATGCTGTCGACTCACAGATGCGGCTCACTGTGAGCTTGACCGAAGCGGGCGCATCGAAGGGCGCGAGCTGTAAGCCTAGGGCCAAAGGCAATTCAAATTCTTGGGTAAACTCATCGTACACAGGTGGCACAGGATCATCACCGAAGACTAACAGCAAGGGTTCTGGTGACTGGTGTAACTGGGCGAAGGCTTCAACCATAGCTTGTGACAGGGTTTCGGTACCTGCCGCAACTGAGGTCGACGGCGCGGTATTGGCCGCCACTATGCCAAAAATGCCGCTGGCGGTGTTGTGCACCGACTGACTAAACCCTAAGGGCGATAAGGGCTGTTTGGCGATAATGTCTTCGAGCAGTCCTATGGTGCGCTGCAACTCTCCGTGGCGCGAGGCAAAAATAGAGCGACAATTTGCAGGCATTTCGCACTGAAAACTCACCTCTAACATCATCTTAGTCAAGCGACTAAAACGGCGGCGTTGCATGGCTGGAACGTGTTTGAGTGCGGGAGCGGTCGTATCAGACTGTGGTGTGTCGAGATTTAATTCAGCCGAGTTTTTGCACCAAGTTTGCCAACTTTGCGGGTGCTGATATTGGGGGGCCCAAGCGCCCCAAGAGAGAATGCTGAATGTTAGTTGCACTACTTTGCCTCGACACTAAATTTAAGCTGTCTTAGTTATCCCTAACTAAGTTAGAACATTGATGGATTGTCATACCATAGTGAGGTGTAAACGCGTTTGATGAATGACGATGACGCTAGGAATGCCCTCTACAGCGGAGCCATTCTACACTATGCCCCGCGTTTTTATGAAGCCATTTGCATTGTGTGGGTTAACGCAATGGGATCAAGTGCTGTGATTTTCAGCAGAACGATCGAATTTATGTAACAAATATCGCAATAGCAGTCTCATTCGATAGGCTTTTTATCCTAGCGATTTGCGCTCAAAATGAAAAAAGGCGCACTGAGCGCCTTTTGTCTTCACCACGGCAAGGTTTTACTGTGCCAGTTGGTTCTCGAGTTTGCGTAGAGCGACTTTTAGCTTGCGGGTATTTTCTGGACCCATACGGATCAGCAGTTTTTGCGCGCTAGGTAGTGCCTCTAAGTTAGGGTCAACAAATTGATAGTTAACGCTAATAGAGCTCAGCTCAATCGGATCTTCAATGATAGGCGCCGCGAGCAGTATTTTAATCGCTTGCAGCATTCTGTCGTTGAATTTAGCGTTGCTGTAGCCGAGTTCGGTAAAGGCTTCCTCTAGCATAGGCGTCATTTGCTTATAGGTGACCATTAACGTCTGTTCGTCCATTTTGGCAATCGAGTCAACATAGGCATCGTATCTGTGGAAACCCTCAGGATTTAAATACACTTTGTTGGTGATTTCAGAAACCGAGAAATGCTTCTCTGGGCCTTTGAGTGGACTCACTTTACGGGTCAATTCGCCCTGAGCTAAGTTATCGACAAACACCACAAATTGGCGCGCGAGATCTTGCTGCACTAATGCAGAACCCAGCACATTGTTATCGATAATGGCGAGGGCTTTTTGTTGTACGAATGCATCACTTTCAGCCAGTGCAGGTACAGGTTCAGCAATAACTTCCGGCTCAGTTACCGCAGGGGTTTCTGTGCTGTTGGTGTTTGTTTCTGTAACAGCAGGCGTCGTCTCAGTGGTTTCTGGCTCTGGCGCACTTTCGAGCGTCATTGGCTCAGATGGCGGTGTTTCAGGCAATACAATTGGCGCGTTAGGGATGAGTTTAGGTGAATCTGAGTCACCGCTGTAGTAATAATATCCTCCGGCAGAAAGTAGCACGACGAGCACTATCGCAAAAAGCGCAAAGCGATTACTGCTAGAAGAAGTCTCTTGAGGTGTTATTCTATCATCTTGATTAACTTGCATTTTACATCCTTCGCTTGAGTGTCAAGGTAACTTGGTGAATACATGCAGCTAACATTAAAGTGCAAGAGCGGACTATTGGAATACCGCTGGTTCATTTTGCAAGTTTCCATGCGCTTGTCTATAGCGCTTAGCTGAACATAAACAATTTATTTTGAGTATCGAGGCAGATGTCACTCCTCGGCCTTTACCCTTTACTGCCTAAGCCTGCACATAGTGCTGCTTGTGCCCGAGCCAGCGTAAGATAATCGCATCGACTTTTTCGGGGGCCTGCGCCATCACATGATTTGCCAGTTTTTGAATATGCGGGATCAAAGCTTGATCGCGCACCAGATCGGCAATTTTCAGCTCGGCCAGTCCCGTTTGCTTAGTGCCAAGCACTTCACCTGGGCCACGAATTTCTAAATCTTTCTGCGCTATGATAAAACCGTCATTACTTTGCCTGAGTACACTCAGTCTTTGGGTGGCGGTATGGCTCAATGGCGCCTTGTAGAGTAACACACAATGGCTTGCGATGGCGCCTCGACCGACTCGTCCGCGCAGTTGGTGTAGTTGTGCCAAACCTAAACGTTCAGGGTTTTCAATGATCATCAGGCTGGAATTAGGCACATCGACGCCGACTTCAATCACGGTTGTCGCCACCAGTAAATGAATTATGCCCGCCTTAAAATCGGCCATAATTTGCTGTTTTTCGGCACTCTTCAACCTGCCATGCACGAGGCCGATATTGAGCTCGGGCAGGGCGAGGCGCAGTTCTTCGGCCGTGTCTTCGGCGGCTTGGCATTCGAGCACTTCGGATTCTTCAATCAGAGTGCACACCCAATAGGCCTGACGTTTATCTGTGATGACGGAGTTACGCACCCGTTCGAGCACTTCGTTGCGGCGTGAATCGGCAATCGCCACTGTGGTCACAGGTGTCCGTCCCGGCGGCAGTTCATCGATAATGGATGTGTCGAGATCCGCATAGGCCGTCATCGCCAGCGTGCGCGGGATCGGCGTTGCCGTCATGATCAATTGATGCGGGTGGAAACCTTGGTTCACGCCTTTTTCACGCAGACCTAAACGTTGGTGTACACCGAATCTGTGCTGCTCATCTATGATAATTAACGCGAGTTTGCTAAAGACCACATGCTGCTGGAAGATAGCATGGGTACCAATCACCATCTGGGCGGCGCCGGATTCAATATCCGCAAGGGATTGCGCTCTGACCCTACCTTTGAGTTTACCCGCCAGCCAACCGACTTTAAGTCCGAGTGGCTCAAACCAAGCGGCAAAGTTAGTCGCATGTTGCTCGGCCAATAGCTCTGTTGGCGCCATCATGGCAACTTGATAACCGTTTTCAATCGCTTGCAGCGCAGCCATCGCCGCGACTAAGGTTTTACCTGAACCAACATCCCCTTGCACTAAGCGCATCATAGGGTGCGGTTTTTCTAAATCTTTGCCTATATCGGCCACCACTCTTTGCTGGGCGCCCGTGGGCTTAAAGGGCAAAGCGGCGAGGAAGGGATTGAGCAACTGCCCCGTGGCCTGCATGGTGACAGCAGCGTCTAAATTACTGCGCTGTCTTAGACGTAACATGCTGAGATTATGGGCGAGTAATTCTTCCTGCACGAGTCGCTGCTGTGCTGGGTGTTGGCCTAACTCTAAATCGAACTGAGATATCCCCGCAGGAGGCCGATGCAGCGTTTGCAGCGCTTGTTTAAGGCTGATGTTGTTTGGTTGCAACCGCGGTGGCAGCAGCTCAGTTAAGCCGCCATCTTCCAGTAATACCAAAGCTTGCTCGGTCAGCTTGAGCCAACTCGCCTGTTTTAAGCCCTCAGTTGTGGGATAAATCGGCGTTAGGGTATCACTCAGATGAACATCTTCACCGGGATACACGACTTTATATTCTGGATGCACTATCTCAGCTTGATGGCCGCCACGGCGCACTTCACCGTAGGCGCGGATCATCAAACCATTTTGCATGGCATTACGCTGGGCGACGGAAAAGTTAAAAAAGCGCAGGCTCAAGCTGCCTGTATCGTCGCGCACATTGCAGACCAGCATACGCTTGCGGCCTTGAATGATCTGCGTCGATTGGATTTCAGCTTCTATGGTGCCGTAACTGCCGGGCATAAGGGCGGCAATCGGATAGATTTGGGTTCTGTCTTCGTAGCGCAGGGGTAAGTGAAACAGCAGATCTTGTACTGTTGTGATGCCGAGCTTTGCGAGTTTCTCCGCGACCTTTTTGGCGACGCCTTTGAGGTCGGTGATCGGAACAAGATCCAATTGCTGCAAGTCGTTAGCACTCAATCACTGTGAATTTATACATATATTAACAGAGAATAAGCGTAAGGCAATCTCAAGCAGAATGAGGGACTTATTTGCCAGCATAACTAACGTCAGTTTGCGGCCCTTAGGTTTCGGCTAAGGCCGCAAAAATTGTCGATATGAACGAAAGAGTAGTTAACCGTGAGCGTGATTACAGCCAGCCCTTTTGTTTGGCGATACGGGCGGCGTCGATTCGGTTGCTGGCATTGAGTTTAGCTATGGCTTCGGAGAGGTAGTTACGCACTGTGCCTTCGGCAATAAAGAGGGTTTCGGCGATGTCGGCGGTGGATTTGCCTTCACTGGCGAGGCGTAGAGCGCGGCGCTCTTTATCGTTGAGTGGGTCGACGTCACCAATTGCCATCATGGCAAGTTCAGGATCGATCACTCGTTTTCCCGCCATAACTTGTTGAATCGCGTTGACTAAGGTTTCTGAGGGCGCATCTTTTAGCAGAAAACCGCCGACACCGGCTTCGATAGCGCGTTTGATATACCCCGCGCGGCCGAAGGTGGTGATGACCACGACCTTAGTTTGACTATGTTGATCCTTTAACCAAGCTGCTAGCTCTAGGCCTGTGCGGCCAGGCATTTCGATGTCGGTTAGCAAGAGATCAAAGCTTTGCTGTTTGAGTAGACTTAGGGCTTCATCGCCGTCACTCGCTTGGGTGATATTAAAGCCTCCCGCAAGCGTGAGGAGTGCGGCGAGCGCGCCTCGCACCATGGCTTGGTCTTCCGCCAATAAAATCTTCATTAATCTGTTGCTCCCTGCAAAGGTAAACTGACGGTAAATGCATATCCCTGTTCGAGATTATAGCTCAAGCTGCCGCCTAAGCTGTCAAGACGTTCGCGTATCCCCGTGAGGCCATTGCCTTCAGCGATAGGTTTACTTGGGCCGTTATCTTTGACCACAACGACTAGCCTATCTGGTTGCTGAATAAAGTCGATAATACATTGACTTGCGCCGCTATGACGTAAAATATTATTCACCAGTTCAGTGACAATTAACCCCAGCTGGCTCTCCATTCTGGCGGGCAGTTTAGGGATATTGCCTGTCAGCTCGACACTGACTCCTTTTTCCCTCAATAGTTTACACAGTTGTGTCACGCTATCCGCGAGACCCTTATGTTTGTAGTCAGATACGGTATGGCGAATTTGGCTGAGGCTCTCACGGGCAATTTGACCGAGTTCATTAAGCTGGATTGTGGCCAGTTGGTATTCTTGTTTTGCCAGCAGTTTTTCGGCCAGTTCCGCCTTAAGCGCAATCGAAGACAAGCTGTGGCCCATGATGTCGTGTAGATCGCGGGCAATGCGTTCTCGCTCAACCATAGCCGCTAAGGTACTAATTTCTTGAGTGCTTTGCTGTTCTTTCAATTTATGTTGATGACGCCTGCGTTCGGCAACGCCAAACATGCCTACACCGAGTACCAATCCTGAGCCGTAAAGCGGAAAGTAGTAACTGTTAAAGTCGTAAATCTCATTGAGGGCAAACAACAGGCCGATTAAGGCGGCAATAGCCAACAGACAGGTTCTGAGAGGGTAAAAAAAGCCAATGAAAAAAGCGGCAAAGGTGAATAACGAGATAGATCCCGGGTTGATTGGGGTGATTGCTGTGGCGATGGCCACCATCATCAGAATGGGGCGATAGGCGCTATTCTGATTGCACTTATAGGCCCAAAAATAACTGGCAATAAAAGGAACGAGCACGGCAAAGCTAAGGGCGATTTTCCATGCTGGATACGCATTGATGGCAAGCGGAATAAGATAAAACACTAAGTTTATCAAATACACCCAAGCGAGTTTTCGTTCGAGCTGAAGATGCGTGCTGATCATAATGCCTCAATGCAACTGTGTTATTTATTCTATTTAGGGATTGGCGCTGGGGTCAGCGCCATCAGTCTCTGTTAACAACTTGGTCTAGTTTGCACTTAATTGCTGATTTTGTTGAAGCAAAAATTTTGCCCAACCGTAATCTGCTTGCACTTTGATCGCCTGTTGCCAATCTTCACTCGCGCCTTGGCTATCGCCTAATTCCTGTTTAGCTAGCCCGCGCCACGTGTAAGCTTCGGCTTCCCCCCAACAAATGTCGTCGCAAGGTTGGGCGAATCTTTCTATTGCCGTGGTGGCGAGCGTCTTAGCATTTTGCATGCTGCCGCCAAACATAGCAGGCGTGTTATAGGCGGCGATCGCCTTAACCAACGCGACCCGTGGATTTTGGGGTTCTAACTGCTCGGCGTTGGCAATGGCTTTGGCTGATTTCATCCCGAGAGTTGCGCCTTTGCTATTGTCTAAGGCGATTTGCATGCCATAAACCGACGATAACAGCGCGAGGGATTCCGCGTCAGCTTGGCTGGTTTCTAAGGCTTCTAATGCAGTTTGTGCATTAGTCAGTGCACTGCTGGCGAGGGCTTTTTGTCCCATGACATTGGCGCTAATGGCTAAGCGATAGTTCGCATAGGCTTTGTCGTAATCTTGGGTGCTGGCACTCAGTTGTTGCAGCTGCGCTAGGTTCATCGAGTTTGAGGCCGCATCTATGCTGGTGATGTTGGCGTTAGAGGGCGACGCTGCAAACGCGTGGCTGCTGATAAGCGCTAAGCTTGAGACGATTAATAATGTTTTCATGGTATTTCCTTATTGAGTAAGTTTCCCCGTGTTTGGGTACGGACTCATTATCAGAAATTCGACAGGAGAAATGCAGACACAAAGGTCATGGCTTTCGCATGACAAATGTCATCAGTTTAAGGGTGTTAAATTTGTCTTTTTTTAAAAGTGCGAAACCCAGATAGCAAAACACCGGAGAGGCTCCGGTGTTTTAAGTGGGTATTACCGCTGAGTGTTATACCAAAGCTTGAGCGCTCGCTTGGTTAATCAGGTAACCCATATAACCTAAATAGGTCAGTAGCAGCACAGAACCTTCGCGGCGGCCGATGCGTAATCCCGTCCATGCAAAAGGCAGAATCACTATGGCTAAAGCTAACATCACCATGAAGTCGAAGGGTTGGAAACCGAGTGACGATACTGGATGAACTATGGCAGTAACACCTAAAATGCCCAAAATATTGAACAGGTTAGAACCCACAACGTTACCGATAGCGATATCGCTTTGACCTTTTAGTGCCGCAATCACTGAGGTCACTAACTCTGGCATACTGGTACCAATCGCCACGATCGTTAAGCCGATAATGACTTCACTCACGCCGAAGGTTTTCGCTAAATCGACTGCGCCGTTTACAAACAGAATACCGCCGCCAACTAACATGCTAATGCCGACTAGGATGAACAGGCCAGAAAGCAGTGGGTTATTCGGCCCCGCTTCAATCTCTTCTTCATTCTTGCTGTTTTTCGAGCTGATATAGCTAAAGGTTAAATATCCAACCAGTAGTGAAAGTAAAACCACACCGTCAATCAGGCTGAGTTCGCCGTCTAACAAGAGTCCCCAGAACAGCATAGACGCCAAGATCATCAAAGGGATATCGCGCTTCACTACTTGGGATTGCACTTGGATAGGGCGGATTAAAGCCGTGATCGCTAAGATCAAACCTATGTTGGCAATGTTGGAGCCGATAACGTTACCTAAGGCGATACCACTGTTTCCGGCGAGGGCAGATTTGACACTCACAGCCAGTTCTGGTGCGCTAGTACCAAAGGCAACAATAGTTAAGCCTATGATAAGTGGCGTAATACCTAAGCGTAGGGCGATAGCACTCGCGCCACGCACTAGGGCTTCGGCGCCTAAGGTTAAAATAATAAAACCGCCAATAATCGAGAGTGTAATGAGCATCACGGGACTTTGTTAAACCTATATTGAATGAGAAAGTACAAGGGAACCATCCCTTAGCCGACAGGCGCACATGATACGTGGTTTTATCGAAATTTGACAGAATATGTCATAAAAAAGCACGCCGAGGCGTGCTAGATTTGTGTCGATAACCACATTGGGCATCACTCTGTTTAGCTGAGCTATTTTTGCGTTAACTCATCTTCCCAGCGAACTTGGGCGCCACGAATACCATCAACTCGTTCGCTAAAGGCTTTTTCAAGCACATGGCGTTTGATCTTAAGCGTCGGCGTCAGTACATCGTTCTCAATCGTCCAAGGGTCGTTAACCACGATAATGGCATCCACATGTTCGTGTGACTCTAAGTGCGGATTCACGCTATCGAGTGTCGCTTTGAGTGAAGCGCGGACTTCTTCGCGGGCCTGTAAACTAGCGCCTTCGGATAATTGCACTAATGCGACCGGGTGCGGCAGGCCTGAGCCAATCACGCAGATCAGTTCAACATGCGGGTCCTGCGCCAATTTACGTTCGATAGGCACGGGTGCCACATATTTTCCCTTGGCGGTTTTGAAGTTGTCTTTCACTCGGCCGGTAATGGTCACGCAACCATCGGCATCGATAGAACATAAATCGCCAGTGTGGAAGAAACCATCGGCGTCGAAGGCTGCCGCAGTGGCTTCGGGCTGTAGATAATAAGCCGTCATCAACCCTGGACTCTTAAGCAGTAGCTCACCATCTTCCCCTTGGCGGATCTGACAATCCTCAACCGGGCGACCTACTGTGCCAATTTTACGGGCATCGAAGGGGTAGTTGATAATCGAGTAGGCGCAGTTTTCTGTCATACCCCAAGCTTCACAGATATTCAGACCAATGCTGTGATACCAGTGGATCAGCGACGGCGGAATGGGCGCAGAGCCAGAGCCGAGCAAACGACAATGGTTCAAACCTAAGCCTTTATGGATTTTGTGCTTCACTAAGCTGCTGATTAACGGGATCTTCAGCAATAGATTCAGTTTACTAACACCAATTTTGTCTATGATGTTTTTCTGGAACAGGCTCCACAAACGCGGCACTGAGAAGAATACCGTCGGTTTTGCCCTTTGCACGTCGGCGACGAAGGAGTCGAGACTCTCGACGAAGGCGACCACGCTGCCGGAATAGAAGGATGAACCTTCAATCGCGACGCGCTCTGTGATGTGCGCTAAAGGCAAATAGGATAACAGTCTGTCATTGCCGTCGGTGCGTAAATCACGCACTACCGCTTGGCAAGTCCAGCCATAGCTAGCGAAGGTTTGAATCGCGCCCTTAGGTTGACCCGTTGAGCCAGAGGTATAGATAAGTGTCATCACTTGATCAGGCGTCGGTAGCGGGGCATCAACTAGGGGATAACCTAGTTTAAGTAATTGTTCCCATTGATATTGGGCTGGCATTGTATCGTAGGGCATAGCAAGACGTAGCAGCTCGCCGCCGACACCGGCTTCTTGGTCGGCCCAATGGTCGAGCTTGCCGAGGAAAATGGCTTTTGCACCGCTGTGTTGCAGCACATAGCGAATGGTATCTGTGTTGGCCGTTGGGTAAATCGGCACGCTGACATAGCCGCCGTGCATTAACGCAAGGTCGGTGATAAACCATTCGGCGCAGTTTTTAGAGAGTACGGCAATCTTATCACCGCGCTCTAGGCCTAGATGCTGTAAGGCACCGGCCAGTTGCTGAACTTTTTCTTGAACTTCGGCCCAAGTAAAATCAAGGAATTGACCCTTGATAGGTTGGCGTAAATAGACTTGATCCCCCTGAGTCTTAGCCCAGTGCGCCAGCATTTCAATTGGCGTCTTAATCGCTGTATCCATTGGCAATTCCCTGTTCTTTATTGTTATTTTGGCTGCACCCAGTATGGCGAGTTTTGTGAGCCCGCGCAAATAGTTTACAGGATTGTAAAATATGAGAATGGAGCCCAAAGCCTACAAGCTGAGTATGAAAATAAGATGAAGAGAATGGCAAGCGTCAGAGAGGCTGGTGACGGCAACAAAAAAGGCGCCGCAGCGCCTTTTTGTTGGTTGAAGGGGAATGCCAGAGCTTACAGCTCCATCACGCCATCCATTTCAACTTGAGAATCCTTCGGCAATTGCTTCACGCCGATAGCTGCACGGGCAGGGTATGGCTGGCTGAAGTAACGGCTCATGATTTCATTCACTTTTGCAAAGTGGCTTAAATCAATCAGGAAGATGTTGAGCTTAACGATATCGTTGATTGAACCGCCCGCAGCAGTACAAACTGCCGTTAGGTTTTCAAATACTTGCACCACTTGCGCTTCAAAATCATCGCTGACAATTTGCATTGTGCTTGGCACAAGCGGAATTTGGCCGGATAAATACACTGTGCTGCCGACTTTGACGGCCTGTGAATAAGTGCCGATGGCCGCAGGGGCGTTTTCGGTCGCTATAATGATTTTTTCTGCCATGACGCTCTCTCTAATGTTGAGTTAATTAACGATTACGGGACGTACGCAGCACTTCGGGCAGTACCCTAATTCGGCGCATCACGTTGGCTAAATGGATCCTGTCTTTCACCGAAATCCGCAGGTTGATCAAATACACGCGGCCATCTCGTTCCTCTGTACTGAGGTTGTGAATGTTCGAGCCTTCGGCGGCAATGATCGAGGTGATCTTCGCCAGTGCGCCTTGGTGGTTAACGATTTCGACCCGCAGGTTGGCTTGGTAATCAACGCCTTCGACATTATCCCATTGCACAGGAATATACTTGTCAGGCTCGCCTTGATAACCACGAATGTTGGCGCAGTTTTCCATGTGCACCACTAAGCCCTTACCTTGGCTCACGTGGGCAATTACGGCATCACCAGGGATTGGGCGGCAACAGTTGGCGAAGGTAACGAGCATGCCTTCGGCGCCACGAATTGGCATCATGTGGCCGTCGCGGCTTTCTTGATTCTCAAGATTATCGCCAATCAAACGCTGGGCGATAACAATGCTCATGGCATTGCCTAGGCCGATGTCGGCGAGCAGTGAATCGAGCGTGGTATGTTTAGTATCGCGAATGACTTTTTCAATCTGCTCAGGCGGAATACTGTCGAGCTTAGTCTTGCCGAGCGCATGGTTGAGCAGGCGGCGACCAAGCGCAATCGCGTCATCACCCTTAAGGCTCTTTAGCACTTGGCGGATTTTAGCGCGGGCCTTACCTGTTACCACAAAGTTTAACCAAGCGGCATTCGGGCGCGCGCCTTTAGCGGTAATGATTTCAACGGTTTGGCCTGAAATTAACGGCTGGCTGAGCGGATACGCTTGGCGGTTAACACGGGCACCGACGCAGGTATTACCCACATCTGTATGCACTTCGTAGGCAAAGTCTACCGCGGTGGCATTCACGGGTAATTCCAGAATGCGACCTTCAGGGGTGAACACATAAATCTCTTCTGGGAAGAGTTCAGTCTTCACGTTTTCAACGAATTCGAATGAGGTGCTGGCGCTTTGTTGTAATTCCAACAAGCTTTGCATCCACTTACGGGCACGCACTTGAGTCGTCGTGCCTTGGCCTGTTTGCGCACCGCCTTTGTAGGCCCAGTGTGCGGCAACCCCTTTGTCGGCCATCTGGTCCATATCTTCGGTACGAATTTGGATCTCAACGGGCACGCCGTGTGGACCAAACAAAGAGGTATGGAGTGACTGATAGCCGTTGGCTTTAGGGATAGCGATATAATCTTTGAAACGACCGGGGCGAGGTTTATACAGTCCGTGCATGGCGCCGAGTACGCGATAACAAGTGTCGATGGAATCGACTATCACCCTAAAGGCGTAGATATCCATCACTTCTTGGAATTGCAGCTCTTTACTCTGCATCTTGTTATAGATGGAGTAGAGATTTTTCTCGCGGCCTTTAACTTTCCCTGGAATACCAGCATCGTTTAAGCGCGTATAAACAGCGGCTTCAATGCCTTGGATCAATTCTTTGCGATTGCCACGGGCGGCTTTAACGACTTCTTTAAGCACCCGATATCGCATGGGGTAATACGCTTGGAAACCTAAGTCTTCTAACTCTGTCTTGATGTTATGGATACCGAGACGGTTAGCGATGGGCGCGTAGATTTCTAAGGTTTCACGGGCGATACGGCGACGTTTGTCGGGACGCAGGGCACCTAAGGTACGCATATTGTGGGTTCTATCGGCAAGCTTGATGAGGATAACGCGGATATCCTGCGTCATCGCCATCATCATTTTACGGAAGTTTTCAGCCTGAGCTTCTTTCTTGTCGCGAAATTTTAGCTTATCGAGTTTTGACACGCCTTCGACGAGCTCGGCCACCGCGACACCGAATAGTTCGGCTAAATCGTCTTTGGTGACATGAGTATCTTCGATAGTGTCGTGGAGCAGTGCTGCCATCAGCGTCTCATGATCAAGACGCATGTCAGCAAGGATGCGGGCAACCGCAACCGGATGAGTAATATAAGGTTCGCCACTCGTGCGCATTTGCCCTTCGTGGGCATCGCGCGCAATCTGGTACGCCTGCTTGAGCAATTCTACCTGTTCGGGTTCTAAGTAACCGGAAGCAGACTCCTTTAGACCTTCAAACAGATACAAGTGGCAGCTCTCCTTTTACCTAAACAGGTGTTTACTCAACAACTCTTATAATGAACGGCCTTCAGCAATGGCTGAAACTGCTGCAATTTCAGCTGCTTCACGTTCACGTACCGTTTGACGCTCATCGGCATCTAAGGTGTGAGCGTTAACTAAACCTAGTTCGATTTCACGCAGGGCGATAACCGTTGGTTTGTCGTTCATCTCTTCAACCATAGGGTCTTTACCCTGCACGGCGATTTGGCGAGCACGACGCGCCGCAACCAAGATCATATCAAAACGGTTGCCGATTTGTTCTACGGCGTCTTCTACAGTTACGCGAGCCATGTGTTGAAACTCCAGTTTATCTAGGGAAAAAATGACGCAAAATTGTACACTATGACAGTTGGCCTGCCAACAGATCGTTAAGCATATCATTTTGCGCGTGGATCTGACTAGCACAGGTTAAGCGCTGACTGCGAATGATGGCACGCAAATCAGCTAACGCAGTGTCAAAATCGTCGTTGACGATAATAAAATCATATTCTTTATAGTGGGACATTTCCGATACGGCTTGTGCCATACGGCTGGCGATCACATCGCTACTGTCTTGTCCACGGCCAGTGAGGCGGCGTTCTAGCTCGGCTTTCGAGGGTGGCAGAATAAACACACCAACGGCATCGGGCATCACAGCTTTAACTTGCTCAGCACCTTGCCAGTCGATATCGAGGAAAACATCGATACCTTGGGTGAGCGTATGCTCAATCACATGGCGCGAGGTACCATAGTAATTGCCGAACACTTCTGCCCATTCAAAAAAGGCATTTTCAGCAATTAACGCTTTGAATTGTTCAACATTAACGAAGTGATAGTGCTGACCATCGACTTCACCTGGGCGTGGCGCGCGGGTGGTATGTGATACCGAAACCTGCATGTCAGCGGGCTTGTCTTTAAGCAAGGCCGAGATCAGCGAGGATTTACCTGCGCCACTTGGCGCCGACACAATAAATAAATTTCCGCGTGCGGTCATGAGCTAAATATCCAATTGGTTAACGCAAGAAGGGCCCAGAAAGCCGAGCATTATACCGATTTTGACCATAGAAATACTAGGGCTTGTAGGCCAGCAATTTAAGCCTATTTTAGATTTACTTCGATATTATGCGCATTTTTATCCGACTAGGGTCGTAGGCACTGACAATTGCGGGTAAATTGGTTACGCTCGTGCGAATAAGGCAATGAGTGTCTTTTTGTATCTCGTTTTTACAACAATAAAGGAAGGGTCGTGCTGTTAAAATCTCTTTTCTGCCTTCACGGGCGTGATTCTCGTCCCCGCTTTGTCGCAATCAGTGTTGGCGTTTACGTCTGTATTGCACTTGCCGCCGCTGCTTTTGGGGCTAATTTCCTGATGTATTTACTGGCATTGTTGGGCTTACCTTTATTAGGGCTCGCCAGTTTGCGTCGTTTGGCCGATGCCGATAAATCAAAAGGCTTGATTGGCGTATTCCTATTACCCTTATTTATTTTCATCTGGCTGTTAACGGCCGATGTGCATATTGCCTTGATCGGCTTGAGTTTAGTGTTAGCCGCTGGACTGACGTTTTGGGGCTGGCGTTTACCTGCGCCAACCATAGTCGATTATCGCTACGGTTATTTCGGCCCTGAGCTGGATGCGCCGACATCACAAGCTATGCCTAGGCGCCGTGTGGAGCCGACGATCGTTCCAAAGGCGGCGGCTAAAGAGATAGAAACTCAAGAGGTTGCCGCAAGACAGGCAGCCAAATCGACTGCCCATATTCAAGCGCAGCCTCAAGTTGAGCGACATGAGCCGCATGTTGAGCAGTCGCATGCGCAGGCCATTAGTGCCGCAACGGCCTCTGAGCCTGAGGTGGATTTATCTGCCCATGTTGAACCCATTGCCTCTGAACCCATTGCTGCTGAATCTAATGTTGCAGAACCTATTGTCGCCTCGACTATGAGCGCGGCGGATGCCGAGCTTGAGGCCCAGCGCCAAGATGAACTGCGTTTTGATGCCCTTACTCGGATGACGCAAAATCCTGCCGATTTTGTGGTGCCCGACAGTCATGCGGATTTTCGCCCCGCTAACGCCAGTCGTGTCGAACAGACCAATATTGATTTAGTCGACGTTGATGTCGCTAATGTTGATTTAAAACATGTCGACTTTAACGCGGCCCAATTAGATCCTGCCGAACGCAGTACAGAACCGGGTTGGCGTTTTGCCGCCGAAGAAGATGATGAGCCGGATAGCTTTAACGATCGAGATCATGCCGAAGAAGTGCGTCAACGCCGCGCCGAAGCGAAAGATTCTGGCTCGATGACCGAGCTGTTTCGCGGTTTGTTCGAGTTTTTAGCGCCGCTGAAACGTTTCTTCGTACTGCCTAAGATTAAGCTGCCTAAACTGGAACGCCGTTATTGGCGTCCTGCGGGGATAGGTTGTGGTGTTGTGGTCTTGCTCGCCTTGGTTTGGGGCCTTTGGCCAAGTGGCGACGCTGAGACGGGCGACGGGGCAGACGTGGTAACGGTTAACGCGATTGCGCCCTATGCGGGTGAGCGGGTGACGCTCGCGTTACCGGACGGCTTTTCTGTGGCGCTGGAGGATGACATCTTGATCATGCGTTGGCTCGGTGAGAAAGGTAAAGCGCAAAATCTGTGGTCCTTAGCGACGGCAAAGGGCGATAAAACCTGTAGTCTGTTGCCCTTTAACAATGGCACTGACTACCGCCCTGTGACTGTGGATTTGAAAGCCGACTCAGCAACCGAGGCGCGATTCACGCCACTCGACACTCAAGCCATCATAGTGGACCTTGCGCGCCGTGGCAGTATCAGCCTGTGTGGTTATAAGTTCAGCCTTAAGGGCAGCCAAGCGATATTGGAACAGAATCGCACTTTTGGTGATTACATCGCGCGTTGATTTAGACTGCAAGTTAGGTCGCAGCTTAGGCCTGCAACTTAAGTCGATAAAATTTCTGCTTAAATGCTAGTCACAATTAGAGGGGTAGATTACACTTTTGCTCCTCTTTTTCTCAAACCGCGTTTTAAATGCGTTATGCCTTGGTATTGGGCGCGGCGGTTTGGGGAAGCATCTTTAAATTTGAACTGAATATATCAATCCAGCATGAATACAGAATTGACCTTAGTCATTATGGCTGCAGGGCTAGGTAGTCGTTTCGGCGGCGATAAGCAATTGGCAGCGCTCGGTCCAGCTGGCGAACCCATGTTGGTGTTATCGATCATGTCGGCTATTCGCAGTGGCTTTCAGCGTGCTGTGCTGGTGATCCGCCCAGAGTTAGAAACTGAATTAACTGAGATACTGACACGGTTTTTACCCGCCGATTTTGCCTATCATTTTTGCTATCAAGCCTTAACGGATTTACCCGAGGCGGCGCAGCTGGCTGATATCAGTCACAGGCTAAAACCTTGGGGTACGGCCCATGCACTGTGGAGTGCACGCCATCTCGTTAAAGGACCAATGGCCGTTATCAATGCCGATGATTTTTATGGTGATAGCGCATTTGCCTCGTTAGCCAAAGGCTTAAGCATGAGACCGACAGAGTGGATGATGGTGGCCTATCCCATAGAACTCACATTGTCGGAGCACGGCGGTGTTAACCGGGGTCTGTGCCAGGTGGAAAATGGTCAGCTTAAATCGGTTGCCGAATGGCTCAATATCGCCGAGCAAGGTGGGCAATTGGTGGGTGATGGCCCACAGGGGCATGCGAGTTTGCCGCCCGAGTCCTTGGTTTCTATGACATGCTGGGGCTTCTCCCCAAGCATATTTGATGTTATTAAACGTGAATTAACCGAATTTATCGGGCAACAGGGTCAACAACCTAAGTCTGAATGTTACTTGCCCGCCATAGTACAAGCGGGCATTGAGCAAGGTTTGCCTGTCTATGTCGATGTTGCCTGTGAGCCTTGGCTCGGCGTGACTTATCCGCAGGACACTGTCTGGGTAAAACAAAAATTAACGGAGTTATTGAGTGATTAAACTCATCAGGCAGTCAGTGTTGCCTCATTTTGGTATTGAAGCCGCCGAGGCAAAAATTTCTGCCCTCGGTAATGGCCACATTAATGACACCCTGTTGGTGCGCTGGCCTGCGGGCGAATTAGTATTACAGCGAATTAATACTGAGGTATTTAAAACGCCCAACGCTTTGGTTAGCAATGCCGATAAAATTAGCCATCATTTATGCGCTAAGTCGTTGCAGCTACAATACGGCCTGAAAGTCGTTAGCCCTTGTTTAACCCAAGAGGGTGAATTGGCTATCGATTTAGGCGAACAAGGATTTTGGCGCGCGATCAGTTACTTGCCCCATAGTCTCAGTATTGAAGTGGTTAAGTCGGAACAAGAAGCAGAGATGGCGGCTAAGGCCTTTGGTCACTTTGCTTCAGCCCTGAGTGACTTTGATGCAACTCAGCTCGAAGATGTGATCCCTCAATTTCACCATTTACCGGGACGCATGGCTTTGTTGCAACAGGCCGCCGAACTCGATAGCCAACACCGTTTAGATCTTTGCCGTCATTGGGTCGATTACGCGTTATCTCAGCAGGCTTTGCTGGATGAACTCGCGGAAATATCGCCAAAGCTGCCGCTGCGAATTTGTCATAACGACACTAAAATCAATAATATGCTTTTCGATAAACGCGACATGTCCAGTATGGCGATTATCGATTTAGATACCTGCATGAAAGGTCATCTGATGTATGACTTCGGCGACATGGTTCGCACTTTCTGCTCACCAGAGGAAGAAGACTCTACGGCCTTGGATAAAGTTCAAGTGCGCCAAGATATCTTCGCCGCGATTTGCCGTGGCTACTTGAGCGAGTTGGGTGATGTCTTAACGGAAGACGAAAAACGCAGTCTGTGGCTCGGTGCGCGGGTGATTTGTTTGATGATAGGCGTGCGTTTTTTAACGGATTACCTTAACGGTGATGTGTATTTCCATATTCACCGCGAAGGCCATAATCTGGACCGCGCCGCCAATCAGTTTACCTTGTACCAAAGCTTGCTCGACCAAGAAACGGTACTTAAAGCCCATTTCTAAGTCAGGATATGGATCTTGGTGATTGCGCCAGTTTCTAGATCTAATGCACTGATAAACAAAACGCCCAAGGCTTTGCTTTGGGCGTTTTGCTTTAATACGATTGCTTTAATACGATTGTTATAAGTTCTAGGCAGATGGCATTTCATCCGACATAATCGAGCAATATCCCTTAATATTATATGGATTTCTGCTTGGTATGGATTCACCTGTGGCGCAGCCGTTAGTCACTTGTTCACGGCGCAGCGAACGTAACTCTTGGTTAAGATGTACCCTGTGTCGCTCGCAGCAGGAGGCGGTTGCCTCGTCTATGATGACGGCGACCAGCGATAACTTCTTCAACGCCTACGCTATTTTTCTCGGTGCCAGCCTGGCGCAGATGGGCTTTGTCACAGGTTTACCTCAGCTTTTTGGCGCTATCTCCCAGCTTTTATCTGTCTGGCTCGCCAGCCATTTCTCCCGCCGAACTTTTATCGTCTTTTGCGCCGCCTTTCAGGCCTGTGTTGTGCTGGCGATGGGCGCGTTAGCCGCTTTCGGCCCTGAACATGCGGTGTGGATCTTTATCGCTTTAGCCGTTGGTTACCATGGCTTTATCAATCTAATTCAACCCCATTGGCGGGCGTGGATGGGTTCTATTGTTCCCGAACGGCGCCGAGGCACTTTCTTCGCCGCGCGCACTCGGCTCACTATGGGCGCATCTTTGAGTGTGTTCTTTATTGGCGGCGGCATACTCACCTTAACCGACTCGATGCAGATGGCGTGGCTGGGCTTTAGTCTGCTGTTTTCTATCGCGGCGATGGGGCGGTTTGTGTCGGCTTGGTTACTGCTGCAGATGCACGATCCCGATCCGCGTGAGCCCAAACAGCGCGGCGTATTTTTGCAGACGATTGGTCATTTTCGTGAGGCGTGGAAGGATAAAACTTTTCGTCAGTACAGTTTATTTGTCGCCAGTATGCAGGGCATGGTGGCGATCTCGGCACCATTTTTTGCCGTTTACATGTTGGAAGGCTTGAAGTTTACTTATCTCGAATTTGTATTCGCCAGTGTGGCCTCGATAGCGACTCAATTTGTCACCTTGCGATTTTGGGGTCGCTTTAGCGATCAATTCGGCAATCGTTTAGTGATGATCATCACCAGTTGTATGATCCCAAGCTTGCCGCTGATGTGGCTATTCTCGGATAACTATTTGTATATATTAGCAATCCAAGCTTTCTCTGGCTTGGCGTGGAGCGGCTTTACCTTAAGCACGGCAAATTACCTTTATGATATCCGCCCCTTTCGCAGTGACTTTGCGACCTACGCCGCTTTGCAAGCAGCCTTGAGTGCGGCCTGTGTATTTGTTGGCGCGATATTGGGCGGCACTATTGCCTCCCATGCGGCGGATTTTTTAGTCTGGTCGGGTTGGGATAGCGTGTTATCGAGCCCTATCTTCGTGGTGTTTTTAGTCTCGACCGTACTGCGAGCCTTAGTGACACTCTGGTTTATTCCGCGCTCGGTCGAACCTAAAGTGCGTCCAAGGCCGCAGCTACTGCAACTTATTTTCCGTATCCGCGGCTTTAATGCCATTTCGGGCGTGAGCCTAGATTGGCTCACTGTGGTAAAACGCCGCAAGCAATAGGGCGTACAGCTAAAGCGTATAGTCGAAAAACTTACGGCTTTGCGGGCCAGCGCTATTACTGTTCACCTTATTAGGATGCTTATATTCATGCCAAGCCGCGACGTGTGTGCCAGCGTTTAATTTAGGGAAATCCAGTCCATGCTCGCTGGTGTTGACTCTCTGTGGCTGAATGTTTCCCTTTGCCTGACTTATTCCTTCCTGTGATATCTGGTTTGGTGCACTTTTTATTTGAGAGTCCGAGAGCGCCCTATCCGTCACTTGGCCTAAGGTTGGGCAATCCGTGGTTAACCCTAAAAATTGCAGCAAGCGACTCAAACTCCCCGCATGGCTTATATCGAGCGTGATAAAATCTTCTCGGCCATGAAAGTAAGCGAACACTTCGTTTTGATGCCTTTGATAACAATCAATAAGATGTGCCTCGTCTGCGGGATCCGCCACTTTATCGATTGCAAACGTGTGCCGAAAACTGCGTTTCATAATCGGGTGGAATCGCCCCGATTTTGCTTCTAAATGCGGCAGCATTTTACCCAGCAGCATCTGCATTGAAGGCACCCACTTCGCCATTTCACGATCGAGGTAGACAAATTTGGCCTGCGGGAATAGACCATCAAGCTGCCGATAATCACTAAAACAGGGCACATCAGAAATCGCATCGGCCAACATAAACGCCTGTTTAGTAAAGGCCATGTGCGCCACTTTAAGCCCTTGCTCCAATAACGCCACACTCACACTCGTCGTACCCGTACGCGGTAGGCCTATGATAAAAACCTTCTGTTTTTCTACACTTGCCTGTTCACTACTGAGCGTACTGGACTGTTCAGGATTCATCTCATCTGGCGTGGCAACCTGTGAATGACCAGTGTGCTTTGCATTGCCAGTAGGTTGAACATGAGTAGTGATAGGTGAATTGTTGGCATTATCAGGCATAGATTGGGCTCAGAATGTGTGTGCAAGTGGTGCGGTGTAAGCAATGAGTTTTCACATCGGCGTTTCGCATTGGCGTGTCAAATCAGCGGCGACAGTATATCTCAGCACGAAGGCTTTGTCGGTGAGCAATAGTGTCTTAAACCACCATAATGCCTTGGCAATGGTTACGAAGTTTTATATTCACGGTATCACACTTTAGCTGGATTATTGTTCGCCATTAATTGATGAAAATGGTTTCTCGATGAAAATTTAAAAACTCTGGGTTTGGGGCAAATTTTGTCGGCAATGTAATTGTTTTACCCTCATATGGTTCAAAGCTGTTTTTAGCAAAGAGACAGGACTTTATATTGAGCTTGCTCGAAAGTATGAGTTCTAAGTGAGTATTGAAAGTGATAAGCCCTTGATCAAATGCACGGTCATGGATACTTGAAAGACATAAACCGTTCGTGGGATTTAGACGTTGTGAGGTTTGTATACGCCACGGAACAATGTGGCTAGCAATCAACAGGGTTTCTTGATTGAGTCCAGTGATACAGCAGTGATAGTCGTATGCACTCAATACTGATTGACGAAATTGCTGTTGGCCTATACGTGTTTTAGTTTGAGCATAACGGTCTTCAGCAGTGTAATCAGTTGAGTCTGAAACATTTATCGCTAAAATGTCGGTTAATTCAGCCGTACTGCTAATGGAGGCATAAGCCTTACTACTATTTATATAAAAGGTCTCCCAGTCAGCAACCATTTCCGCCCACATTGCTTTATCTGCCAAGGATGCACCTTTAAGGCCACTACGCCCAGAGTTCGTAATACTCGGATCGCAGCTCGCAATATTAGCCATTTTCATCGAAAGCGCCGAAGGCGTCCGTTCTAACTTTTTAGCGACCGCAATAATATCCGGATTACGTGAACTGATCTTCCCGAAAGGCATCTGATTGTATAGATGAAAGGCTATGAGTAACTCTGCCCTATTCCAGCCCCTACTTTTCATTTATTGCTATCCCAAAACCACCGCCTCTGGCGGTGGTGATTGTTCCTTGAGGCTATAGCCTGAATTACGCCCATGCTAAAAGAGACTTCTTATTCACCACAAGTAAGAGGAAACGAAAAGCATGGGCGATTATAGAAGTTCATCACATGTTTATTGGCGTTGCAAATATCATATTGTTTGGACTCCGAAGTACCGTTTTAAAATTTTAAAAGGAAACCTTGGTAAGGAGTTATACAGGTCAATTTATATCCTTTGCAATATGAAGGGTTGTGAGGTTTTAGAATTAAACGTTCAGATAGACCACGTTCACTTGGTAGTCATAATCCCGCCGAAGCTGTCAGTATCAACGCTGATGGGAGTATTGAAAGGAAGAAGTGCGATAAGGCTATTCAATAAATTCCCTCATATACGTAAAAAGCTATGGGGCAATAGCTTTTGGGCCAGAGGTTATTTTGTAGATGCAGTAGGGGTTAATGAAGAAATCATTAGACGATATGTGCGCCATCAAGATAAACAAGATCAGGAACATGAGGCTCAATTGCCGTTGCAGATGATGTAGGTTCTTGGAATAGCCCCTTCCAGGGGCAAATCAAAGCCGCCTTCTAAGAAGGCGGATTCTTTACTAACTCCTTTAATTTTCTTAAAGTCATTATGCTGATTTTTTCAAGTAAGTTATTAATTTTTAGATTGGCGTAGTATTTATAATTGCTGTATGGCTCATTCAATTCGCCAGCTTCTCCATCAAAAACTCGATCAATACACTCACCTTAGTCGGCAAATATTTCCGCTGCGGATAAACCGCATAAATGCCATGTTCGGGGAGGGGATGGTCTGCGAGCAAGGCTTGTAGGCGGCCTGTTTGTAAGTCGGTGTCGACCATGAAACGGGGCAGGTTGGCTATGCCTAAACCATCGAGTGTGGCTTGGTGAATGGCATCACTATTGTTGACTTGGTAGTTACCGTTCGGCTGAATGCGAGTGGGACCCTGCGGGCTTAAGAAGGTCCATTCAACACCATCACGAAAATATGAGTAGAACAAACAGTTATGTTGGCTGAGTTGCTGCGGCGTTTGTGGCGCAGCGTGGCGAGCGAGATATTCGGGTGAGGCGCAAATGACACTTAAACAAGGGGCAATTTTACGGGCAATCAGGCTCGAATCTGGCAGTTCGCCGATGCGAATCGCCAGATCGAATCCGCCAGCAATTAAATCGGTGGTCTTATCATCCATCTGCATTTGCAGCTGTATTTTCGGGTAGCGGCGCAGAAACTCGGGGATCAAAGGGGCGATATGCAAGCGGCCAAATACCATAGGAACCGCGATGCGCAGACTGCCCTGAGGCGCTTGTTGTAGCTCGGAAATAGCGTCCAATCCTTCCTCTGCGAGTTTAACTGCAGGGCGAACGTAGTCGAAGTAGCGGGCGCCTGCCTCGGTAAGACTTAAGCTGCGAGTGGTACGGTGCAAAAGTTGAATACCCAGACTTTGTTCTAATAGGGTAATGCGTTTACTCACTGCCGATTTACTCAGCCCAAGCTTTTGACTTGCCTGCGAAAAGCTACCGCATTCCACTACAGTGACAAAGATAGGTAGTGCCGAAAAGTGTTCCATGGTGTCCTTAGATTATCGCGTTCCCCTGCAATTATTGTTGATGATACCTCAACAGTCAGTTTTTATTATCGTGGTTATCATCGCCCTTGATGCAAGGTAGACTAATGCACTTGCTGATTGCGGGTGTCGACTGTGAAGCCTAGTTATTTTCGGGCTCATCGCTCATGTTTATCGCTTATCTTGATTACTGCTAGGCAGCTAGCCACAGCATTGCCGCAATCGCCGATGTACCATTCTCGATGCCACTGAACGGCATGGGGATGGGTCTTAGCTATTTTGTCAGAAAGAGAGTTCTTATGTCCTTGCCTTACCAATGGATTTTGTTCGATGCCGATGAAACCCTATTTTATTTCGATGCTTTAAAAGGGCTTAAGTTGATGTTCAGTGAGTTTGGGGTCGATTTTACCCAAGCGGATTTTGACGAGTATCAGTTAGTTAACAAACCACTTTGGGTTGATTATCAAGATGGCAAGATAACTGCCGCCGAGTTGCAGACCATACGTTTCGAGCCTTGGGCAGCCAAATTATCTGTCACGGCCATGACGCTCAATAGTGCATTTTTATCAGCAATGGCCGAAATTTGTTCGCCGCTACCCGGTGCCCGCGAGTTATTAGCCGCGCTGCAAGGTAAAGCTAAACTAGGCATCATCACCAACGGTTTTACTGAGCTACAAACCGTGCGATTAGAACGTACAGGCTTGCAGCATCATTTTGATATTTTAGTGATTTCAGAAAAAGTCGGCATAGCCAAACCCGATGTGGGTATCTTCGAGCACGCCTTCGAACTCATGGGCCATCCTGAGCGCGATGCTGTGCTCATGGTCGGTGATAACCCGCATTCAGATATTCAAGGCGGTATCAACGCCGGTATTCATACTTGTTGGTATAACGTCCACGGCCACGACGTACCCGCCGGTATCGTCCCGCACTATCAAGTGGGCTCGCACCAAGAGCTGCAAAAAATCCTGTTACCGTAAAGGATTGTTCACTAAGTCTAGCTCAGCACTTCGCACTCGATATTAGTGAATCAGAGTGAGTGCTTTAACTGATATTCCCTCAGTGCCATAAAATACAAAAAGCCCTTACATTAAGGGCTTTTTGGTATCTAAAACGTGTTAAATATCATTACTCAACGTTTTGGATCTGCTCGCGCATTTGCTCGATAAGAACTTTAAGTTCCACTGCGGCAGAGGTGATTTCAGTGCTGATCGATTTAGAGGCGAGTGTGTTCGATTCGCGGTTGAATTCCTGCATCATAAAATCTAAACGACGACCTTCGCTGCCGCCTTTTTTGAGGATGCGGCGGGCTTCGGCGACATGGGCTTCGAGGCGATCCATTTCTTCAGCTACATCTTGTTTCTGTGCCAGTAGCACCATTTCTTGCTCGATGCGGGCTGGGTCGAGTTCACCTTTGATTTCCGCAAGGCGGTTGGTGAGCTTTTCGCGTTGATATAGCATCACCGTTGGCATGTGCTCGCGTACGACGGCGATTTGCTCGCTCACGCCATCTAAGCGGCTTAGCAGCATGTCTTTGATGGCTTCGCCTTCACGGCCACGGGCTTCGATGAATTGATCTATGGCTGAATCGAAGGCTGTCATCAGATCGGCGCCGATGGCATCCATATCTTGTTCACCGCTTGCTAGCACGCCCGGCCAGCGAAGGATGTCGGTCAGATTGACATCGCCTTGTCCCGCTTCTTGCTTGAGCCAAGTGGCGGCGCCTAATAGCTGTTTTGCTAGCGCTTGATTCAACTGCAGCTCGTTATTGCTGTTGTCTGCCAGTTCGTAGCGCAGATTGACTTCGACTTTACCGCGGCTTAAGCGTTTACGTAGGCGGTCGCGCAGTACGGGTTCGAAACTGCGGAATTGCTCGGGTAAACGTAGGTAAGTTTCGAGATAGCGTTGATTGACTGAGCGAATTTCCCAGGAGGCAGTGCCCCATTGTGCTTTGTGCTCGATGCGAGCGTAGGCTGTCATGCTTTGGATCATGGGTTGTCCTAATGGTTTAATCGTCATAATGAGAGGCGATTATAGAGTCAATGGCTTTAGGATTAAAGGCATACAGCAAATATACCCAAGCTGCCTGAAGATACGAGTTTCAGAGCGCCTAGAGTGCTGCAATTCAATGCGCAGCAATGACATAATGTCGGCTACCTTTTGAATTGATGCAACACGGAAGTGAAGTGCCCTAGGCGCTCCGTCCCGGCGGCTGATGTTAACCACGGGGTAACGCACTTTATGCTGCGTTGGTTATTTTTAACTTAGTCCACTAGGTCCGCAAATAACCGCAATCGCCATGGATGGCGTGAATGCCATTTATGCAGGAGCAATAAATGGCCTTGCCTAAAGTGCGTTAAACTCCCGCTGAATTCTGCATCTTCAGGTTGTTTGGGTATAAGGACACGGATTAGGCGTTTGAGTGTGATGAGTTTGCCAGAGAATCACCCTAAGCATGGCATCCTAAGGCTCAAGCCCTTATAATATGCAGCCAAAATCGGTCAATGACTCAGAATACAGGAATCTCGCATGCGTCCAAGTAACAGAACGCCAGCACAAACTCGTCCCATCACTATCACTCGCCAGTTTACGGCCCATGCCGAAGGTTCTGTGTTAGTGGAATTTGGCGAAACGAAAGTGCTTTGTACCGCCAGTTTTACTGAAGGTGTGCCACGTTTCCTTAAAGGTCAGGGTCAAGGCTGGGTGACGGCGGAATACGGCATGTTGCCACGTTCGACCCATAGCCGTATGGATCGTGAAGCCGCTCGCGGTAAGCAATCTGGCCGTACGCAAGAAATTCAACGTCTTATCGGTCGTGCTCTGCGCGCTTGTGTGGATATGAAAGCCCTAGGCGAAAACACTATCGTGATCGATTGTGATGTGATCCAAGCTGACGGTGGCACGCGCACCGCGTCTATCACTGGCGCTTGTGTGGCCTTAGTGGATGCGCTGAACTGGGCGCGCGGTAAAGGCATCATTAAATCTAACCCGCTGAAATTCCTTATCGCTGCTGTCAGCGTCGGTATTTATAAGGGTGAAGCGATAAGCGATTTAGAATATATCGAAGACAGCGCCGCTGAAACTGACATGAACGTGGTGATGACGGAAACGGGCAAGATCATTGAAATTCAAGGCACCGCCGAAGGCGAGCCGTTCAGCCACGAAGAATTACTCGAACTGTTGGCATTGGCGAAGAACAGTATTCGTGAAATCGTCGATGTGCAGAAAGCCGCACTGAACTAATAGTGTGGTGATGAACAAGCCCCGTCATGTTATAGAGTGCGGGGCTTTTTATTAGCTGCAACTTTTTATCTGCAGCAAGATGCTAGTGTTAGACAAGCCCTGTACCGAATTAAATGTTGCCCAATAAAACATTACCTAATAAAAACCAATAAAAGACAAAGCCGTAAGGAGATATTGTGAAAGCCTATCAACGTGAGTTTATTGAATTTGCCTTAGAACGTCAGGTGTTGCGATTTGGCGAATTTACCCTTAAATCGGGTCGTATCAGTCCTTATTTCTTCAATGCGGGTTTGTTCAATACTGGCCGCGATCTAGCACGTTTAGGCCGTTTCTATGCCGCTGCATTAGTGGATTCAGGCATTGATTTCGATTTGCTATTTGGCCCAGCTTACAAAGGTATTCCGATTGCGACCACTACGGCGGTTGCCCTGTGTGAACACCACGATATCGATATTCCTTACTGCTTTAACCGCAAAGAGAAAAAAGATCACGGCGAAGGTGGCAGCTTAGTTGGTAGCGAGCTGAAAGGCCGCGTTATGTTGGTAGACGACGTGATCACTGCCGGTACTGCAATTCGTGAGTCTATGGAAATCATCGAAGCCCATAAAGCACAATTAGCCGGTGTGTTGATCGCCTTAGATAGACAAGAGAAAGGCAAGGGCGAGTTATCGGCTATTCAAGAGGTTGAGCGTGATTTTGGCTGTGGCATAGTGGCGATCATTAAACTTGCCGACCTCATTAGCTATTTATCAGAAAAGCCTGGAATGGAAGTGCAACTTGCCGCCGTGAGCCAGTACCGCGAGCAATACGGCATTTAAATTGAGTGCTTAGCCGCTGGTATTGATCAAGTAGCGATCACTAACTTTGTGAAATCAGTTAATCAGCCAGTAATGACCTTAATCTAGACCGAGAAGGGTTTGATTGGGTTGGTATGAAAACAAAAAAACGCTGCGATTCTATAGAAGGAATCGCAGCGTTTTTTTGTTGAGTGGTATTGATTGCTATTGATTTAGGCACGCTTTAAATCACGTTACGCTTCAATACATTTATTTAGACTGGTGCAAAAACTCGGCGCGGGTCGCAGGGTTAGACTTGAAAATGCCGCCCAGTGCTGTGGTAGTGGTTGAACTGGTTGAGTCCATCACGCCACGGGATTTTACGCAGTAATGCACAGCATCCATTTTAACCGCAACGTCTTTGGTTTCGAGCAAGGTTTGTAGCGCGACTAACACTTGCTGAGTCAAACGCTCTTGCACCTGTGGACGTTGGGCAAAGAAACGCACGATGCGATTAATCTTTGATAAACCAATGATTTTTTTGCGTGGTAGATAAGCTATGGTCGCAGTACCATCGATCGTCACTAAATGGTGTTCGCAGGTGCTGGTGAGGCTAATGTCTTGCACTCGCACCATTTCATCGAAGCCCATCTTATTGTCGATAACCGTGATCTTAGGGAAGTTAGCATAATCTAAGCCGGAGAAGATTTCATCGACGTACATTTTAGCAATGCGGCGCGGCGTATCGGCAAGGCTATCATCTGACAAATCCAATGACATTAATGTCAGGATTTCTTTCATATGATGTTCAATCTTGTCTTTACGTTCTTCACTGCTGTAAACGCTTGGGAGCATTGGGGTTTCAAGTCCACGTTCTAATAACGCGGCTTGTACTTTTACTGCTGCTTCACTTAATGCCATCTTATCCTCCACTACGTCGTAGCGGCTATAACAGAAAACCTATGCTGAGCATCGAGTGGTACTTGGGCTGTTCAGCATCAGATACAAATTATTGTTATTCTCGCTAGGGCAAGAATAGGGGGAGGAGGATAACGCGAATTGCAGATAATTCATACCGAAAAACGCTCATGGGCCACATGAAAAAGCCGATAGTCCTTATCGGATATCGGCTTTAAATCAGCCACTGCCAATCGAGTTTAGACTGGCAGTGACGGCAAGTTTGAGTAAATCCTAAAGTTTTAGATTGGCTTTTAGGAAGCTGAGCATTTGTTCATAGTATTTCGCTCTATGCTCATCGTTATAAAAACCGTGTCCTTCATTGTCCATTACCAGTTTTTGGTAAGGATAATTGTGAGCTTTTAGGCCCTTCTCGAGGGATTCGAGTTGCTCAATTGGCGCTCGCTCATCTTCACCACCATGCACCAATAGTATGTTTGCTTTGAGTTTATCGACGTTTTCAGAAGGTGACATTGCTTTGAGTACCGCTTTATCTTGGCCAAGAACTTCTTTGAGGTAGCTAGTGCCTGAGCGTCTACTGGCAACATCGCCTTCATTAAACATCAATTCAAGATCATATACGCCAGCTACACCTATGGCGCATTTAAACATATCTGGAGCAAGTACGGCGCTCTGCAAGGCGCTGTAACCACCAAAACTGCCGCCAACGATACAGATACGCTCCTTATCGGCGAAACCTTGGTCAATGACATATTGGGTACCGTCGATGATATCGTGTTGTATATCTGAGCCCCATTTTTGATAACCTGCACGTTCAAATTCATCGCCATACCCGCCCGATCCACGGAAGTTGACTTGTAGAACGGCTATGCCTTGGCTCGCTAGATATTGGTTTTGCGGGTCAAAGCCCCACCAGTTACGGATACCGTATGGGCCACCGTGTGGATTGACGACTAAGGGCAGATTTTTAGCTTCTTTTCCAAAGGGGAGAGTTAGATATCCATGGAGTTTTTTACCATCACGGCTGGTGAAACTGATGGGTTTTACCTCAGCCATTTGCTCCGGGTCGAGCCATTTCTTTGCGGCGACTAGATATTCAAGTTTCAGTTTTTTTGTATCAAATATGTAGTAATCACCAGGATTACGATCATTAAATGCAAGTACAACGAGTTTGTCTGCATCTCGGGTTTCGCTAACAATTCGGACTTGATGGCCAGGGAGAGCACCAAGCAGATCTTTTAGCAATTTAGCGTGTGAATCCTCATTATCGACGAAGGCATAACTTGGGTAGCCATTTTCAAACTCGACGGCGTAAAGTTGTTTATTGGTACCGTTAATCCAAAAGTTACTGGGGTCAACGTTTTCATCCTGAATTATTTCAGTTTTATCACCCGTTTCGAGATTAATTTTATACACCCCTAAGGTTTCACCTTGGGAGCGTCCCGCCGCATAAATCGTATTTTTATCATCGGCAAAGGAGAGTGGTTTAAAATCAGCAAGACCTAGATTGAGTTTATCGGTATTTACCCAGTTACCGTCTTTGCGGTAGAACACTTTAGTGATGTTTTTACTGTCCTCACCGGCAACGAAGCGAACTTCCCCTTGATGGTCTGTCATAAAGCGGGCTTGGCCGATGGGTGAGCCTGCGATGCGTTTACGCGTTCCATTAAATAAGTCTACGCGATAGACATCTTGTAACAGTTCCACATCCAGATTGATCCTATCGTTCCATGGAATGGCGTTAACTAGCATGTAGCGTTCATCATCTGGTAGAGGATCGAGAATAAATGCGCTCGCCCGCATAGGGGTGTTTTTCTTGATATTTGAACCTGTTTGTTGCTCACCACTATCGAAGCCGAAGAGATAAGCCTTTCGTGAACCATCTGCATTTACGGCCAATAATTCTCCATAGTAGATGGGGGTGTCTTGCCAGCCTTTTAGGTATTCTTTTGCCAGTACCAATCGCTCACTATTGGCCCATTCATAGTTACCAACTTGAGCATTACCGGGGAAGCTTATCGCATTAAGGAGCTTTTTGGTTTGGGTGTCTAAGACTAAGAGAACATTTTTACCCTCGACACTCGTGATTGCACTTAAGTATTTGCCAGTAGGAGATATTTTTACATCAGAGTACTCATCACCTTTGCTGAATAATTGTGCCTGTGATAGTGCACTGGTGGTTGTCGGAGTTGCAGCAAAAGTTGCTATAGGGAGCATTGGCAAGCAGAGCGTAGCCAAAGTGGCTAATCGGAAGGGTTTCATCTGACATCCTTGTAAAATCATTGTGTTTTTTGTTCTTAAAATGTTTTCCGAGGATAAAACAAAAGATGGAGTGAAACAAGGAAGGAATATCGGAAATAAAGGACGATAGTTACCGTCCTTTATGTTGAAAAATCATTAGCTTTGTAAAAGTTGATGTTGGATAAAACGCCACTGTTCATCGAAGTGTGTAGTAGGTTTGAGTTTGAATTCACTTCGTACAAATTGAGCGATTCGCCCTTCGGCAAAGGCTAACAGTAAATTGGCTAATATGGCTTCGTCTAAGTTGAAGCCTTTGCCTTCCCGCAGGGTTTTTTCACGTAAAATTTGCTTCAACTGGGTTTCAATTTTGGCAAATAAATTACTAATGCGGCTGCGCAGACGTTCATTTTCTCCGAGCAGCGCATCACCATTGAGGACGCGGGAAATACCCGGGTTACGCTCGGCAAAAATCAGCAACAGTTGCAGCACTAGTTGGCAGCGCTTCATGGTGTCTTTTTCGTCATCCATGATTAAATTGATGCGCGACAATAACGACTCTTCGATAAATTCGATTAAGCCCTCGAACATCCGTGCTTTACTCGGGAAGTGACGGTATAGGGCGGCTTCCGATACACCGACTTCTGAGGCCAGTTTCGCTGTGGTGATCCTTTGTCCTGGGTTGGTTTCTAGCATTTGCGCTAGGCATTGCAAAATATGTTCACGACGATTAATTTTTGGGCTTACAGCCATTGCAGTATCCTTGGCTCAATAACGACTTAGGGGATTATTTAGTGCCTGAATGGCCAAATCCGCCTTCACCACGATCTGAGCTGTCGAACTCATCAACGAGTTTGAATTGTGCTTGTACTACAGGAACAAACACCAGTTGTGCGAGACGATCGCCAATTTCTAAGGCAAAAGGACTGTCGCTACGATTCCAGCAAGACACCATTAAGGGTCCTTGGTAATCTGAATCTATGAGTCCGACCAGATTCCCCAGTACGATACCGTGTTTATGGCCAAGACCTGAGCGCGGCAAAATCACTGCAGCCAGTCCTTGATCGGCAACATGAATGGCAATCCCCGTTGGAATAAGCACGGTTTCACCCGGTGCTATAGTCAAAGTCGTGTCGATCATGGCACGAAGATCCATGCCTGCACTGCCAGGTGTAGCGTAGGCAGGTAAAGGAAATTCTGAGCCGATACGGGAGTCGAGAATTTTTAATTCAATCGGTGTTTTCATGTATTTGTTTTTTCTTTCACTATCAACGAAAGTAATTGCCGCGCCAGCGTGAGTTTGTCAGTGGCAGGCAAGTCTTGACTGCCGTGCGGCCAGAACACTCGCAGGGCATTGGCATCGGCATTAAAGCCTAGACCAGCAACGGAAACGTCGTTTGCGGCGATCATATTCAAGTTTTTACGTTTGAGTTTATCGCGCGCATAGGCTTCTACATCATGGGTTTCTGCGGCGAATCCCACCACAAAAGGACGGTTAGGTAAGCTCGCAACCGTGGCTAAGATATCAGGATTCCTCACCAGCGCAAGTTGCATTTCTTCCGCCGATTTTTTGATCTTACAGGTGGCGATGTCGCTAATTCGATAGTCAGCAACTGCGGCGCAGCCAATAAAAATATCTTTTTTATCAACGTTATTCATCACAGCATCAAGCATATTTTGCGCCGATTCAACATCGATGCGGGTCACGCCTTCTGGGGTGCTTAGATTCACTGGGCCAGAGACTAAGGTGACTGTTGCGCCCATATCTGCCGCGGCTTTGGCTAAGGCAAAGCCCATTTTTCCAGAACTGTGATTCGAAATGTATCTGACGGGATCAATCGCCTCACGGGTTGGCCCTGCGGTAATCAGCAGTGACTGGCCTGCGAGTGGCTTAAGTTCAACAGCGTCATGAGTGGCAAAAAACTGCGTAGCGAGTGTGGAGATGTCTAATGGCTCTAGCATACGACCAGGGCCGACTTCACCACAGGCCTGACTGCCACTTGCAGGTCCCCAAAGGGTAAAGCCGCGGGATGCCAGGCTGGTTAAATTCGCCTGCGTTGCCAGATTACGGTACATCTGCTGATTCATTGCCGGACACAGGGCGATAGGCGCCTCTGTGGCAAGACAAGTGGTGGTGATCAGCTCATCGGCCATGCCGGCATTAATCCGCGCCAATAGGTTTGCGGTTGCAGGGGCGATGATGACGAGATCTGCCCAACGAGCGAGTTCGATGTGGCCCATGGCTGCTTCTGCCGCAGGATCGAGTAGGCTTGAGGCAACGGGATGTCCAGATAACGCTTGCAGCGTCAAAGGCGTGATAAATTCCATCGCACTTTGGCTCATCACCACGCGCACATCAAAGCCACGCTCTTTTAAGCGACGGACTAAATCAGCACTTTTATAGGCCGCAATACCGCCGCCAATGCCCAGCAGGACGTTTTTATTTGTCAGACTCACAGACATCATCCGAGATAGAAATAATGCCGCCAACAATATCACAAAGCGGTGAATTTTAGTGACTCTCCCAGTTCAAAAAATCTCGTCCATACTCAGTAAAGTGAAAATATGTGAGATGACAGGGAGGTCGCATGGGCATTAAAGATTGGCCTGAGGGTGAAGGTCCCAGAGATAAACTGTTACAAAAAGGGGCGGGGCAACTGTCGGATGCGGAGTTATTGGCGGTATTACTGCGGAACGGTTTGGCGGGATTAAACGCGGTTGATCTTGCAAGGTCGCTTATTAGCGAGTTTGGCGGCCTCAGAAACCTGCTTTGTGCTCCTCGAAATCAGGTATGTCGACTTCCGGGCGTAGGACCTGTAAAATACGCCCAGCTTCAAGCTGCGGCCGAATTAGCGCGGCGTGTAGCGCAGGAAAATCTGCAAAGAGGTCAAGTTTTAACAAATCCCGATTTAACTCGGGACTATTTAATGAGACAATTGGCCGATCGCTCCTATGAAGTGTTCGCAGTTTTACTGCTGGATAGCCAGCATAGAGTGATTCAATTTGTCGAATTATTCCGCGGTACAATAGACTCAGCCTCAGTGTACCCACGTGAAGTGGTGAGCTTAGTGCTGGAGAAAAAGGCCGCAGCAGTTATAGTTTGTCATAATCATCCGTCTGGTATTGCCGAGCCCAGTCAGGCTGACCGACGAATAACTGAGCGATTAAAAAATGCGTTAGCAACCATAGACGTATCCTTATTGGACCATATGGTTGTAGGTGATCGAGAGATAGTTTCTTTTGCAGAACGAGGCTGGATTAATTAATCTAACACTTGATCTTCACTCTGTGATCGTGTATAAAATGCGCCCTCTTTGTGCCTCGGGCGACGGCCATACGAGGCACATTAATGCTCGAGCGTTAAAATTGTTTTTGGAGAAGATTGACATGTCAAGAGTATGCCAAGTTACTGGCAAGAAGCCGATGGTTGGTAACAACCGTTCGCACGCAAAAAACGCGACCCGTCGTCGTTTTTTACCTAACCTACAAAACCACCGTTTTTGGTTAGAAGAAGAAAAGCGTTTCGTACAGTTACGTGTATCTACTAAAGGTATTCGTCTGATCGACAAAAAAGGTATCGAAGTTGTTGTTGCTGAACTTCGTGCTCGTGGCGAGAAGGTATAATAGATCATGGCTAAAGCTAAAGGTAATCGTGAGAAGATCAAATTAGTTTCTACAGCTAAAACTGGTCACTTCTACACAACTGAAAAAAACAAGCGTAACATGCCTGAAAAAATGGAAATCAAAAAATTTGATCCAGTTATTCGTCAGCACGTTATCTACAAAGAAGCAAAAATCAAGTAACCCTTGGTTAGTGTTTCGAGAAAAGCCCCTTATTTAAGGGGCTTTTTTTTTGCGCTTTTTTTAGTAGTTAGTCATCAAGTTGAGATAATTGCCTCGCAAACTTAAGCCGCTGAATCATCCCCTGTGAAGTTAAAAAAGTGTGAACACTTGCTGAAAATATAAAATAGTGCGGTTCTAAGCACTTTAAATCATTAAAACTGCACTTTAGTGAGAATAAATTCTTTATATGTGAATTAAAATGCAATACCATACGCGAAAGTTAGCGATTCATTCCTGGCATGTCATCGTGACGCTGCCAGCTCAAAAATGAGGTGTAAATAACGCGTGCGTACCACTGAACTGGTTGATGGATTTCGTCACTCTGCCCCCTATGTTAATGCTCACAGAGGTAAAACTTTTGTGGTCATGCTGGGTGGTGAAGCTTTGGCTCAGAATCACTTCCGCGCCATCTTAAATGATGTCGCCCTGCTGCACAGTTTAGGGATTAAAGTGGTGTTGGTGTATGGCGCTAGGCCGCAGATTGATGCTGCATTAGCCGTCAATGGTATCGAACCTGCCTACCACGAAGGCGTGCGTATTACGGATGAAGACTCGCTCAAAGTGATCAAGCAAGTTGCGGGTGCACTGCAATTTGATATCACAGCGCGTTTATCCATGAGTTTAAGCAATACGCCGATGCAAGGTGCGCAAATTAACTTAGTGAGCGGCAACTTTGTGATTGCCCAGCCATTAGGCGTGGATAATGGCATCGATTTTTGCTTAAGCGGCAGAGTGCGTCGTATCGATGTGCAAGGCTTAAAACGTCAGTTAGATAATCACTGCATAGTGTTGATGGGGCCGATTGCGGCTTCTGTGACCGGTGAAAGCTTTAATTTAACCGCCGAGGAAATCGCGACCCAAGTGGCGATCAAGCTTAAAGCCGACAAGATGATCGGTTTTAGCTCTCAAAACGGTATTCTCGATCGCAATGGCGACGTGATTGCCGAATTGATGCCAAACGATGCGCAAAACATCATGAGCAAGCTGGCCGAGCAAGGTTCTGCCTGCGTAGGCACTATGGCTTTTTTGAAAGCCAGTATCGATGCTTGCCGTAATGGTGTGCCGCGTTGCCACTTAGTCAGCTACCTCGAAGATGGCGCTTTGCTGCAGGAACTGTTTTCTCGCGAAGGGATAGGCACGCAAATCGTGACTGAGAGTGCCGAGCGTTTACGCTGTGCGTCGATCGCTGATATTGGCGGTGTACTGAACCTTATTCGTCCATTGGAGGAACAAGGCATTCTGGTGCGTCGTAGCCGTGAGCAGCTTGAGATCGAAATCGAACAGTTCATGTTGATTGAACGCGATGGTTTAGTGATTGGTTGCGCCGCGCTCTATCCTTTTGAAGAGGATAATGCGGGCGAGTTTGCCTGTTTGGTGGTGCATCCCGATTATCGCGATGCCGACAGAGGCAGCTTGCTGCTAAAGAACATAATCAATCAGGCCAGAAACCGCGGCTATTCACGCTTGTTTGCGCTGACCACTCGCAGCATCCACTGGTTCCTTGAGCATGGTTTTGTGATTGAAGATGTTGAAGCGCTGCCACAGAAGAAAAAGCAGTTGTATAACTATCAACGTCGTTCAAAAATTCTCGCGCTCGATCTCTAAGCTGTTCTAAATCAATCCAATCAATGCCAGCCTAGTACTCATATTAGCGCTGGCATTTTTGTTGACATAATATGTCTTTGTTGGCAGATTAAGGCTTCACTGCACGGGAGATGCTGCCAATGAGTCCTCAATACTTCGAACTCGCCCCTTTCACCCAGACCTCTATCTTCAGTTTTATCGTCTTATTGCTCGGTTTAGCGGGTATCTTGCTGATGTTATGGCTAAAAAATATGCCTAAGATAGCGAAGTCGGCGAGTTTAGGCATATTGCTGGTGATGATGGGCGGATTTTCATGGGTTTTTTATCAATCCAATAGCGCCGAGTTAGTGTTAACCGATACTGAACTTACAGTGGATGTGCCCTTCTATAAAGTGCAGTTATCCCGCGCGGATTTATTGCCTGCCGAGGCGCGCATAGTCGATTTACAGCAAGAGGCAGATTTAACGCCGAGCTTTAAAACCAACGGCATAGGCATGCCAGGGTTTCAATTAGGCTGGTTTAATTTGCAGGGAAAAGGTAGAGCATTTCTGGCGATAACAGATAAATCGCAGTTAGTGTTAGTGCCAACGACTAAAGGCTACAGTTTATTACTGACAGTGCCGCAAGGGAGTGAATTTTTAGCACAGTTACAGAAGTCATCATCACTTCTGTAACTGTGTATCGGCGTGATAATAATCACGCCGCTTTGCGTTTATAGGCCATATCTAAGGTAAAAACGAGCAGCGCGCTCCAGATAAAGCCGAAGGTCACGCCTTTTTCTGCATCGAAGGGCTCATTGAACAGACTCACCGCGAGGATGAACATAATACTTGGGCCGATATATTGGAAAAATCCAAGCATAGACAATGGAATTCGTACCGCCGCCCCTGCAAAACAGAGTAAAGGAATAGTGGTCACTATTCCCGCTGCCATTAACATCAGATTCAGTTGCCAATCGTTGGTCAGCATGCTCGCTGTCGCTGTGTCTAAGGTCGCGACTAGGTAAATTAGCGCGACCGGTAATAACACTGCGGTTTCGACCAATAAGCCAGCCTTAGCATCCACATTTACCTTTTTTCGCAGCAGCGCATAGAAACCAAAGGTGCCCGCAAGTGCCAGTGAGACAATCGGAATAGAGCCAAAAGAGATTAATTGGATTAACACGCCAGCGCTGGCGAGTGCGACCGCAAACCATTGCAATTTACGTAACCTTTCGCCTAGAAATAACATGCCAAGCAAGACGTTGAGCAGAGGGTTGATGAAGTAACCTAGGCTTGCATCGAGCATGTGATCGTTATTCACCGCCCAGATAAATAGCAGCCAGTTTCCCGCGATCAGTATGGAAGTAATGGTGAGAACCATCAGCTGTTTAGGTTGTTTAAACAGTAAGCGTAAGCGTGAGAACCCGCCGATAAACTGCATGATGATCAGCATAAACACGAACGACCAAATCACCCTATGGAGCAAAATTTCGGTGGCGGAGACATGATTGAGTAATTTGAAATATAAAGGCGCAAAACCCCACATGCAGTAAGCACTGACGGCGAGTAGGATCCCTTTGCGGTATTCAAGATCTTGCATGAGACATCTTCGAAGGACAACAAGACGGCGATTGTAGGTGTGTCTGACCGCTGACTCAAGGGTATCGCCGCGTTCTTTTGGTTACAGAATATCTCGATAAGAAATTAAATAGCCGATTAAAGCCAGTAAACATCTTGCTAATCAAGATGTTTACTGGCTTTGATCTTTAATACGGTAAATGAGTTATCTGCGGTGAAACGGCTAGCCCACCATATAAGTGCCTGTCCCAAAAGCGATATGTGTGCCTTGCTCATTATGCAATTCCATGCGGCACACAGACACCCGATTGCCCGCACGGATCACGCTGCCCGTCCCGGTAAAGGTGAGGCCGCGTCCCGGCCGCAGATAATCGACGCGCATGTCAATAGTGCCTAGGGTTTGCAGGCGTTGCTGCAGCTCTTCGACCGTCCAATCATCACGACTGGCGACCAGTCCTGCAAAGGCCGTGAGTCCGCCAACCACATCGAGTACCGTGGCGGTCACACCGCCGTGGAGGATTTGCTGGTGGATATTGCCAATTAGCTCAGGCTTCATGTTGATCACGACTTCAACGCCATCAATGTCATAACGCTTGATATCGAGTCCGAGTAGATTATGGAAAGGGACATGTTGATCAAATACTGCTGCGACTCTTCTCAAAGCTTCGGCTTGGATTGGGCTGGTCATTATTGTGTCCTTGTCACTGAGTGACTGCATTAGGCGTAATTGGATTTGTTATCAACACTGAGATGAACAAAGTGCGGCTTAGAGCAATTAATCTACAGTGAAGCTCACCGCGAATGCAACTCTGTCGCTGAAATGAAAGTACTGTAACGAAATAACCTAGACGGATGATCTCATATTGACGCAAGACAGAGCGGTTTAGGCCTCTATACCCAAGTTAGCGCAACCTGTGAGTTTCAGAATGCCTTCGGCGCTCCGTCTCGGCGGGCTTTAAAGCACTTTACCCCGCGTTCGTTATTTTTGGCTTAGTCCACTAGGGGTTAAAATAGCTACAATCGTGGTGAATTGCCTCGTCTAAAGCGCTTTAAATTACCGTTGAATCCTGCATTTTGAACTAGTTTGGGTATAGAATAGGCCCCCTCACTTTTGACATAGAAGATCCATGGAAAAGCTCGTACTCGACACGCATGATGATCCGCTCTCGCAACGCCTCGCACAGGTGTTTGGTTACCGTGACTTTAGGGACGGTCAGCGGGAGGTGATAGAACGTGTCTGCGGCGGGCAAGATTGCTTAGTGATCATGCCAACGGGCGGCGGTAAGAGTCTGTGCTATCAACTCCCCGCGTTGCTGATGGATGGCATTACGATTGTCGTATCTCCATTGATTTCTTTGATGAAAGATCAAGTCGATAGCTTGTTGCAAACCGGTGTTGCGGCGGCTTATCTCAATTCTTCATTGCCGCGAGAGCAGAGCGCCGAAGTATTAAGGCAGCTGCGCCACGGTGAGTTAAAACTGCTTTATGTGTCACCAGAGCGCTTATTAAGCGCAGATTTTATTGAGCGAATGCAGTCGTTGCAGCTAGCGATGTTTGCCATCGACGAGGCGCACTGTATCAGTCAATGGGGTCATGATTTTCGCCCTGAATATGCGGCACTCGGTCAGCTAAAACAACTCTTCCCCTATGTGCCCATGATGGCGCTGACGGCAACGGCGGATCAGGCAACTCGGCAGAGTATTTGCGAGCGACTTGGGATTGACCCTTTCCGTTTACTCTCTAGTTTCGACAGGCCTAATATTCGCTACACAGTGGCGGAAAAGCTCAATGCTGCTAATCAGTTACGGCATTTTTTAACCCAGCAAAATGGCACCAACGGGATTATTTACTGTAGCAGTCGCCGCCGTGTCGACGAGGTTGCCGATCGTTTATGTCTGCAAGGTTTTAATGCTAAGGCCTATCATGCGGGAATGACGCAGGAAGACCGTGGCGCAGTGCAGGACAGTTTCCTTAAAGATCAAATCGATATCGTTGTCGCCACTGTGGCTTTCGGTATGGGGATCAATAAATCGAATGTGCGCTTTGTGGTGCATTACGATATCCCTAAAAGTATCGAAGCCTATTATCAGGAAACGGGCCGAGCGGGTCGCGACGGGCTCGATGCCGAGGCCTTTATGTTGTTTGATCCTGCCGATATTGGCCGGGTGCGACATTTAATTGAACAGTCTGAGCCCGGGTCGCAGCAGCAAGTCGAATTCCATAAACTTAATACTATGGCGGCGTTTGCTGAGGCGCAAACCTGCCGTCGCCAAGTGCTATTGCATTACTTTGATGAGAGCGCACTAGAGCCCTGTGGTAACTGCGATATTTGCCTCGATCCGCCTAAGCGTTATAACGGCACCGAAGATGCGCAAAAGGTGTTGTCATGTATTTTCCGTTTAGGCCAGCGTTTTGGTATTAATCACTTAATTGAAGTGTTGCGCGGCTCGAAAGGCGCCCCTATTGTTGACCGAGGCCATGATAAACTTACGACTTGGGGAATTGGCAAAGATAAGAGTCATGAGTATTGGTTGAGCGTGATCCGTCAGTTAATCCATTTGGGACTGGCGAGTCAAGATGTGACGCGAGGTTCATCTATAACCTTAAACCCATCGGCACGACCAGTACTCAAAGGTGAGGTGGCGTTAATGCTCGCCGAACCGCGTATTCAGTTAACGACCACAAAACGTAAGGTGAGCCAGTCTAAGGCGCCGCTGAATTACGACCGTAAGCTATTCGCGCGACTCAAGTTACTGCGAAGAACCATAGCTGAGCAGCAGGATGTGCCACCGTATTTAGTGTTTAACGACGCAACCCTCGCAGAAATGGCCGCCATGATGCCGACCAGTGCAGGGGAAATGCTCGCCGTTAACGGAGTGGGCGAGCGTAAACTGAGTCGTTTCGGCGACGCTTTTCTCGATGAAATCGCGGCTTATTTAGCGGGAGAATAATAGTTTGGATTATTCTCACTGATTTTAACCTTGCCCAATTGATTGATACTGGCGCGCTTAATTAAAGACTCTAACGTATCAAACTGTTGCATTGCCGCGATACCAATATTGACCTTGCTTGACCCCTGCCAAGGTTGAATACACGCCACTAATTGATTGACTACTTTCTTAGCACCAGCAGCAGAGGTGTGCGGTAGGATAATCACAATTTCATCCATTGAATATCGGATTAACTTATCTTGCTCTCGCAGTCTGTGTTGTAGCTCATCCTGCAGGGGCGGCAAGTCAACTTGCCGTATTTGACTCGCATTAAAAAGTAATAAAGACAGCGGATAATTACCTTGTTTGGCAATGTTTAAGGCCGATGTGACTTGTTGGAGCAGAGTTTCCGCAGGCTCCTCACCTTCGATACGGGGCGCGCGATTATTTTGCTTATCAATCAAATACCAAATAGCCCCGCCGAGTAACGTCATCGCAATTAAAAATAGTGTGCTATAGGCCCAGTCTAGATTTAACTCTTGGAGGATCGATGCCTTTTGTGGCGCAGGACTATTCTGATCCTGTTGCAAATCTTGTTGATTCAGGCGGGCTTTAAATTGCAATATCCGTGCAGTGTTCATCCCTTGATTGGCGAGTTCGGCAGCTCGATAGCGTTTGAGTAAGAAAGAATAGGCCTGCTTAAAATCTCCTTGCACTAAGTAGTGATCGCTCATGATCCCGTAAAATCCTTTGAGATCAGAATACTGCTTTAGATTTTCAGCTTGTTCAATGGCGTGATTCATTAGGATTAATGCGGCATCGTCTTGATGTTGGGCAAAGCGTATTTGTGCCAGCAGACGGGTCGAGCGCATCATAGCCAATTGCTGATTGTGCTTCTTGAAGGTATTGATGGCGATAGAAAGGTATTCTTCGGCTGTGTCGATGCGGCCTTTATCGAGCGCAATCGATGCCAAAATGGCATAGCTGTAGGCAAGCTCAAGTGGCGAACCGAGTTCAGGCAGTAGTGCTTTTGCTTGTTTTTCGAGTTTATCACTGTAATCGAACTCTTGATTATCGAGCGCTATTCTGGCCGCATTTCGTAGAATGATATGTAACACTTTGCCCTTGGCATCTGAGCTCTGTATTCCTAAGTTGGTGTAATACATGGCCTGAGGGAAATCATGGGTTGCGTAGAGTAAATTACCCATGGCCGCATAAATATAAGCCTGTGGTGGCCAAACCCAATTCTGGGTCTGAGTATGAATGTCTGGATAAATATCGATGGCCAGACGTAAATCTTCGATGGCAGAGGAAAAGTTATCGGTGTCGGTATCGAGCTGACCACGTAAACGCAAGGCATCGACTAAGGCTTGGGGTTGTTGATAGCGTCGCGCTAAGGTAATGGCTGAATCCAGCAAGGGCAGCGCATTCTGAATATTGTTGTAGTTGAGATTGGCGTCGGCCTGGCAAATCAAAAAGTAGGGGCGAACTTGATCGAGCTTAAGCTGCTTAGCATTGGCCTCGCCTAGCTGAGCTACGTTGATCGCGGCTTCGTTCTCACCCAGTTGCAGCAGATTTTGGCATTTCAATACACTCAATCTGAGTCGATTAATGTCAGAAGTGGCACTGGTTGTAAATTGTTTTTCTAAGGCAGTGATTTGAGTCAGGGCTTTACTGGGATATTGGTAGACGAGTTCTGTGAGCTCATCCAACTGGTCTATAGCACTCGCCCCAAAGGGGATCAGCCATAACAACAGGCTCAGTACCAAGACGCGAAAATCCATTTTGTGCTCCATAAAATGCGTAAGCTCTAATATCCGTAATCACTAAGGCGAGATTATAACTTTTCTTAATCGTTTTTTGCATAAAAAACTATTATTTTCTAAGGGGAATAAGTTAACACATCCCAGTGCTTTCTGAATCCAAACAGCGAGTTAATTCTGTGGAATCGATCACTTATTTGGGGATAGAACTCACAGTTATTGGCCTTAAGACAGGTCGAATGAGTGGAACATGAAAAAATTAGGGTTGACACTCTCGGCTAGGCAAGTTAAATATTAACCGTCCTAGATTATTTGAACAGAATAAATATTTAAATAAAATGAATAGAATTAGCAGCAAACTCGACCTCCTCCTCTCTCTCCTCGCGGTTTATACGCGGAGGTCTTAGTGTTGCACGCTCGATAAATAGGCAAAGCATTCACAAACCCCGCACCAATGTTGCGGGGTTTTTTGTATCTGAATACGGCAAAAGTTAAATAATGAACGGTGACGTTCCATGGAGAAGCGAGATGTCTAACAGAGTAATTATATTTGATACGACCTTACGTGATGGTGAGCAGGCGTTAGCCGCAAGCCTTTCGGTCAAAGAAAAGTTACAGATCGCCATGGCGCTGGAACGTCTAGGTGTTGATGTGATGGAAGTGGGTTTTCCTGTCTCATCACCCGGTGATTTTGAGTCGGTGCAAACCATAGCGCGCACCATCAAAAATAGCCGCGTTTGTGCGTTATCCCGTGCACTTGAAAAGGACATAGATGCTGCGGCGCAGGCCTTGTCTGTTGCTGATCAATTCCGTATCCATACGTTTATTTCGACATCGACGATTCATGTGGAAAGCAAGCTGAAGCGCTCGTTTGATCAAGTGTTAGAAATGGCGGTGGGCGCAGTGAAATACGCCCGTCGCTTTACCGACGATGTGGAGTTTTCCTGTGAGGATGCGGGGCGTACGCCAATCGACAATCTGTGTCGCATGGTGGAGGCCGCCATTCTTGCTGGCGCGCGTACCATTAACATTCCCGATACGGTCGGTTACACAGTGCCAAGCGAGTTTGGCACTATTATCCAAACCCTGTTTAACCGCGTGCCGAATATCGACCAAGCGGTGATCTCAGTGCATTGCCACGATGACTTAGGTTTGTCAGTGGCGAACTCGATAACCGCAGTGCAACACGGTGCACGTCAAATCGAATGTACGATCAATGGTATAGGTGAGCGTGCGGGTAACTGTTCATTGGAAGAGATCGCTATGATTTTAGCGACGCGTAAGGGCATGTTGGGTTTGGAAACGGGCATTAACGCCAAGGAAATCCACCGTACTTCTAATTTAGTCAGCCAGTTATGCAACATGCCTGTGCAGGCTAACAAAGCAATTGTCGGTGCCAATGCCTTTACCCATTCGTCGGGTATCCATCAGGATGGCATGTTAAAAGCGCAAAATACCTATGAAATCATGACGCCAGAAAGCATAGGTTTGAATCGCAATAACTTAAATATGACCTCGCGTTCTGGTCGCCATGTGATCAAGCATCGCATGGAGGAAATGGGTTATAGCGAGCACGATTACAATATGGATGCGCTGTACGAAGAGTTCCTAAAATTGGCAGATAAAAAGGGACAAGTATTTGATTATGATTTAGAAGCCTTAGCCTTTATGGAAGCACAGGCTGAAGAAGACAATCACTATCAATTGCAGCAATTAGTGGTGCAGTCTGACTCTACCGAAGGCGTTGCCACAGCTACCGTTCGTATTGAAGTGGGCGGTGAAATTAAAACCGAAGCCGCAACCGGTAATGGTCCCGTTGATGCCGCCTATAACGCCATTGCCCGTGCTACTGATCGTCGTATCGACATCATCAGCTACAAGTTAGGCGCTAAGGGCGTAGGCCAAAATGCCTTAGGTCAAGTGGACATTACCGCCGTTTACCACGAGCAAAACTTCCACGGTGTAGGTTTAGCGACCGATGTAGTGGAAGCTTCGGCGCGTGCTTTAGTGCATGTGATGAACTTAACGTGCCGCGCAGACAAGGTCGCCGATTACAAACAAAGCATGCAAAAGAATCGAGAGCTAGGCGGCGTCTAGTCGCTAAAAGCTTCCAAAAAATAGCAAGGTCGAGCATAAAGCATTCACATTTAAAGGAGTTGGCTGGCGTATGAGTTATCAAGTAGCAGTATTAGCAGGGGACGGGATCGGCCCAGAAGTGATGGCAGAGGCGCGTAAAGTGCTGCGTGAAGTGGAAGCGCGATTCGATTTAAATATCAAATATACGCAATACGATGTCGGCGGTATTGCCATCGATAACCACGGTTGCCCACTACCCGATGCCACGCTAAAAGGTTGTGAAGCGGCTGATGCGATTCTATTTGGTTCAGTCGGTGGCCCTAAGTGGGAAAAGTTACCGCCAAATGAACAACCTGAGCGCGGCGCGCTATTGCCTCTGCGTGGTCACTTCGAACTGTTTTGCAATCTGCGCCCAGCCAAACTGCACGATGGCCTAGAGCATATGTCACCGCTGCGTAGCGATATCTCTGCCCGTGGCTTTGATGTTTTATGTGTGCGTGAGTTAACCGGCGGCATTTATTTTGGTAAACCAAAGGGCCGCCAAGGTGAAGGCGAGAATGAAGAAGCCTTCGATACCATGCGCTATAGCCGCCGCGAAATTAGCCGTATCGCCCGCATCGCCTTTGAAGCCGCTCGTGGTCGCCGTAAAAAAGTAACCTCAGTGGATAAAGCCAACGTACTGGCTTGTTCAGTGTTGTGGCGCCAAGTGGTTGAAGAAGTGGCGGTTGATTTCCCCGATGTCGAGCTGGAACATATCTATATCGATAACGCGACCATGCAGCTGCTGCGTCGCCCCGATGAGTTCGATGTGATGTTATGTTCTAACCTGTTCGGTGACATTTTATCCGACGAAATCGCCATGTTAACCGGCTCTATGGGCTTGTTGTCATCGGCGAGCATGAACAGCAGTGGCTTTGGTTTGTTCGAACCAGCAGGTGGCAGTGCGCCGGATATCGCAGGTAAAGGGATAGCCAACCCAGTCGCGCAAATTCTGTCAGCAGCATTAATGTTGCGTCATAGCTTGAAACAAGAAGAAGCGGCGAGTGCGATTGAACGCGCCGTGAGTAAAGCCTTGAACTCTGGCTATTTAACCGGTGAGTTATTGAGCAGCGACAAGCGTAGTGAAGCGAAATCGACGGCAGAAATGGGTGACTTTATCGCCAATGCTATAAAGGAAGGTGTGTAATGACGAACGCAAAGACCTTGTACCAAAAAGTATGGGATGCACATATCGTTGCTTCTCCTGAAGGCGAAGCGCCGGTCATTTATGTTGACAGACATTTAGTCCATGAAGTGACGTCACCTCAAGCATTCAGCGGTTTGAAAGTCGCGGGCCGTAAGCTGCGCGCGCCGGAAAAAACCTTTGCCACTATGGATCATAATACTTCAACCCGCAGCGCCAGCTTAGATGCCCTAAGCCCGATGGCGCGCACTCAGGTGGAAACCCTAGCGCAAAACTGTAAAGACTTTGGCGTGCGCTTATATGATATTCATCATCCTAATCAAGGTATTGTGCATGTGATGGGCCCAGAGTTAGGCATTACCTTACCGGGAACTGTGATTGTGTGTGGCGATTCCCATACCGCCACCCACGGTGCTTTTGGTGCATTGGCGTTTGGGATTGGTACATCGGAAGTTGAGCACGTTCTAGCGACGCAAACCCTGCGTCAGTTAAAAGCTAAGACCATGAAGATTGAAGTGCGTGGCCATGTCACCGATGGCGTGACCGCCAAAGATATCGTCCTCGCTATTATTGGCAAAATCGGTATGGATGGTGGTACTGGCTACGTGGTGGAGTTCTGCGGTGAGGCGATCGAAGCCCTGTCGATGGAAGGCCGCATGACAGTGTGTAACATGGCGATTGAGATGGGGGCTAAGGCGGGCATGGTCGCGCCGGATCAAACCACTTTCGATTATTTAGCAGGCCGCGAGTTTGCGCCAAAGGGCGAAGATTGGGCAGAGGCTGTCGCTTACTGGAAAGCCATTAAAACCGATGACGGCGCGGTGTTTGATGCTGTCGTTGAGTTAGATGCCGCCGATATTGCACCGCAATTGACTTGGGGTACTAACCCTGGCCAAGTGGTGGCAATCGATGGCAAAGTACCAGATCCCATTAATGAAGCTAACCCAAGCACCCGAGCTAGTATGGAAAAGGCTTTAGAATACATTGGCCTGAGTGCGGGTACGCCGATGACAGACATCAGTATCAACAAGGTGTTTATCGGTTCTTGTACTAACTCACGGATTGAAGATTTACGCAGCGCCGCCGTACATGCCAAAGGCCGTAAAGTCGCGAGTGGCGTCACCGCGATTGTCGTTCCAGGTTCTGGCCAAGTGAAAGCACAAGCTGAAGCCGAAGGCTTAGATAAAATCTTTATCGAAGCGGGATTTGAGTGGCGTTTACCGGGTTGTTCTATGTGTTTAGCGATGAACGATGACAGATTAGAGGCGGGCGATCGCTGCGCCTCGACCAGTAATCGTAACTTCGAAGGTCGCCAAGGTCGCGGCAGTCGTACCCATTTGGTGAGTCCAGCAATGGCTGCAGCCGCTGCGGTGGCGGGGCATTTTGTCGATATTCGTAAACCTTACTAATTACCGTAAACCCAAGAGGAGAAGTTAATGCAACCTTTTACGACCCATACCGGGCTTGCGGTCATGATAGACAGCACCAATATCGATACGGATCAGATCATTCCGAAACAGTTTTTGTCTAAGGTGACGCGCGATGGTTTTGGCGTGCACTTATTCCACGACTGGCGTTATTTAGATGATGCGGGCGATCTGCCTAACCCTGAGTTTTCATTGAATCAAAGCCGCTATAAAGGCGCGTCGATTCTTTTGGCGCAGGAAAACTTTGGTTGTGGTTCAAGCCGCGAACATGCGCCTTGGGCGCTGGCAGACTTTGGTCTGCGTGCGATTATTGCGCCGAGTTTTGCTGACATTTTTTACGGTAACTCAATCAATAATGGCCTGTTACCTGTGGCGTTAACTCACGCGCAGGTGCGCCAATTAATGGATGAAGTGGCGGCAGAAGCAGGCGCACAAATAACTGTTGATCTCACAAGCTGCAAAGTGATTTCACCGTCGGGCGCCGAGTTTAGTTTTACGCTGGCAGAATCGGCAAGGCATAAGCTGCTAAACGGTTTAGATGCAATTGGGTTGACCTTGTCCCACGCTGCGCAAATCAGTCAGTACGAAACCCAAATCCAAGGTTGGCGCCGTTAGTTTTTCAGCGCACATTTGTACTGGTGTTGAGTCCATATTTAAGCGCCTAGGTTAACACCTAGGCGCTTTTGTTTTAAATCATCATCTACTCATGGTTTAACTAGTTGTATTTTAAGTGATAAATTTTTACTGCTGTTTGTGTGTCATAGGATTTTTGTATCGATAGTGATTTATGCTGAATTTGTTACATCTGAATGATTTACACGTGTTTCTGCGATTTTTAATTTTACTGTGTTGTTTATTATGGTTATTTTTTATTTCACCATATTGAGTTAATCAGCACTGCGAATAGTAACTGGGCGAATATAGGCTGAGTTTTGTTTAAATGGTGATATTGGTCACTAAATCTGTTTTAAAGTCATCGTTAGCTAGAGTTTTTGTCTGTTTTATCTCCTTTGGTTGCAAACATCTTCTGCATAAGTAAACTGCTTCGCATTCAATCTGGAGTGTTTGCTCTATTTTGCCTGAACGCCGCAGTACTCATTTAAGTAGTACAGATAACAATAATATTATTAGAGAATAACGATGCAAAAACGTCTTCTGACTTTGGCTGTCACTGCAGCCTTGTTAAGTTCAACGACTCAACTCCATGCCGCTGGTTTTCAATTAGCCGAATATTCTGCCACAGGCTTAGGCCGCGCCTTTGCCGGTGAAGCGGCTATGGCGGATAACGCTTCGGCTCAAGCACGTAATCCAGCCATGTTGACTTATCTCGAAGGTCGTCAGTTATCGACGGGTGGTATTTATGTCATGCCAAACGTCGATGTGACTGGCGATGTCAGCATTAGCTCGCCGTTAATTGGCCCAAATCCTAAAGTGATAGCTGGTGATGCATTGGATGTGGCCGATGACGCACTCGTACCAAACTTTTACTACTCAAATCAGTTAAATGATCAATGGACTTGGGGCCTAGCGGTAAATTCTAACTATGGTCTAGCCACTGAATTACCTGCGACTCACGCTGCGGCTATTTTTGGTAACAAGACTTCAGTTACAACCGTTGAGTTTAATCCAAACATCGCTTATCGCATCAATGATGCTGTTAGCGTCGGTGCTGGTGTACGTATCGTTTATGGTGAAGGCGAAATTGGTGCTTCATTACCCGGTTGGGTCGATGGCATCAAACCTGATCTGCCTGCTCCCGTGCAGGCTATGTTACCTCCTGGTGGCACTGAGCTGAAAAGCATGAAGGGTGATGATGTGGGTTACGGCTGGCAGTTAGGTGCAAGCTGGCAAATTAATCCGGCTCACCGCTTAGGTTTTGCGTATCACAGCGGCGTGCAATTGGACTTAGATGGTCATGCTTCTGGCGTCTTGTATACCGGCGGCCAAGATGTGTCTATCGAAGGGTATTTACCACTTGAATTACCCGCCTTTGCAGAAATTGCTTCCCATCATCAATTGACCGATAACTGGGCCATGCACGCGAGCGTGAACTGGACCGATTGGAGTGTATTTGATCAACTGGTGGCTTATTTCCCTGGTGACGTTAAACCTAAGGGAGATTTAGAGTCTGATTTAGTTAAAGAAGAACACTTTGAAGATAACTGGCGTTTCGCGCTGGGAACCACTTATCAAGTGAATAATGACTGGTTAGTGCGTGCCGGTGTTGCTTTAGACAAAACCGCAGCAAATGACGAGTGGCGCACAACCACAATTCCAGACTCTGACCGTCTGTGGTTCTCTGTCGGCGCTGGTTATCAGGCGACTAAGAATCTGAACCTTGATTTTGCGGTGACGTATATCAAAGCAACAGGTGATGCGCCAATCAACGAACAGCAAAATCTACTGGGCTTAGCGGTCGTTAACTTTAACGGTGAAGCGAGCGGCGATGTGTGGCTTGCGGGTATCCAGATGAGCTATAAGATGTAAGTTCTGCGTAGTTTAAAAAAGCCCTGAATCTTCAGGGCTTTTTTATGGCTATAGTATGGTGGCGTTATTTTGTTTTTCGGCTTGCTTGCTGGTCACGGCAGAAAATTGCGAATATATTCATTGCATAAGTAGTGGTTCATGTTAATTCTCGCCGGCATAAAAAGGCGGCGGAGAGTTCAGATAGGATAGTAGCGTGCAGAAAAAATACGTGGTGGCCTTAGATCAAGGCACGACCAGCTCAAGGGCGATAGTGTTCGATCACGACGCAAACATTGTCAGCGTGTCCCAGCGGGAATTCACCCAGTTGTATCCAAATCCGGGTTGGGTCGAGCATGATCCCATGGAGATCTGGGCAAGCCAAAGTTCAGTGTTAGTTGAAGTGCTGGCGCGCGCGGGGATCCACAGCGATGAAGTGGCCGCGATTGGCATTACCAATCAGCGGGAAACTACAGTCATTTGGGAGAAAGCCACAGGTAAACCTATCTATAACGCGATTGTGTGGCAGTGCCGCCGCAGCTCTGAAATTTGTGAGCAACTCAAAGCCCAAGGGCTAGAAGAGTATGTCCGTGAAAACACAGGCCTGTTACTCGACCCTTATTTTTCAGGCACTAAGATCAAGTGGATTCTAGATAATGTGCCCAATGCTCGTGCGCAAGCCGAGCGCGGTGAGTTGTTGTTCGGCACTATCGATACTTGGCTAGTGTGGAAGTTAACCGAGGGCAAAGTGCATGTCACCGATCCCACCAATGCCGCCCGTACTATGCTGTTTAATATCCATAGCCTGACTTGGGATAACAAGTTACTTGAAGCTTTAGACATTCCCTTGTCTTTGTTGCCCGAAGTGAAGCCTTCCTGCAGTGTTTATGGCACCACGCGGATTGCCGGTGAAGGCAGTGAAATTCAAGTCGCAGGGATGGCGGGTGACCAACAAGCGGCGCTTTTTGGTCAGCTGTGTGTCGAGCCCGGCATGGCGAAGAATACCTATGGCACTGGCTGTTTTTTATTGATGAATACCGGGACCAAAGCGGTGCGTTCTAACCATGGGTTACTGACCACAGTTGCCGTGGGACCGAAGGGCGAAGTGAACTATGCCCTCGAAGGTTCAGTCTTCATGGGGGGCGCGACCATTCAATGGCTGCGGGATGAACTGGGGCTTATTCGTGACGCCAGTGATACTGAGTATTTTGCCTCTAAGGTTGCTGATACCAATGGCGTGTATTTAGTGCCCGCTTTTGTTGGACTCGGGGCGCCCTATTGGGATCCCAATGCCCGTGGCGCACTCTTTGGTTTAACCCGTGGCGCCAACCGTAATCATATTATTCGTGCGGCGTTAGAATCCATTGCTTATCAGAGTAAAGATTTACTCGATGCCATGACCAAAGACAGTGGCGTTAGCCTTAAGCGTTTGAAGGTGGATGGCGGCGCGGTCGCCAATGATTTTTTGATGCAGTTTCAAGCCGATATCACCGATGTCGAAGTATTAAGGCCGAGTGTTTGTGAGACAACCGCTTTGGGCGCGGCATTTTTAGCTGGCTTGGCGGTGGGCTTTTGGGAGAGTGTCATAGAGCTTGAACATAAAGCTTGTATCGATAAGCATTTCATCCCCAATATTGACGCCGAGACTCGGGGGCGGTTATACGCAGGTTGGCAAGATGCCGTCGCCAGAACTCGCGCCTACTAAGCTATTCGACTTAAGCCATTCAACTCAAGTCGTTGGACTTGAGGCATGCTTAAATTCGATATTAAGTTTGAGATTGGGTTGGTTTGAAATGTGACTCGATTGTGGTGAATAAAAAGGCGCGAATCCAATAGGATTGCGCCTTTTCCGTTTTATATCAGTACGGATTTATACTTCAACATCAATAATATGTTGGCTCGGTGGCTTTTTGATTTCCGCGGTATCGTCGGTCACTTCAAGCACGACACCTTCTTTTAATTCTTCGGGCTCATCCGATGCACGGCGTTTCTTATTCTTGTTGTTATCAGCATCTTTGCGTCTCTCCCTGACTTTCGCGTCGCGCCCTTCTAACGTTGGGGGTAACTGCGACTGCGGTGTTTCATGGCTATCGGGGGCATTTGCGGTTGCACTACTCACTTGGTCGACGACCCGTTTAGGGTGCAACACGGCTTTCACTGGCTGCGCAAGCATGGCATAAATGCTATCCAATCCACTCATAACGCCTCCTTGTTATTACACCTCTCAACATGTTATCGGCAGGAGTCGGTCAATATTTAGACTATACGCGGTTTAAGTCGTTAAGGCGAATGAGGGGGGTTAAGATCTAAGCACGAGCAATCGATGCTAACCAAAGCGGCACTTATTGTGAAGCAACTACAGTGCTTGAGAAGGAATCAATAGTGGTTGAGAAGGAACAATAGTAGCGAGTGCAAAATTGAGGTGAGTTTGTTGGATTCGCGTGGTGCTTTTGCGGGATTTGGAGTGGGAACGTTGAGCTTTCTCGCAATCGTGACATTAATATTCAACCATCTGCAAAAAGATGATCGTCTTTATCTCGGATAATTATTTAGATTTTCGTGCTAAATCCAACTCTTTTTTGACTGTCTAATAAGGTTGAATTTAAGTTTATTTTGTTACTTTTTTGGGTTTAAGGTTATTCCTCGACCCGTGAAATCCCACAAATACAGAATTAATCCCCCATTTTTTTCATCGCAAGCGCCTGAAAGCAAAAGGTTGCTGAATATTTCGGCGCAATTTATTCCTGTAGTTTCTTCTGTTTAGTCGATCTCTCTTGGTCTTTCATGTCAAAAGTTTGTCGCTAGGTTAAGTGCTCAACATGCTGCTAACCCGCTTGCCGACTGGATTTATAAAAGGATCCCATCCCTTGACATTGCTTGTCGACTGTCCCTAAACTTAGCAGTTGTGGGAAATAGTGGATATTTGTGGATCAAAAATCACAGGAAAGGATGAATTAGCGTGTTTCGTGGAGCCAGTGCTATCAACTTAGATACAAAGGGACGGATCGCTATTCCAGTGCGATACCGCGAACCTTTGCAGCTTGAGCACCAAGGCCGCATCGTGATTACCGTCGACATCCAATCCGCTTGTTTACTCTTGTATCCAATCCATGAATGGGAATTGATCGAAGCTAAGTTGTTAAAGCTTTCCGATACCGATAAAACCCAGAGATCGTTAAAACGTCTGTTACTCGGTTACGCCCACGAAGTGGAGCTCGACGGTAATGGGCGCATATTACTGCCACCACCGCTAAGGCAATATGCCAATTTAGATAAGCGCATCATGCTGGTGGGGCAATTGAACAAATTTGAGCTGTGGGATGAGCAATCTTGGCTGCAGCAAATCGATGAGTGTCAGGAAACGATTCGAAGTGAGGAGCTTGCTAGTAACGAGCGTCTCGCGGATTTTTCACTTTAACGAGTCGCGATAACTAAATAAGAAGAGAGTAATGAGTCAGGAATTTGCCCATTTATCCGTGCTGCTAGCAGAAACGGTTGGCGGTTTAAACATCAAAGACGATGGCATCTATATCGATGGCACGTTCGGCCGCGGTGGTCATTCAAGACAAGTGTTGCAGCAACTCGGTGAAAATGGCCGATTGATCGCAATCGACCGTGACCCTCAAGCGATTGAAGCGGCAAAACAATTTGCTGACGATCCACGCTTTCAAATCGTGCATGGTGGTTTTGGCCAATTAGCCGATTACGTTGAAGAGCTAGGGCTTGTGGGCAAAATAGATGGCGTATTACTCGATTTAGGTGTGTCTTCACCTCAGCTTGACGATGCCGAACGTGGTTTTAGTTTTATGCGTGATGGCCCGCTCGATATGCGGATGGATAACAGTCAAGGTCAAACGGCTGCTCAGTGGTTAGCCCGCGCAGAAATTGAGGATATGGCTTGGGTATTTAAGACCTATGGCGAAGAGAAAAACGCCCGCCATATTGCCCGTTGTATCGCTGCGGATCGTGAAAAAACCCCGTTTTTACGAACTAAAGATTTAGCCGATTTGATCGCGCGTATCACTAAAAGTAAAGAACGGAATAAGCACCCAGCGACTCGGGTGTTTCAGGCCATACGTATTTATATCAACAGTGAATTAGATCAAATTGATCAAGCGCTTGAAGGTGCGGTCAATGTACTAGCTCCCCAAGGGCGCTTGTCGGTCATCAGTTTCCATTCTTTAGAAGATCGTATCGTTAAGCGCTTTATTCGCCGCCATAGCCAAGGCGAAAGTGTGCCGCATGGTTTTCCGGTCACTGAAGATCAAATTAACAAGTCGCGTAAGTTACGCGCCGTGGGCAAGGCGATTATGCCATCCGACGAAGAAATCGAACGCAATGCCAGAGCTCGCAGCTCAGTGTTACGCATTGCCGAGCGTTTAGATTACTAAGGGGCGCACTGTGAGTAAGCCCTCGATCAATCTGCCACGGATCGTCTTACACGATTTATGGCTGCACAAATGGATCTTGTTATTAGCTCTGCTCGTGCTCTGCAATGCGGTCGCGGTTGTTTATGGCAGCCATATTAGCCGCCAACTAACGACCCAGTGGGATCAGTTACTGCAGGAGCGAGACAGATTAGATATTGAGTGGCGCAATTTATTATTAGAAGAGCAATCGCAGACGGAACACAGTCGTATTACGCGCATTGCCTCTAAGGAACTCAACATGAGTCGTCCGTTACCCAGCGAAGAAGTTGTGGTAAAGGTGCCGTGAGTATAGGGAAGATATGACTAGGCAAGCGAAAATCAAACGGGTAAGCAAACCGCAGAAACCACAACTAATCCATTGGCGTTTATACGTAGTGGTGGGGTTTGTGTGTACGCTATTTTGCAGCCTAGTGGGACGCGCAGCCTACATTCAAATTATCGAACCTGACAAATTACGCCATGAAAGCGATATGCGTACCTTACGGACCACGAGCCGTGAGGTGCAGCGTGGTTTGATCACCGATCGCAATGGCGACATGTTGGCCGTCAGTGTGCCAGTGCGTGCCGTTTGGGCCGATCCTAAACAAGTTAACGATAACAATGGCTTTGCGGATATGCGCCGCTGGCAAGCTTTAGCTGATGTGTTGCATGAACCCGTAGAAGACATATTAGATCGGGTGCGCAGTAATCCCACCAAACGCTTTACCTACTTGAAACGCCAAATTACCCCTGCGGTCGCGGACTACATCACTCAGCTGAAATTACCCGGTGTTTTCCTCAAATCTGAATCCCGCCGCTATTACCCTGGTGGTGAAATCACTGCTCAGCTTATCGGTATCACTAATATTGATGATGTTGGAATTGAAGGCGTAGAAAATGCTTATAACAGCTGGCTAACGGGCACGCCTTCAAAACAGAAAGTGCGTAAATCCCGTGATGGTCATGTGGTTGAGCGCCTCGATATTATCCAAGAAGGCGAAAGCCCGAATGATCTTGTGCTCAGCATAGATCAACGGATTCAGCAGTTAGCGTACCGCGAGCTGAAACGCACCACAGAGATGAACCAAGCGACCTCAGGTTCCATCGTCGTACTCGATATTCACACTGGTGAAGTCTTGGCGATGGTAAATACACCTTCGTACAACCCTAATGCGCGCGACAATCTGCAAACCTTCAGAATGCGTAACCGCGCCATGACGGATACTTTCGAGCCAGGTTCGACCATTAAGCCCTTTGTAGTGGCTGCGGCGCTTGAAGCGGGCACAGTCAAATCGACTGACATTATTGCCACTTCACCGGGTTGGATGCGTTTAGGCGGCCGCCAAGTGCGCGACCCTGCCAACTACGGCGACATGAGTTTGGCGCGTATTCTGGCGAAATCCAGTAACGTCGGCATCAGTAAATTGGCCTTATCTATTCCGGTGCAGCAGTTACTCGGCACCTATCAATCTATGGGGCTCGGTAGTTTTTCAGGGATCAACCTTACGGGTGAAAGCGCGGGGGTTATTCAAGACCGCCACCGTTGGTCTGACTTTGAGCGCGCCACCTTGTCCTTCGGTTACGGTTTAACGGCAACCACACTGCAACTTGCGCGCATGTATGCCACTTTAGGCAATGGCGGCACCTTATTCCCCGTCTCAATCATGAAACTGAAAAAGCCCCCCGTCGGTGAGCGAGTTATTTCTGAAGAGGTGGCCCACGATGTGATGCAAATGCTGGTCGGCGTGACAGAAAAAGGCGGCACCGGCACCTTGGCGCATATCGATGGTTATCCGGTTGCGGGCAAGTCAGGCACCAGTCGTAAGGCGGTTGCTGGCGGTTATGGTGATGATTATGTTGCTTTATTTGCAGGTGTTGCCCCGGCGAATAATCCTAAGTTAGCGATAGTGGTGGTGGTGAACGAGCCCAAGGGCGATCTCTATTATGGTGGTTCAGTGGCGGGGCCGGCATTTGCCAAAGTCATGTCTGGCGCACTGCAAATGTTAAACGTTGAACCCATTACCGATAAAGAACAAGTGCAATTGGCGGGTATCGCCGCCGGGAGAGCAGAATGATGTTATTACGGGATCTGCTCGCGCCTTGGCTGCATTATGCCGGCGCGCAGTCCTTCAACGATTTGACCTTAGATAGCCGCGCAATACGTCGCGGCGATGTGTTTTTGGCGCTGCCAGGACATAAGGTTGATGGCAGACAGTTTATTGAAAAAGCCTTAGATTTAGGTGCCGCAGCCGTATTAGTCCACACGGATGATGCTGATCAGCATGGCAAAGTGTTGCACAGCGATAATGCCGAGCACGGCGTACAGATTTATTTCTTCCAGTTGAGTCGCCAAGTATCAGCTATCGCCGCCCAGCGTTATCCCTTAGCGCATCAGTCTGCGACAACATCCCTTGGGGTGATTGGTATTACTGGCACAAATGGTAAAACCTCGACAAGCCAACTGACTGCCCAGCTGATAACGTCGCTCGGCCGCAAAGCCGCCGTGATGGGCACCCTTGGCAATGGTCTCTGGGGCGAGCTCGTCGATAGCGGTAACACCACAGCCGATGCGATTACCCTAATGCGTCAGTTGCATGACTTTGAAGCCCAAGGCGCGAGTGTCTGCGCCATGGAAGTGTCGAGCCACGGCTTAGTGCAAGGCCGCGTCGATGCAGTACCATTCGATGTTGCCGTGTTTACCAATCTGACGCGCGATCACCTCGATTACCACGGCGACATGGAAAGCTATGTCGCCGCTAAGCAAAGCCTATTTCGTTTCAGCACCTTAGGTCACGGTTTATTGAATCTCGACGACACGGTTGGCGAGTCTTGGTTGACTGAACTTAAATCTGTGCCTGCGCAAATGTGGGGCTTTAGTATTGAAGGTCATCAAGCCGCGGCTTTTTATACTAAAAATGCCAAGTTTGACGATCAAGGTGTCAGTGCAACCTTAGTGTGGCCCGAGGGCGAAACTGAAATTCACTCACCACTTCTTGGTACCTTTAATCTCTCTAATTTACTCGCGGCGCTCTCAGCCCTGTATCTGCAAGGTTTTGATATGAAAGCGTTAGCCGAGCAAGTGCAATACCTAACGCCCGTCGCAGGTCGTATGGAGCGTTTCACGACTGCGAATAACATCACCTTAGTGGTCGATTATGCCCATACACCAGATGCGATTGAACAAGCGTTAAACGCGCTACGTCGCCATTGTGCTGGTGATTTATGGTGCGTATTTGGCTGTGGTGGCGACCGTGATAAGGGCAAGCGTCCTTTGATGGGCAAAGCTGCAGAGCAATATGCCGACCGCATTATGGTGACCAGCGACAATGCGCGCAGTGAAGACCCCGCGCAAATTATTACCGATATTATCCAAGGGCTAACCCACCCTCAGCAGGCATTGACTCAGGTTGACCGTATCGCAGCAATTAAAGAGGTTGTGGCATTGGCGAAACCTGGCGATGTGATCTTGCTTGCGGGCAAAGGCCACGAAACTTACCAAGAGGCGGCAGGTGTGCGTCATGACTATGATGAACGCGCCCTGGCACGCCAGTTATCGGAGCAATTAAGATGATCCCTCTTTCTCTCGAGACCCTAAGTCAACACTTAGGTACGTTTCGAGTCGGTGACGACGTCACCATCGAAGATTTAAGCAGTGATAGCCGCAAAATCGGCGCTGCAACCCTGTTTGTAGCCTTAAAGGGTGAGCGTTTTGATGGCCATGATTTTGCTGCAACCGCTATTGAGAACGGCGCCGCGGCGTTAATGGTCGAGCGCGAATTAGCCTTTGATATTCCGCAGCTGATTGTGCCCGATTGCCAAAAAGCCATGGGCGCGATAGGGGCTTATGTCCGTGATCAAATCAATCCGATTTGCGTGGCGTTAACAGGCTCAAACGGCAAGACCAGCGTGAAGGAAATGATCGCGACCATTCTGTCGGCAAAGCATCAAATCCTCTATACCGCTGGTAACTTCAATAATGAAATCGGTGTGCCGCTTACCTTGCTGCGTTTAACGCCAGCGGATGAGTTTGGGATATTCGAACTCGGCGCTAACCATAAAGGTGAAATTGATTACACCTCGGGACTCGTGCGTCCAAACGTGGCGCTGGTAAATAACGTCGGCAGCGCTCATTTAGAAGGATTTGGATCGCAGGCGGGTGTCGCGCAGGCTAAGTCGGAAATTTTTAATCATCTGCAGGCCGATGGCACCGCCATCATCAACGCCGATGATGCCTTCGCCGATTTTATGAGCGTTAAGGCAAGACCTTATAAGCAACTGAGCTTCTCCCAGCAAGATGGTGCTGCTAAACGTCATATCGATGTCATCGCTACAGGTCATAAGGCCAATGCCGATGGTTGCTATCGTTTTATGCTCAATTACTCAGGTGAATCTTGCCAAGTGGTACTACCGCTGGCGGGTCGCCATCAGGTGAGTAATGCACTAGCCGCTGCAAGTGTTTGTATTGCCTTGGGATTAAGTTTGACAGAGATCGCCGAAGGCTTAAGCCAATTAACGCCAGTTAAAGGGCGCATGCAGCCGAGTCAATTGGGACGCGTTCGTCTAATCGACGATAGCTATAACGCGAATCCTGTGTCCGTTGGGGCGGCAATCGCTTGGTTAAAGGAAATTTCTGAAAATCGCTGTCTGGTACTGGGAGATTTAGGAGAATTAGGCGACAATGCGCCCCTTTTACACGCTGAACTAGGGCAACTGGCCAAGCAACAGGGGATAGATGCCTTGTTTTGCACCGGAACGTTAAGTCAGCACACGAGCCAAGCTTTCGGTGCGGAGCACTATGACAGTGTGGCGACGTTAGTAGAAAAACTCATAAAGCATATTAACCAGTTACCGGGACAGGTAACGGTTCTCGTTAAAGGTTCACGTAGCGCCGCCATGGAGCGGGTCGTGGATGGCCTAACAGTAGCCTTCGGGCGTGGGGAGTTAGTGTAAATGCTGGTATATCTGGCCGAGTATTTAACCCGTTTTCATACCGGGTTTAACGTGTTTTCCTATGTGACATTTCGAGCCATTTTAGGCTTATTGACCGCATTGGTTTTTAGCTTATGGTTTGGCCCTAAACTGATTGAACGTTTGCAATTACTGCAAATTGGTCAGGTTGTGCGTAACGATGGTCCAGAATCACATTTTAGTAAGCGTGGCACGCCGACTATGGGTGGCTTGCTGATATTGGCTGCTATTTTCATCAGCGTGTTGCTGTGGGGCGATCTCGGTAGCCGCTATGTGTGGGTCATGCTGTTTGTGCTCGGCAGTTTCGGTTTGATCGGTTTTATCGACGATTATCGCAAAGTGGTACGTAAAGACACTAAAGGCTTGATCGCGCGCTGGAAGTACATTCTGCAATCTTTGGCTGCGCTGCTTATTGCTTTTTTCCTGTATGCCACGGCGGCAAATCCAGGCGAAACCCAGTTAGTGGTGCCTTTCTTTAAAGACGTGATGCCACAACTTGGCGCCGTATTTATCGTATTGGCGTACTTCACTATTGTGGGTTCGAGCAATGCAGTGAACTTAACCGATGGTCTCGATGGTTTGGCGATTATGCCGACGGTAATGGTCGCGGCGGCGTTTGCCTTGATTGCTTATTTGTCGGGTCACGCTCAGTTTGCAAACTACTTACATATCCCGCATTTACCCGGTTCGGGTGAGTTAGTGATCGTCTGTACCGCCATTGTCGGTGCGGGTCTGGGCTTTTTATGGTTCAACACTTATCCCGCGCAAGTCTTCATGGGCGATGTGGGTTCACTGTCATTAGGTGCTGCACTTGGCACTATTGCGGTCCTCGTTCGACAAGAAATTTTGTTAGTGATCATGGGCGGCGTGTTTGTGATGGAAACTCTGTCGGTGATCCTGCAGGTGGGTTCGTACAAGTTACGTGGACAGCGTATTTTCCGCATGGCGCCGATCCACCATCACTATGAGTTAAAAGGTTGGCCTGAACCTCGAGTGATAGTGCGTTTTTGGATTATCTCGATATTCCTAGTCTTACTTGGCTTAGCCACGTTGAAATTAAGGTAATTGGTTATGCAAAATCAGTATTCACACATAGTGTTAGGTTTAGGGGCAACGGGCTTGTCCGTGGTGCGCTATTTGTGTGGAAAGGGCATTACGCCATTGGTGATGGACAGTCGTCGGCAGCCTCCGGGCGCCGAAACGTTAGCGACGTCTTTTCCTGATGTGAAGCTGATTTCTGGCGGGTTCGATTGCCGTTATCTTGTGCAAGCGACGCAGATCATTATCAGTCCCGGCATTGCTACTTATACCCCAGAGGTGCGTGCCGCTGTGGATATGGGTATCGAAGTGATTGGTGATGTTGAGCTATTTGCCCGTGAGATTGCTGACCGTAAACCTTGTGTGATTGGGATTACTGGCTCTAACGGTAAATCGACAGTCACTACGCTGGTGGGCGAGATGGCAAGGGAAGCGGGTATTGCCGTTGCCGTCGGAGGTAATATCGGTGTACCTGCGCTGGATTTGCTGCATGAAAATGCGGACTTATTTGTGCTTGAGTTGTCGAGTTTTCAATTGGAAACCACCCACAGTCTTAAGTGTGTGGTGGCGACCTGTTTGAATATCAGCGAAGACCACATGGACAGATACAGTGACATTGATGCCTACCGCGAGGCTAAATTACGTTTATACAAACAAACCCGTGCCGTACTTTTTAATCGTGACGATAAACTGACCGTACCGCCAGAACCAATGAACCAAAACAGTTTTGGTTTAGCGGCGCCAGAAGCGGACGAATGGGGCATCAGCGACAGCAAGATTTATCACGGTAGCAGCGAAATAATGCCGATCACTGAAGTGTCGCTGATTGGCAGTCATAACCATGCCAACCTACTTGCGGCGATGGCGCTTGTGGATGTCGTGGGTGTCGATAAGCACGTTATGGCAAAAGTGGCGCGTACTTTTACTGGCTTATCCCATCGCTGTGAAGTGGTTGGTGTTAAGAATGGCGTGACCTATGTCAATGACTCTAAAGCGACAAACGTCGGTGCTACAGTCGCCGCGCTCGATGGCTTGAGTGACCACTTAGGCGATATTATTTTGATTGCTGGCGGTGACGGTAAAGGGGCCGATTTTAAGCCTTTAGCTGTGGCTTTAGCTAAAGTCACACACCTCATCACCTTAGGCCGCGATGGTAAAAAGATTGCTGCATTGAAAGACGGCTCGATAAGAGTCGACACTATGGCTGCTGCGGTAGCGAAAGCCGCTGAATTGGCAACCTCTGGTGATATCGTTTTATTATCGCCAGCCTGCGCCAGTTTAGATATGTACAGTAACTTCATGGCTCGAGGTGATGATTTTAGAAACCTCGTGGGACAACTTAATGGCGAGTGATGCAAGACAACTTAGCCTATTTGGGCGTTTGCGTTTAGCAATACCCAATTGGCAACGTGATACCGAAGTCCCGGGCGTGCAATTGTACGACCGTGCTTTGCTCGCGGCTGTGTTGTCTTTGATTAGCTTCGGCTTTGTAATGGTGATGTCAGCCTCTATGCCTGAAGCGCAAACGCTCACTGGGAACCCATTTTATTTTATGACTCGCCATGTGGGTTATTTAGTGGGTTGCTTATTCATTGCGGCATTTGTGCTAAGAGTAGAAATGCAAACTTGGCAGCGCTGGAGCCCCATGTTGTTGTTGATTGTGGGTTTGATGTTGTTGGCTGTATTGGTGGTTGGCACTACGGTAAACGGTGCAACGCGTTGGTTATCCATAGGCCCTATTCGCATCCAGGTGGCGGAAGTCGCTAAATTTGCCTTCGCCATCTATATGGCGGGTTACTTAGTGAGGCGTCATCAGGAAGTGCGCGAGAATGCTAAAGGCTTCTATAAGCCGATTGCAGTATTTGCGATTTACGCTGTGCTGATTTTGATGCAGCCCGACTTAGGTACTGTGGTGGTGCTATTTGTGGGAACGGTTGGTCTATTGTTTTTAGCCGGTGCGCGTTTACTCGATTTCTTTGCCTTGATTTTTGCGGGCGTACTGGCGTTTGTGGCCCTAGTGCTATTGGAACCGTATCGTATCCGCCGAGTGACCTCCTTTATGGATCCTTGGCAAGATCCCTTCGGTAGCGGTTACCAGTTGACTCAATCTTTGATGGCCTATGGCCGAGGTGATTGGTTCGGCCAAGGGCTCGGAAATAGTATTCAAAAACTAGAATATTTACCCGAAGCGCACACTGACTTTATCTTTGCCGTGATCGGGGAAGAATTGGGCTTTATCGGCATTATCGCTGTGTTATCTGTACTGCTATTTGTGGCGCTGAGATCGATTCGTTTAGGTAATTTGTGTCTAGCCATGGATAAGCCATTTGAAGGTTATTTAGGTTATGCCATCGGTATTTGGATTTGTTTTCAGACTGTGGTGAATGTCGGCGCGAGTATCGGCATGTTGCCAACCAAAGGGCTGACATTACCTTTTATCAGTTACGGTGGTAGTAGTTTATGGGTCATGACTGCGGCAGCGATGATGTTGCTGCGCATTGATTACGAGCGGCGCATGACATTAGTTCAGGCCGTGCAAGGGAGATTGAAGTGATGACTTCAACAGGAAAACGTATTTTAGTCATGGCGGGTGGTACGGGAGGACATGTGTTCCCGGCACTGGCGGTGGCTAAGTATTTAGCTCAACAGGGTTGGCAAGTGCGTTGGTTAGGCACGGCCGATCGTATGGAGGCGCGTTTAGTGCCTCAGTATGGATTTGATATTGATTTCATCGATATCAAAGGTGTGCGCGGTAATGGTTTGATCCGAAAACTCGCGGCGCCTTTTAAAGTGGTGCGTTCAATATTGCAGGCTAAGGCCGTGATTGCGGAGTTTAAACCCGATGTGGTCCTTGGCATGGGCGGATTCGCCAGTGGCCCAGGTGGTGTTGCGGCAAGATTAGCTGGAATTCCACTGGTGCTGCATGAACAAAATGCCATCCCAGGGATGACAAACAAGTTGTTGTCGCGGATTGCGACGCAAGTGTTATGCGCCTTTAAAAATACCTTTACCACAGTGAAGGCCAAGGTCGTTGGTAATCCGATTCGCCAAGAACTGATTGCCTTAGGCGCAGAACCTAAGCATGAGGCTGATAAAGCCTTAAAAGTGCTTGTGGTCGGTGGCAGCCTTGGCGCCAAAGTATTTAACGATCTTATGCCTGAAGCTGTCGCGATACTGAGTCAGCAGCAGTCAGTGACGGTTTGGCATCAAGTGGGTAAAGATAATCTTACGGGCGTGAAGGCGGCATATCAGCAACAAGGACAAGATGGTGGCGTGAATATCGCTGAGTTTATCGACGATATGGAAGCCGCCTATCGCTGGGCTGATGTGGTATTGTGCCGAGCTGGCGCCTTGACTGTGTCTGAGTTAGCGGCGGTGGGGCTACCGAGTATTCTGGTACCTTATCCCCATGCAGTGGATGATCATCAAACCCGTAACGCTCAAGTATTGGTTGAGGCTGGCGCAGCTTTCCTATTGCCACAGGCCATCTTGGATGTGAATAAACTGGCGAACAAATTACAGTTGCTCGCCAATGACAGAACAGAATTAGCCCGTATGGGCCAAAGAGCGAGAGACGTTGCGGTACTGGATGCGACTGAACAAGTTGCCGCAGTGTGCATCAGCCTTGCTGAGAAAGGATAAGCATGACTAAGACAGAAAGATATGCACAACTGAGAAGCATGATCCCAGAAATGCGCCGTATTAAGCGCATTCACTTCGTCGGCATTGGCGGCGCGGGCATGGGCGGGATCGCCGAAGTGTTAGTGAACGAAGGCTATCAGGTGAGTGGTTCGGATATCGCGCAAAATGCCGTGACCGACAGATTGTGTTTGCTCGGTGCCAAGATCCAAATTGGTCATGCTGCCGAAAACGTGCAGCAAGTGGATGTGGTCGTGGTCTCCACGGCGATTAATCTGGAAAACCCAGAAATCCTTGCTGCCAAAGAATTACGTATTCCTATCGTGCGTCGCGCCGAAATGCTAGCCGAGTTGATGCGTTACCGTCATGGTGTGGCGATTGCGGGCACCCATGGTAAAACGACGACAACCAGCCTTATCGCCAGTGTTTACGGTCAAGCGGGGCGGGATCCTACCTTCGTGATTGGTGGCTTGCTCAATAGTGCCGGTACCAACGCCAGATTAGGCACCAGCCGTTACTTGATTGCCGAAGCCGATGAGAGTGATGCGAGCTTCCTGCATTTGCAGCCAATGGTCAGTGTGGTAACTAACATTGAAGCCGATCACATGGATACCTATGGCGGTGATTTCGAAAAATTGAAATCGACCTTCGTGGATTTCCTACATAACTTGCCGTTCTACGGTGTCGCAGTTGTGTGTATCGACGATGCTGTAGTGCGTGAAATCATGCCGCGGATTGGTCGTCAACTCGTGACCTACGGTTTTAGTGACGATGCGGACGTGCAAGCGCTGAATTTCAGTCAGCAAGGCCATCAGTGTCGTTTCACTGTAAGACGTAAAGGCAAAGCTGATCTCGATCTGGTGCTTAACTTGCCGGGTCAACATAACGTGCTTAATGCCTTGGCTGCGATTGCGGTCGCGACCGAAGATGAAATCGACGACAGCGCCATTACTCAGGCGTTAGTGGAGTTCCAAGGTATAGGTCGTCGTTTCCAGCATTTGGGCAAGTTTGCTACGCCTAAGGGCGAAGTTATGTTAGTCGATGATTATGGCCATCACCCCAGTGAAGTCGCCGCGACCATTAAAGCCGCCCGTGCAGGTTGGCCCGACAAACGTCTGGTTATGGCGTATCAGCCACACAGATACACACGTACCCGTGATTTGTATGAAGACTTTGTTGAAGTGTTATCCCAAGTGGATTGTTTACTGTTGCTCGATGTTTATAGTGCGGGTGAAGCGCCGATCACTGGTGCCGATGGCCGAGCTTTATGTCGCTCAATTCGCCTGCGTGGCCAGTTAGATCCGATCTTTATCGCCAGTCCTGATCAGCTCGCAGAGGTATTGCCCGATGTATTGCAGGAGGGGGATTTATTACTCACCCAAGGTGCAGGTAATATTGGCGCCCTGTCGCGATTGTTAGCGACGACAGAATTGGGCTTTGCCGTTGCGGAATTACCTGCGCAAGCAAGCTGATCTTTAGCGCTTGATCTGCGAGGAAAAGGAAATTTTGACCAAAGGATTTTGGTCTATATAATGGCCGGTTTTCTGTGGTTTTTAATGAGTGTCGTTAAAGGTGGAATGAAGCGTGTCTTGGAGTGATAAGAGGCGGCACTGGCGGGCAAGAATGTCACGGGTTAATTGGTATCTGTGGAGCGGGGCTGGCTTTTTATTCTTCATCGTGGCCAGTTTTGTATTTGGTGGATACCAGTTACATAAATTTTTAAACGATGCCAGCACCTTGCCGATTGAGGCCGTTGCCATCAAAGGTGAGCGGGCTTATACCACAGATAAAGATATACAAGTGGCACTACAGGATTTAATGCAGCGGAGTTTTTTTAGTGCTGACATCACCTTAGTGCAACAGGCGTTAGAAGATTTACCTTGGGTGTATCGCGCGTCGGTAAGACGTGAGTGGCCAGCGAAACTCAGGGTGTATTTGCAAGAGCAGCAGCCGGCGGCCCATTGGAATGGCGACTCCTGGTTGAATGTGCATGGTGAAGTGTTTGAAGCGCCATCGCATCCAGAGCTGGAGCATTTACCGCAGTTATCTGGGCCAGATGATATGGGCCTTGAGGTGTTGACTGTCTATGCACAGATCAACTCCCTGTTAAAGATTAATGGCTTTACCTTAGCCAGTTTGTATTTGACGCCACGACATGCGTGGCACGCGACCTTAGGAAACGGCATCGTTTTAGATTTAGGTCGAGAAGATAAAATTGCACGGATACAGCGATTTATTACTGTTTATCCGGTTTTGGCGAAACAAGAGAAATCCGTTGCCAGAGTAGATTTGCGCTACGACACAGGGTTGGCCGTAGGCTGGGGCGATGCACAAACAAGAGAGCCGATAATTAATGATCAAAAACCAAGATAGAAACCTTATCGTCGGATTGGACATAGGAACCTCTAAGGTCGCAGTGATCATAGGCGAAGTTCTGCCCGATGGCGAAATCAGCATAGTCGGCCTTGGCAACCATCCCTCAAGGGGCATGGATAAAGGTGGCGTGAACGATTTAGATTCGATCGTTCGCAGTGTACAACGTGCGCTCGATCAAGCGGAATTAATGGCCGATTGCCAAGTGTCATCGGTTTACCTGAGCATCTCTGGTAAACACATCGCCTGCCAAAACGAAAACGGCATGGTCTCGATCAACGATGAAGAAGTGACACAGGAAGACGTTGATAACGTGATCCACACGGCTCGCTCGGTGAAGATCCCGACCGAACGTCGCATCTTACATGTGCTGCCACAGGAATATGCGATCGACGTGCAAGACGGCATTCGCAGCCCAATCGGTATGTCCGGCATGCGTATGGAAGCCAAGGTACACATAGTGACCTGCGCCAATGATATGGCGAAGAACATCACTAAGAGCGTTGAGCGTTGTGGCCTTAAGGTCGACGACTTAGTGTTCTCTGGGATTGCTTCGGCCGATGCCGTGCTGACCTTCGATGAGAAAGACTTAGGTGTGTGTATCGTCGATATCGGCGGTGGCACCACAGATATTGCGGTATATACCAACGGCGCCTTGCGTCATTGTGCGGTTGTGCCAGTTGCGGGCAACCAAGTGACCAACGACATTGCGAAGATTTTCCGCACGCCGTCGTCACATGCTGAACAAATCAAAGTGCAATTTGCCTGTGCGCGCAGCTCTATGGTGAGCCGCGAAGACAGTATCGAAGTGCCATCGGTAGGTGGACGTCCATCACGTAGCATGTCACGTCACACGCTCGCCGAAGTGGTAGAACCAAGATACCAAGAGCTGTTTGAGTTAGTGCTTAAAGAGTTGAAAGATAGTGGATTAGAAGATCAAATCGCCGCAGGTATTGTGCTCACAGGTGGCACAGCGTCGATTCAAGGTGTGGTCGATATCGCGGAAGCGACGTTCGGCATGCCAGTTCGTGTAGCGTCACCGCTACCGATCAAAGGTTTATATGAATACGTGGACCAGTCTATTTACTCCACTGGAGTTGGACTGCTTCATTACGGTGCACGACGGGTGATCGAACGTCAGTTCGAACGTCCTGAGCGCCAAGGGGTAACTAGCGCTTGGAATCGGGTCCAAAGCTGGTTTAAGGGCGAATTTTAATTTTCATAACGCAGGCAACACGGAGATCAGACAATGTTTGAGATCATGGATACTCACTCAGACGACGCGGTGATTAAAGTCATCGGCGTTGGCGGCGGCGGCGGTAACGCTGTCGAACATATGGTCAAACACAACATTGAAGGTGTTGAGTTTATCGTTACCAATACAGACGCTCAGGCCCTGAGAAAATCAGGTGCAGGCTCAACGATTCAATTAGGACGCGATGTCACTAAAGGTCTCGGAGCAGGGGCAAACCCAGATGTGGGTCGTGCAGCAGCTGAAGAAGACCGCGAAAACATTCGCGCGGCGATCAAAGGCTCTGACATGATCTTTATCGCTGCCGGTATGGGCGGTGGTACAGGTACTGGTGCTGCACCAGTTGTCGCTCAAATCGCTCGCGAAGAAGGTATTCTGACCGTTGCGGTTGTGACTAAGCCTTTCCCATTCGAAGGGAAAAAGCGTATGGCTTATGCCGAGCAAGGTATTGCTGAGCTGGCTAAGCACGTGGATTCATTAATCACGATTCCAAATGAAAAATTATTAAAAGTATTGGGCCGTGGCACTTCTTTACTCGATGCGTTCGCCGCAGCGAATAACGTGTTACTTGGCGCGGTACAAGGTATTGCCGAGCTTATCACTCGTCCAGGTTTAATTAACGTCGACTTCGCCGACGTGAAGACTGTGATGTCTGAAATGGGTAATGCCATGATGGGTACAGGCGTCGCTCGCGGTGAAGACCGTGCCGAAGAAGCGGCTGAAGCTGCTGTTGCCAGCCCATTATTAGAAGACATCGACTTAGCCGGTGCGCGTGGTGTGTTAGTTAACATCACTGCGGGTATGGACATGAGTATCGAAGAATTCGAAACGGTTGGTAATCACGTTAAGGCTTATGCCTCTGACAACGCGACTGTGGTTGTTGGTGCTGTCATTGACCCTGAAATGAGTGATGAGCTGCGTGTAACGGTTGTTGCTACTGGTATTGGTGCTGAAAAGCGTCCTGATATTCAATTGGTGTCTAAGCCTGCGCCTCGTCCAGAGCCAGTGGTTGTGGAACCAAAAGTCGAAGCCTATGTCGAAGAAGCGGTACATGTGAACTACGCTGCGCCAAAAGGCAACGTATTGCCAGCGGCACCACAGCCAGCGCCACAGCCTGCACCATCGACAAAGCATGAGTTGGATTATCTTGATATTCCAGCATTTTTGCGTAAGCAAGCCGACTAGCGATAGCGTTTGAGTCCAGCGTATATGTGAGGTGTTGTTCGTTTTGGGCAATACCACAGCATAGCTGCATTTGTGTGACATAATAAAGTTATGTTATTATGTTGAACCAGTGCGGCCAATTTGCCGACGCTGAGTGTACAAATATTAGGCTTTATAATTGGCATATAAACGGGTAACTGAATGATATTTCAAAGAACTGTTCAGAAAATGGTGAAAACTACTGGTGTCGGATTGCATTCTGGCAACAAGGTCACTTTGAGCATAATGCCCGCGCCCGTTAATTCAGGGATCGTACTCGTGCGCACTGATTTGAGTCCTGCCGTCGCCATTCCAGCGAAGGCAGAGCAAGTTCGTGAAACCACTATGTGTACGGCACTTGTCAATGACGAAGGTATTCGTATCTCGACCATTGAGCATTTATTTGCAGCACTTGCGGGTTTAGGCATAGATAACGCCGTAATCGAAGTGGACGCGCCTGAAATTCCTATTATGGATGGCAGTGCGAGCCCGTTTGTCTTCTTATTGCAGTCTGCGGGTATTAAAGAGCAGGCCGCACCTAAGAAGTACTTAAAGATTAAGCGCCCTGTGCGTGTTGAAGATGGCGACAAATGGGCCGAGCTAAAACCCTTTAAAGGTTTTAGAGTCAATTTTAAAATTGACTTCGCGCACCCAGAGATCGCTCGTAGCCAACAGCATGTGGTGATGGACTTTTCAACGTCTGCTTTCGTGAAAGATATCAGCCGCGCCCGTACTTTTGGGTTTATGCGTGATATCGAATATCTGCGAGCCAACAACCTAGCGTTGGGCGGCAGCATGGAAAACGCTGTTGTACTTGATGAATATCGCGTCCTTAATCCCGACGGCCTGCGTTATGAGGACGAATTTGTTAAGCACAAAATTCTAGATGCGTTTGGTGATCTATACGTGGCAGGACACGCTATTTTAGGTGAGTTTACTGCGTATAAAACCGGTCATGCACTGAACAACCAATTGGTACGTGCTTTACTGGCGCAACAGGATGCGTGGGAGTTGGTTAGCTTTGAAAAAGAAGCAGATGTCCCCGTTAGCTTTACCGTGCCAGGTGGCGCTGTATTTGCTTAAAAAGCGGTGAGATTATTTATTACGGCTGGCCAATGAGGCCAGCCGTTTTAGTTTTTCGCCCAGTGAACCGCCAATATTTTCCGCTAATGCCGCAATATGCTCCGCTGCCGCAGGGCTTAATTCTTTGTGTCCCTGTTTAGGCTTTGCGTCATACATTGCTAATCTCGGGTTGACTTTAACTTCAATTGCGGTAAGGATTGGGAGCGTTTCTGCTTGAAGCTGCGCTAGTAGCTTCGGCTTTTGGAAATTAATTCGTGCAGCCCAGGCCGCCGAAGTGGTTTCAACCACAAGAACACCCTGGCGGAAATTAGCGACTTTTAGCTGCTCCGCAACAGGACCTGCGATAATCTGCTTCACATGATGATTCAGATACATAAGTAGTTCCGCTTTCTCAGCAAGGTCGGGTAATTTGCCCGATTGATGCAGTAATTGGCTGAGATCTTGAGGGGGCTTTTTCATATGATAATAAGATGGCTGAATTAGGCTATGAGTGTAACAGTATTTATTCAAGGTCGGAATGGCGTCACACGCTGGCAGCCCAGTAAACGCTGGTTGCTACTTCCAATACTATTGTTGGCCACTGGGTCCGGTATTTATCAACACAACTCAGCTCGATTTCAAGATCAGCAAGCCAGTGTCGATAACGATCGTCTTGTGCGCGAACAACAAAAGAAACAAGTCTTAGAGCTAAAAAGTGCTACCGAGTCTCAACTGGCTATGCTAGTGACTCATGTTGCACGTATGCAAGCCAAGATCACCCGTCTCGAAGCCTTAGGTCAACAGGTCGCCCAGCAGAACAAATTGGATGAAGATTTCGATTTCTCATCCGAAGTTGGTGTGGGTGGTTTGAGCGAATTAGGCACTAACATCGAGCTCGGACAGCTTATCGACGATATGGATAAGTTGGCATCACGAATTGACAATAATAATGTTCAGCTATCACTACTTGAAACAGTGTCATCTAACCACCATATAGATGATGAACGTTATATATCAGGGATCCCACTCGATAAAGGTTGGTTATCGTCGCCCTACGGATTACGTAATGACCCTTTCAACGGTCGCAGGACTGTGCATAAGGGGATTGATTTTACCGGCCGAGAAGGGGCCAAAGTTGTTGCGACTGCTGCAGGCGTAGTAACTTGGGCTGGGAACATGTTCGGTTATGGCGAGTTGGTCGAAATAGACCATGGTAACGGTTTACATACGCGTTATGGCCATAATAAAGCTTTGTCAGTGACTGTAGGTGATGTGGTCGCAAAAGGCGATGCAATCGCCAGTATGGGAAGCACTGGGCGCTCAACTGGGGCTCATGTGCATTATGAAGTGTTGCGCGGCGGACAGCAGATAGATCCACAAAAGTTTGTCTACCGCAAAGCAAGTTAATTGAAACATTGGCTTCTAGTTTCCATCATGGACTTGGCCTACAGAGAATAAGTGATTCAGATGTTTGGTAAATTACTGACAAAAGTATTTGGTAGTCGCAACGACCGCACCCTTAAAGGGCTTCAAAAGATCGTTATTAGCATTAACGCACTAGAAGCTGATTATGAAAAATTAACCGATGAAGCATTAAAAGCGAAAACCGCTGAGTTCCGTGAGCGTTTAGCTGCCGGCGCTTCATTAGATAGCATCATGGCTGAAGCGTTTGCGACAGTACGTGAAGCGTCTAAGCGTGTATTTGACATGCGCCACTTCGACGTACAGTTACTCGGTGGTATGGTACTCGACAGTAACCGTATTGCTGAGATGCGTACGGGTGAAGGTAAAACCTTAACGGCAACCTTGCCCGCTTACTTAAACGCATTGACGGGCAAAGGCGTTCACGTGATTACCGTGAACGATTACTTAGCACGTCGTGATGCCGAGAATAACCGTCCACTGTTTGAGTTCCTCGGTTTAACTGTCGGCATCAACGTGGCAGGTCTCGGTCAGCAGGCAAAGAAAGATGCCTACAACGCCGATATCACTTACGGTACCAACAATGAGTTTGGTTTCGATTATCTGCGCGATAACATGGCATTTTCACCGCAAGAACGAGTACAACGTCCGTTGCACTACGCCCTAATCGATGAAGTGGATTCAATCTTAATCGACGAAGCGCGTACGCCGCTGATCATCTCTGGCGCTGCTGAAGATAGCTCTGAGCTATACATCAAGATCAACACCTTGATCCCTAATCTTATCCGTCAAGATAAAGAAGATACGGAAGAGTATGTGGGTGAGGGCGACTACAGCATCGATGAAAAAGCCAAACAAGTGCATTTCACCGAACGTGGTCAAGAAAAAGTAGAAAATCTGCTGATCGAGCGCGGCATGTTAGCCGAAGGCGACTCACTCTATTCTGCTGCAAATATTTCCCTATTACACCACGTCAACGCGGCGCTCCGTGCGCACACGCTGTTTGAGCGTGATGTGGATTACATAGTACAAGACAACGAAGTCATCATAGTCGATGAACACACAGGTCGTACTATGCCGGGTCGTCGTTGGTCAGAAGGCTTACATCAAGCTGTTGAAGCCAAAGAAGGCGTGCACATTCAAAACGAAAACCAAACATTGGCTTCGATCACTTTCCAGAACTACTTCCGTCAATACGAGAAGCTGGCAGGTATGACAGGTACAGCCGACACTGAAGCGTTCGAATTCCAACACATCTATGGATTAGACACAGTCGTTGTGCCGACTAACCGTCCAATGGTGCGTAAGGATATGGCGGATTTGGTTTACCTGACCGCCGATGAAAAATATCAAGCTATCATCAAAGACATTAAAGATTGCCGCGAACGTGGTCAGCCAGTATTGGTGGGTACAGTCTCAATCGAACAGTCTGAACTGTTAGCGCGCTTAATGGTGCAAGAAAAAATTCCGCACGAAGTCTTAAATGCTAAATTCCACGAACGAGAAGCTGAAATCGTCGCGCAAGCTGGCCGTACTGGTTCCGTGACTATTGCGACGAACATGGCTGGTCGTGGTACTGACATCGTGCTTGGTGGCAACTGGAACATGGAAATCGATGAACTCGATAATCCAACCGCTGAGCAAAAAGCTAAGATCAAAGCCGATTGGCAAATTCGTCATGATGAAGTCGTCGCCGCGGGTGGTTTGCACATCCTAGGTACCGAACGTCACGAATCACGCCGTATCGACAATCAGTTACGTGGTCGTGCGGGTCGTCAAGGTGACGCGGGTTCATCACGTTTCTACCTGTCGATGGAAGATAGCTTAATGCGCATCTTCGCCTCGGATCGTGTCTCTGGCATGATGAAAAAGCTGGGTATGGAAGAAGGCGAAGCCATCGAGCATCCATGGGTGTCTCGTGCAATCGAAAACGCTCAACGTAAAGTTGAAGCACGTAACTTCGATATTCGTAAGCAATTACTTGAATTTGATGACGTCGCTAACGATCAGCGCCAAGTGGTTTACGCTCAGCGCAACGAGTTGATGGATGCTGAAAGTATTGAAGATACTATCCAAAACATTCAAGACGATGTGATTGGCGCGGTCATCGATCAGTATATTCCACCACAATCAGTAGAAGAGCTGTGGGATATCCCAGGTTTAGAGCAACGTCTACACCAAGAGTTTATGCTCAAACTACCTATCCAGGAATGGTTAGATAAAGAAGACGATCTGCATGAAGAGAGTCTACGTGAGCGTATTATCACTGCTTGGGGCGATGCGTATAAGGCAAAAGAAGAAATGGTTGGCGCGCAAGTGCTACGCCAGTTCGAGAAAGCCGTTATGCTACAAACGCTCGATGGTCTGTGGAAAGAACACTTAGCGGCGATGGACCATCTGCGTCAAGGTATCCACTTACGTGGTTACGCACAGAAAAATCCAAAGCAAGAATATAAGCGTGAGTCGTTTGAGTTATTCCAACAACTATTGAATACCTTGAAACACGACGTCATCAGTGTGCTGTCGAAAGTACAAGTTCAAGCTCAGTCAGATGTGGAAGAAATGGAAGCGCGTCGTCGTGAAGAAGATGCCAAGATCCAGCGCGACTATCAACACGCAGCGGCAGAGTCGCTTGTTGGCGGTGGTGATGAGCATGAAGCTGTCACTGCGCAAGCACCGATGATCCGTGATGGTGAGAAAGTGGGTCGTAACGATCCTTGTCCTTGTGGCTCAGGTCGCAAGTACAAACAATGTCACGGCAAGTTAAGTTAATCTGCTGACAGATTAAGCCTACTGAATAAGTAGAATAGAACGCACACTAAAGGCAACTTATCTAAGTTGCCTTTTTATTTCCTCTTTAATAAGCCTAGCGCGACTCTCGTGTCATCCGGATTACATTCTTACTCTTCTTTATATAGCTAATCGTCGTTATTCCCCATTGAACATCATTTCACTCTCATCGATAGCCATTAAAGCAAACCCATCGCTGTAGCAAATTTAACCGTTAAAACCTATTTTGTGGATAAGTCTGAGGATAAAGTGGGGGTATTGTGTGACTAACTGAAAGTATTAAAAAAAGATCCATTTTTCTCAAAAAAGCCCTTGCGGACTTTCTCAATCTCCCTATAATGCGCATCCACTGACACGGCAGACAGCGTAACGCAAGTTAAGCAAAGAAAACCAAGCAGTTCATCGGTTAGCGAGCTAAACGATGAGTGTTGAGAAAGTTTAAAAAACTACTTGACGCACTAACGGGAATGCGTAGAATACGCAGCCCTGACCCGCTGAAAACTCAGTGTGTGGTCAACGCTCTTTAACAATTTATCAAGCAAATCTGTGTGGACACTCACAGGTGTTGAGTTAATCGAAACTGCTTAACCTTCGGGTTGGCAGTCAAAAATTTAAATCAATGTAACAATGAGTGTTCATAGCAATATGTAC
>NZ_JAJAEF010000009.1:0-215878 GCF_020447145.1 Shewanella sp. SR1 | reverse complement strand
GCTTTTAGCTTTTAGCTTTTAGCTTTTAGCTTTTAGCTTTTAGCTTTTAGCTTTTAGCTTTTAGCTTTTAGCTTTTAGCTTTTAGCTTTTAGCTTTTAGCTTTTAGCTTTTAGCTTTTTTGCATTCAGAATTTAGTCCACCTTGACCCTTTCAAGCTGCCACTCTGGCAGCTTAGAGGTTAAGTCTGGGATTATTCGATCGATATCGCCCCGCAAGATAATCAATGGCTCACCGCTAAACGCCCCGTTGGCTAACTGCTGCAGCCTTTTTGGCGTTAGCGCCTGCAACTCTGCATTCAGCTTTTGCACATCAACTTGAGTTAATCCTGTTGCAAGTTGTTGGAGATATTGGTTTTCACGCTGAATGCTGTTGTCTTGGCTGAGTACATCCTCACCTATCAAATAGGTTTTAAGTGCATTGATTTCGCCTTGGCTGGCACTTTGGGTTTTAACGAGCGCGAGGTGATCAAGTATGCCCACCACAAACGCGCCCGTATGTTCTATGGCTGTACTGCCGTAAAACTTGATGCTGCTGGACAGCGGCGCATTGGCACATTGACCGTAAATGCCATAGGTGAGACCGCGCTTTTCCCGCAAATCATAATAGAGTCTACCCGAAAAACTGCGTCCCATCAGCGCGGATAAACTGCGACAGCTTAATGCGACTTCCTGTGAACTGAGTTGACTCGTCTCGGACATATCGCCTAATTCACTATCAACGGTATGACCTATGGCATGATTTATGGAATGGTCTATGCGATAGCCTATGCGATAGCCTATGCGATAGTCTATGCGATAGCCTAGGCGGACTTGGGTCTGCACACTGCCCGGCGCATCGATAAGGAAAATCTTCTTGGTTTGCTTAGGTGTAGTTGTTTCTAGCTTATCGGCTTGCTGTGGCGACTTAGACAAGGATTTAGGTAGCGATTTCGTCAACATAGGCCACTGTTTGATGCTGGCTTGAAGATCAAATTCGGCGTTTTTAGCCTGCATATTGGGTAGAAACAGATGCCATTGTGCTTGCGATGCGGCCTGCTGCTGGATCTGTTGCAGCTGCTTTAGGTTAAGTGAATCGAACAGCTCATCATTATTGAGTACTGTATTGTAGGGATGTTCAGGTCCGAGTAGCTTTTCGCGCCACAGTTTATCTATCTCGGCGCCACTAAAGGCATTCAAGTGTTTATTGAGCTTGAGTTGGCGGCGAATATTATCAATATCGACGGGGGCGGTTGTCGCATCAACAAAGGTATTGGGCTGCCAAAATTGGATTAGCAAGCCGTAGATATGATTAACATCGTCGGGGCAGGTGAGGCTTAGATTTATGCTATGTAAGCTAACGCGAATACTGAAAGTTTCAAGGCAAGGATCTGCGAGGCTAATCGCCAGTGCGCGGGCTTTCTGTTGCAGGGCAATCTGTAAAATATCGGGATTATTGAAGGGGGCCTGCGGACTTATCGCCGCTAAACTGACCCTGTTGCTTAGACTGTTACTGCTTAGAGCATGAGTGCTTAGACTATTGCTGTTTAGATCATGATTGCTTTGCACTGAAGCAAGTCTATGTAACTGATATGGTAATTCCAATTCGGTATAGACTTCATCGCTAAACATTGGATCCGTTGCGGGGATGATGACGCCGCTTTCGGGTAAATGACTGTTTAAAGGATAGGGCGTGTCAAAGCTGGCTAAGCTTGGCGGTTCAGTCGGCGTAAAGACGATTTGTGTTTGCTGGCAGGCGCTCAGTAATAACGCCACAACGCCGCACATTAAGCTTTGTAGTTGTTTAGTTCGTCCGTGAGTCGCAGTTAGATTCATCATAATACCGCATCCTCTAGGCTGTCGCTCATATCACTAGGTAGCCATTCCAGCAGTGTTTTTCCCCAGCGAATATACCAAGGTGGTAGTAGGTCGACCCGCACATAGTCTTGAGTAAAATACTGTTTTGCGACTCTTTGGATATCGCCTGCCGTGACTGCGTTAATCCGCTGCCACTGCGCGCTAAAGGGATTGTCTTTATCTTGAACTGAGGTCGCTGAAAGCTGCGTGGCTAATGCTTGGGTGTCACTGAGTTGTTGTAATCGATTGTTTAACCACACTTGTTTAAGTGCGCACAGGCTGGTTTCATCCAGAGTCTCTTGCTGTGTTTGTGCGACAAGTCCGAGTACTTTTTCCACTAAGGCATCGAGTGAAGTGCGAGCCCGCGGAACCAAGACAATATTGGCAATCCCATGATTTTCTAACTCAAAGGGCAGGGAATAACTGAGCATTTGCGCAGGATTATGCTGGCTCATTTTAGCAATTACACTGGCGGTATTTTGAAATAAATAGCCTTCGAGCAGTTGAATCGCTGCCGCATCGGGATGATTTTTACCTACGGTATGCCAAGCGAGCAATAATCCAGGCCAAGGTCCGCGCTCATCGACTAACTCAGCATGCACTTGTTTAGGCTGGATGTTCAACTCAGTGAATCTAGGCTCAGTCGTCGCAGGTTTAGGCCAAGTCGCAAAGTTTTGCTCAATCCATTGCAGGGTTTGTGGGCTCAACTTGCCGACAAGGGAAAGCTGCATCGCATCGGGGCGATAATAAGCACGGTGAAAGGCGGTTAGGCTTTCAGGTGTGGCTTGCAAGATATCTTCGCGACTACCAATAATACCGTGGCCGTAGGGCGTGCCTTGCACTTGGTCGAGTAAGAACGCCATCGCGCTGCGGACATAGGGTTGATTATCTATGGTTTGCGCCATTTCCTGCAGTACGGTTTCCTGCTGATTTTTAACGGTAGTGGCATTAAGGCTTGGACGGATAAAGCGGTCGGCTTCGAGATACAGCCCCAGTTCTAATGCTGGGCTTGGCAGCGTCACATAGTAATTGGTGTAGTCAAAATGTGTGCTGGCATTAAAACGTGCACCTAAGGCACTGAGCTGCTGGGCATAGGTATCGCCGGGGGCATTTTCGCTGCCTTTAAATAACATGTGCTCAAACAGATGGGCATAACCGCTCTGACCTTGGGCTTCGTTGCGGGCGCCTAAATTAAATTGGCTGGCGATTGTGACTGTCTGTTTATAAGCCATGGGCAGTAAGCGCACCGTCAAGCCATTTTCGAGTGTGTAGATTTTTAGATTCGCTTCGAGCGCGTATAAGGCTTGAGCATCCTGCTCGGCGCGACATTGTGCCAGCAGCGAATTGCTAAAAGCACTGGTCGCAAGGGCGATAAAAAAGGCGATGTGAGTTCTCATAAGTGCATCCTGCCGAGCATATTTTTTGAATTCGTTAAATAACTCATCGAAGCTGAATGCCGTTACCAAGTGGCGATTAACCCATCAACAGGTATCGATACCGATTGCGATGTGGTTAGCGACTGCTCGGATTTCATCGAAATCAGTTGAATAGCATTCAGTTTTTAAAAAGAACTGCTATGATGGCACAGTTCTTTTTCTGGCATAAGTACAAGATATGGTAAGCAGATCCCCGTTCGAATCCTTTCAGTGGAAAAGCGATATTTTTAACTGTGAAAGCACTGATATTGATAATTTTTATCTGCTGCTTGAGCAGGAAATGACCCGTTTGGGCATGGTTGAGAAGAATTTGGGTGAAGTCGGTAAATACAAGGTTAGCTTGTATCAGTCTCCCGCCGCTAAGTCAGGCTTACCTTCTTTATTGATCAGCGCAGGATTTCATGGCGAAGAATCTGCAGGCCCTTGGGGTTTGCTGCATTTTTTGAGTGAAGCGTCAGCAGACCTATTTGAACGGGTGAACTTGAGTTTATTGCCCCTCGTTAATCCAACCGGATTCAGCCGCGGCCATAGATTTAACAAATACGGTGAAAATCCAAATCGCGGTTTTGTATTTGAGAATGGTAAACCTAAAGCCAACGAACATACGTCGGTGGAAGGTAAGTTGTTGTTAGATCATGCGCAGTTACTGATTGCCGCTTGCCGTGACGGTATTTTAACTTGCCACGAAGATGTCTTGAGCCGTGAAGCCTATGTGTATTCTTTTGAGCCAAGCCAAGTGCCAGGACGCTTTAGCCTCGATTTGCGCGATACCTTAGGCGGTTATTTCCCGATTGCTGAGGATGGCGAGATTGATGCGTGTCCTGTGAAGGATGGCTTGATCTTCAATCACTTCGATACGTCGTTTGAAGCGTGTTTAGTGCGAAGCGGTGCCCGTGTGGGTGCTTGTACCGAAACACCAGCGCTGCAAAACTTCGATCAACGCGTATTGGCAAACAGTGCTGCTATGACTCACTTCTTAGCCCTATGTGCACCTTTATGTGATTGATCTTGTTATTCTATTAGGTGTTTAATTATCTAATAAATGACAAAAAAATACCCGCAGATAGCGGGTATTTTTTTAGGTGATATTTACCAGTGAATTATTGATTAATTCGCATCGGTACACCAGTACGTTCATCGAGCAGCTTTTTGATCACAGAAGAATTAGTGTCAGCTTTAGCGATAAACTTGGCGATATCTCTTGGTAATGAAATCGCGACTGGCTCATTGGATTCAAACTCAGCCACAGTGCGAGACAGAGGTTGATGCACGGCTAAGTAGCGCTTACCGTCTGGCTCTTCGGTTGCTTTAATCGGCTGGTTCACGAATTGTACGCGGGTGCCCACTGGGACATTCTTGAACAAGTGCTCGATATCTTCATGGCGTAAACGCACACAACCTTGGCTCACACGTAAACCGATACCGAAACTCGCGTTAGTACCGTGAATCGCATACAAGTTGCCGATATACAGTGCATACAGTCCCATAGGGTTGTCTGGACCCGCTGGCCATACTGCTGGCAGGATTTCACCCTTAGCAGCATATTCTTTACGAATGCGTGGCGTCGGTGTCCAAGTTGGATTGGCACGCTTACGTTGTACTGAGGTCACCCAGTTTTCTGGCGTGTCTTTACCAATCTGGCCAATACCAATAGGCAGGACTTCAACTGTCTTTTTGCCTTTTGGATAGTAGTACAAACGCATTTCGGCCACGTTGATCACTATGCCTTCACGGGGAGCGTTAGGCAGGATCAGTTGTAATGGAATTAACAGTTGGCTACCTGGCTTTGGCAGAAATGGATCTACACCTGGGTTAGCTTCGAGTAAGTTACTGAGACCGAGCTGGTATTTGGCTGCAATATCTTCGAGAGTGTGTTTACCCTCTGGAACCGTATAATACTGGTTCTCGCCAATTAGCCTGCTTTGGGCGGCTGGTAAAGGATATTCCGTTGCTAAAGCGGACAGACTAGGGAAAACCAAAGTCAATAATAAAGCTGTGGTGCGAAGCATACTCATAAGCGGATACTACGATTCCTGTTAATAAAAAAGCGTGTTTAACGCAGCTTTCTCTCTTAAAACGAGAGCGGCAATTTGACGAGCAAAATGCACTGGCGCGCGAAGCTCGCATCCTTCCTTATTTTGGACATTATTTCAACTGAAATATGATCCGTACAGCGTATTTATCGCTTAATTTTTGTTTTAACGGTTTTCATCGGCGACTGAGATTATCAGTATTTCGGCTTATCATTATACCAATCACATTAAATATCTAATCAGTTCAGAGCCTCACAGGCATTTCAATCCAAGGCGAATTGACGCAGAAATGGTCATTCCCTTTTAAGCCAATGCAACACGGGAGTGGGATGCCTGTGTAGCTCCCGAAGGGCGGCTGATGTTAACGGCATTGCAACGCGCTTTATACTGCGTTTAAGGCTTTCGACAGAGCACCACTATGCCTTCAAGCCTTCGCCTTGTCTAAAGCGCGTTGAACTCCCGCTGAATGAACAGATATTTAATACGATTGGTATTAAACCCTGTGCCTGCTTTATTGCTCTATGTGCTGCAAATCCCTGATCTAAGCTGCTGTGTTGCAACGTTTCTGTGATGATCACTCAGTCTAAAATATTGGAGTTATGCATAGTGTCTTCTTTGATGGCGAATTAAGGGGGTCTGAATTGATTGGTTTTGCGAAAACAGCGTTTGCGACATTTTCTTAAAGTACTTTTCTAACGGGGTGATGCTCAACCTGACAAAGTCCGCCTAGCTGAGCCGATTGTCGGATAAATGGAGTGAAAACAATTGGCTTGAGAGTGATGTTCGAATATTCGCCGTTTCAGTCGACATTGTTTTGTCTGGTGCTGAATTCACTATGATAACCCTAGTTTATACAGGTTTATGAGCTTAATTTTGCTTGAATGATTTAAGTTTACGTTTAGTTTGTTATTTTTAACTGTCTGATATTTATTTATTTTAATCTTTATAAGTCGTGTGAAAATGTTCTGCGCTTCTTTAGGTTTTACGTTAGCCTTTATCTCAAGGTTAATGCAAAGTTACATTTATGGCGTTTTCTATGTAGATGATTGAAATTTAATATTTAACGCTCCAATAATTCGCTATTTTTGTGCTAATATAAAATCATAAAATTGTAAGTTGAGTCATTTTTAACCTCGGTGATTTGTCTATCGTTTAACTAAACAACCTGTATAAGGAGGCGTTTGTGGATGCAAATTCCATCAATAGTTTTTTTCTGATTGGCGCCTTGCTAACTGCAGTGAGTGTTTTACTCAGTCCCATGTCTTCCCGTTTGGGTATCCCGATTCTTTTGATCTTCCTCGCCGTGGGTATTTTGGCCGGTGAAGATGGCCCTGGCGGAATATTGTTTGATGATTATTCCACCGCTTATTTAGTCAGTAACTTAGCGCTTGCTATCATCTTACTCGATGGTGGTATGCGTACCCGTGTCGCCAGTTTTAGGGTGGCACTGTGGCCTGCATTATCGCTAGCGACCTTTGGCGTCGCTATCACAACCAGTATCACTGGCATGATGGCCGCATGGCTGTTTGACTTGCATTGGTTGCAAGGTTTGCTGGTGGGCGCGATTGTGGGCTCGACCGATGCCGCCGCGGTATTCTCCTTATTGAAAGGGCGCAGTCTCAACGAGCGGGTTGGGGCAACCTTAGAAATCGAGTCCGGTAGTAACGACCCTATGGCGGTGTTTTTAACCGTGACGTTGATTGCGATTCTCGCCAATGTGGACACTGAGATGTCCTTCAGCTTTATGTTTATCAGCTTTATTAAGCAATTTGGTCTGGGTATTTGCTTAGGTTTAGGTGGCGGCTGGATGTTGTGGAAGCTGGTTAATTTGAGCAAATTAGCCGACGGCCTGTACTCTATTTTAGTCTTAAGCGGTGGTCTGATTATTTATGCTGCGTCTAACAAACTCGGCGGCAGTGGCATTTTATCGATTTACTTAGTCGGGCTTTTCCTCGGCAATAAGCCGACCCGTGGCCGTCATGCAATTTTAAACGTACTGGATGGCATGACTTGGGTCAGCCAAATCGGCATGTTCTTGGTATTAGGGTTATTGCTTACCCCTTCTGATTTAGTCGATATCCTGATCCCAGGTTTTGCACTGGCATTTGGGATGATTCTATTCGCCCGTCCTGTCGCTGTGTGGATCAGCCTATTGCCCTTTAAGAGCTTCAGCAGTCGCGACCGCTGGTTTATTTCGTGGGTAGGACTACGCGGCGCAGTGCCTATCATCTTGGCGGTGTTCCCTATGATGGCGGGCTTACCGGGCGCTCAGTTGTACTTCAACTTAGCCTTCTTTGTCGTATTAGTATCGTTACTGGTTCAAGGTGCGTCTTTGACCACTGCGGCGCGTTTAGCTAAGGTAGAACTGCCCCCAAAGCCGTTGCCCGTTTCGCGTTCGGGAGTTGAAATTTACCCGAGCAGCGAATGGGAAGTGTTTGTCTATCGTTTGAGTGAAAGTAAGTGGTGCATTGGTGAACCGCTAAAACGCTTAGCGATGCCAGATGGAACACGGATTGCGGCGGTATTTAGGAATGACACTTTACTGCATCCATCGGGCAGTACTCGCCTCGAAGCGGGAGATATACTCTGTGTGCTGGGTCAGGAGAAAAGTTTAGAAGCTTTGAGTAACCTCTTTAGCCAAGCGCCTGAAAATAAAGAAGTACAACGTTTCTTCGGTGATTTCTTTATTGAAACAGATGTTAAGCTGGCGGATCTCGCACCAATTTATGGCTTGAGTTTAGATAATCTCGCCGACGATATGACAGTCGCCGATCTGGTGGTGTCACAGCTTGGCGCAAATCCAGTGCTGGGCGATCAGTTCCAATGGCAGTCGTTGCATTGGGTGGTGGCGGGGCTGTATGAAGGCAAAGTTACTAACGTGGGTATTCGTTTACCGACCGAGCATTCGCTGTAATCTCATGCGCTAGATGCTTCTTGCCATATAGAGTTGCCATAGAGAGTTGAAGTTGAAAGTTGTAATCGACAATTGTAATCGAAAGTCGCCATAAAAAATGCCAGCTTATTTGCTGGCATTTTTGTATTCAAAAACTGAATGAGTTACTGATATAAAGATTTGTCCGTTGGATCTGGACGGGTTTTAAAGCGGCGATGCAACCACATATATTGGGCGCGGTTTTTATCTATGATGGATTCGATAATCTTGTTACCGCGAATGGCATCGGCTAACTCATCTTCGCCGGGGAAATTATTCAGCGGTGGCATCACTTCAATCCGATAGCCCTCATCACCTTCGGTACGTTCCACAAAAAAGGGCAAGACTTTGGCTTTGCCGAGTTTGGCTAACGTGGTGGCACCCGTAATTGTTGCCGCATCTGGCATGGCATAAAACGGGATAAATACCGCGCTTGATCGGCCAAAGTCTTGGTCGGCTGTGTACCAAATCACATCGGGATTACGCAGGCAGCGCACCATTTGGCGCAAGTCGCGTTTAGAAACAAGCCCTTTATTCGAGCGTAAACGGCCTTTAACTTGGAGGTATTCCATCACTGGATTGTTGTGTGGGCGATAAACCCCCACGCCGGGTTGGAATTGGCCGAAGATACGTGCGCCCATTTCCAGCGGTAAACAATGCACGGCAAAGAGGATGACGCCGTGGCCAGCATCGAGGGTGTCTTGCACGTGTTCTTTGCCTGTGATGCTCATGTGTTGCTGCACTTTTTCATCGGACCACCACCATGCATTGATGGTATCGAAAATGGCTTTGCCTGTTTCTTCAAAGTTACGCGTGAGTAGGGTTTCTCGCTGTGCTTCTGACATTTCAGGGAAACAGAGGCTCAAGTTACGGCGTGCCGTATGAGTGCGACTGCCTGCAAATTTCATCACTAAGCGACCTAAACCTTTACCCAGTTTCATCTGCCAAGAGAGCGGTAGAAGCTGAGTTAAGCGCATTAAAAATACGCCAAACCACATAGGCCAATGCTTAGGATGATATAAAGAAGATGAAAACTCGGCTTTCTCGACCACAAAAATACTCACTACTTTTGAAAATTACTGCTTATTCTAACTCAATTATTACTGAAAATTAGGTACAATCACGGTTTAATTTCTGCATAAAGATAAGAGCACTATGAAGGTTTCTCTGCCAGCATTTGAAAAAGCCAGAGTGTTAGTCGTCGGCGATGTGATGTTAGACCGCTATTGGGTTGGCCCAACGGGACGTATCTCCCCCGAAGCCCCCGTACCTGTGGTGAAGATTAATCAAGTCGAAGACAGACCCGGCGGCGCGGCCAACGTGGCGCTCAATATCGCGACCTTAGGTGGTCAAGTCCAACTTGCTGGGCTCGTCGGTCAAGACGATACCGCCCATGCCTTAACGCTTGGCGTGCAAACCTTAGGGGTTGAACCCCAATGGTTAACCATTGCAGACAAGCCAACCATCACTAAGTTACGGGTGTTATCACGTAACCAGCAGTTGATCCGCCTCGATTTCGAAGAAGCCTTCGACAAGGCCGATAGTGTGCGTTTGCTCAAGCAATCTGAGGCTTTACTCGATTCCGTCGATGTGGTGGTGTTGTCTGACTATGCGAAGGGCGCTATCGATCAGCCGCGAGATTTCATTGCCTTAGCACGCGCAAAAGGTGTGATGGTGTTAGTCGATCCTAAGGGCAGTGACTTTGGCCGTTATCAGGGCGCGTCATTGATTACCCCGAATATGAGCGAGTTTGAAGCCGTTGTTGGCGCAGTGACCTCAGAAGCGGATCTGCTGGAAAAAGCCCGTGGTTTACTTAAGCAACATAATTTTGATGCCATCTTAGTTACCCGCTCTGAAAAGGGCATGACCTTAGTGACCGCCAATGCGCCCGAGCTGCATATTCCTACCGTTGCCCGTGAAGTCTATGACGTGACGGGTGCTGGCGATACTGTGATTTCTGCCTTAGCAACCTCATTAGCCGCGGGCGCCGATTTACCGCAAGCTTGTGCGATTGCGAACACTGCCGCTGGCGTCGTGGTTGGTAAACTTGGCACTTCTACCGTGAGCCGCATTGAGCTTATCGAAGCGTTAGCTTTGCATCATGGAGAATCGGGTTTTGGGGTGGTGAGTGAAGATCAGCTCGCCTATGCCTTAGAGCGGGCCAAACTGCGCGGTGAGCGTGTGGTGATGACCAATGGTTGCTTTGATATTTTGCATGCGGGCCACGTGAGTTACCTCAAGCAAGCCAAAGCCTTAGGCGATCGTTTGATTGTTGCAGTAAACGATGATGCCTCGGTTAAACGCCTTAAGGGTGATGGTCGTCCGGTCAATCAGGTTGATCGCCGTATGGCCGTGCTCGCTGGCTTAGCCTCTGTCGATTGGGTGGTACCTTTTAGTGAAGATACGCCGCAGCGCATTATCACTCGACTGCTGCCAAATCTACTGGTTAAAGGCGGCGACTATAAGCTTGAAGATATCGCAGGCGGCGCTGAAGTGATTGCCGCCGGAGGTCAAGTACAAGTGCTGGGCTTTGAGGATGGTATTTCAACCACGGCGATTATTCAAAATATCATGGCTAATCAGTGAGCTTAGTTGCTCTGGTATTCGCATCTAGCTTGTCTTGGACGCCCATTGCCGATAAGCAGGCTTTGATTTGCCCTTTACCAGAGCTTGGCACTTGCTTGGCATTATTGCCTAAGCAAGTGTTGGCGCAGCTGCCCGCCACGTTAGATCAATTTAAGCGCGATTTAGGCCGCAGAAGTGCCATGGTCATGCCCGTCGATGACAATAAGATTGCAGGCCTAGTCTTAGTCAACGAGTTGCAGACGCCGCAAGTGCAGTTAGCCAGTGTCGATCTCGTGACTTATCAATTACCTTTGCTCGAACAGCCGCAATTAACCCTATGGCATGAGCTTGGTCATTTGGAGAACCTTGCCCTGCAAGGCACAGTGTTACCGACTCAATTGAGCGCATATCAGCATGAATGGCTAGCCGATATCTATCTGGTTTGGCGTATCGCGCGGGAGCGAGGGGGTTTTGCTTTGGCGTGGCAGCAATACCATAGACGCAACCTTGATGCGTTAACAAGTCCGCAACACTTGTCGCATTGGAGTTCACCCATGCTGATACAAGTGTTACATCACTACGAAGTGGCTCAAGTGGCGAGATTCGCCGATTATCGGGATTTTATGGCGTATTTTTATCCTAAAGCCGAGCAATTAGAGCCGAGGTTATTAGGAGAGTATTCGAGCTTAATGCAACGGACTTTTGGCGCGAGTGTGTTGCAACCCCTTCCTGAATATCTATTTTGGCGAAAAGCCGATCTTGGGCACTATCTACAACCTACCTTCGTTTTACTCATGGGTGAGGAAAAAGCGCATAACTGGTTGGTACAAAATTCAATGTTATGAGGGTGTTAACGGAATCGGCGTCTAGGCCTGTTTTAAACTGAACCCTAGCTGAACAAAAGCGAAATACGCTGGTTGCAGCCGAGTGAACAGCAGTAATCCCTGAGCGGCTTTGGTAAGCTTTCCCCCTAAAAAAAAGAGGGGAGACTTTACTATGGCTAAGCGCTCGCGAGTACAAACTGAGCAAACCATAAATCAGATTATGGATGAAGCGTTAAGACAAATTTTGACTATCGGCTTTGAGACTATGTCTTATACCACGTTATCTGAAGCAACGGGTATTAGCCGCACAGGTATTAGTCACCATTTTCCACGCAAGAGCGATTTTCTCGTTCGTTTAGATAGCCGTATCGGCAATCTATTTGTTGCGGCTCTGGATTTTTCTAGCCAAGAGGCATTAGAAACATCGTGGATGCAGGCAATGCAGGAAGAACATTACCGCGCAGTATTGAGACTGTTCTTTAGTCTTTGTGGTGGTGCCAACAATGAAATCACCCTCTTTAGAGCGGTGAGCACAGCACGTCAGCAAGCGATTGCTGAGTTAGGCTTAGCGGGCGATCGCACGATCAACCACTTATTAGGCCGTACTGCTGTGATGTTATTGTCCAATTTCGATGTGGCAAAAGCAGCATAATAGACTGACCAATTAATATAAAAATGGAGCCTGATGGCTCCTTTTTTATAGGTGAAAATCGTGATTTTTACTGAGGAAACTCATTCTTTAGTCGTGTAAGATATGCCCTTTATTGCGTTATACCGCCTTTTACTCTTGATTTGACAGGATAAACATATGGACATGACACCCAGCTCTAATGCCGCCGAGGCTCCCAAACGTAACATCAAGCTCGATAATACAGAGCTCATCAAAACCAGTTTTTGGGTGAGTCAGATCTTTATGATCATTGCGACGGTTGTCGGGGTGTATTTGGCCGCACAGGAAGGTTTATCGCAGGCGATTAAGTTCGATAACTTAAGTAATATGCAAAACAACTATCATCTGCGCCATGCGCTCTATGATGAGTTGAGTGACAACGTTGAAGTGCTAAACGCGTATGCAGAGAAGATTCGGACTGAGGCACCCTATGACATAAAGTCAGTGCATCCCAATATGGCGACCTTTGTATGGGAAAATATGCGTTATTCAGCCAATACTTTAGAAACTCCAAGCAAAATACTGAGTGATGCACGTCGTTTCTACCTCACATCGGCAAATGTGGTTGAAAAGATAGAAAGTAAATTCTATGGCCCACGTTTTGGGGCCACCCAACTTGTTGAGTTAACCGAAGAACTGACCAAATCCACTTTGCCCGCATTAAAAGCAAACTATGAGTCTTTAGCCGCAGAATTAAGAGCAAACGATATTTCGCTCGATTAATTCTAGGGAAGCCATTGCCAAAACGCTGGGTCTGATGCGCGTCACAAGCATGAAAAGTGGTGTGTAAACTGCTGGCTTTTTTGGTGATTAAGTCGAACTGTTGTATTTAAAAAAGTCAGCTCAAAGCTCAAAGAAAGGGAAGATTATGAGTTTCAAATGTCCTGGTTGTCATAACCATAAAATGCGTGAATATGAGTTTCACGGTGAAAAAGTGGATACTTGCGAGGCCTGTGGGGGATTGTGGTTTGATAACGGCGAACTCAACAAAGCGTTGTCGAAGGCTGACAATGGCGATGACAAAGTTCGTGTTGAAGAAACACTCGGTGCACATTTAGGTCAGGCTAAGCGCCAATGTGGCCATTGTGAGGTGTCGCTTGAGCGCTACCACTTGATGGATGGTTACCAAATAGAAGTCGATGTTTGCCATAGCTGCAGCGGCATATGGATAGACAGGGATGAAAGCGACAAAGTGGTGAAATCTCCACTTGTTAAAAACCTGCTCGCTGAACTGGACGCAAAAATAAGCACTAAGACTTGGATATTCCAATTCTTATCCCAGATGCCAGTTGAGTTTAACCTCAAGCCGAAAAAGCCGCCTGTGGTGACCTACTTGTTACTGGCGCTCAATATTTTGGTTTTTGTTGGCTATGGATTTGATCTGGATATGACTGATAACGTGTTTGCTCGTTTTGCACTACGGGCTGACGACGTAATGCACGGTAGCCATGTTTGGACTCTATTTAGCCATATGTTTTTACACGGTGATTTAATGCATCTTGCCGGTAATATGTACTTTTTATATGTAGTTGGCGATAACCTCGAAGATGCGCTTGGCCGCGCCCGCTTTTTTGTGTTGTATTTGGTGTGTGGTTTTGCCGCCGCTGCAACTCAAATTGCTGCCGATCCTGGCTCGAATATTTATATGGTTGGTGCAAGTGGTGCCATTGCTGGGTTATTTGGCATGTATTTAATGTGGTTTAGACATGCGAGTCTGACTTTCATGTTTATCATTTATCAGAAGAAGCTTTCGCCTATGGCATTCTTCAGCATCTGGTTAGTCTTTAATATTATTGGTTTAATCATGGCTGGTGAAGGCGTTGCTTACTGGGCACATATCGGTGGTTTTGTCGCGGGTCTGTTGATGGGTATTTTCCTAAAAGACAAAGTGATGCAAGCTAATCCACTGATTGCTATGCTCAACGAACCTGAGGTTAAGATAGCGCGCTAAAAGAGGCTCTTTACCAATTTGGCAGCTAGAGTGATATAGGATATAAAAAGGGAGCTGCTGGCTCCCTTTTCATTTCACATTTTTTTAAGCCTTTTAAGCTAGTCTCCGAACCCATAGGATGTGAGGTTTTTTCCCACAATACCCATCGTTTTCGCAGGCAAAAATACGAAGTGGGATCTAGCGCTATTTGAAGGAAAAAGTGAATGTTACTTGGACTGTTTATCCTGTCTGGCGTATTAATCAAAACCTCATTACTCGGATTTGGCTGGATATCGATTGCCATCGGCCTGAGTGGATATCTGTTATGTCGATGGTTCAATTTCAATTTGGATATCAAACTAATTGATAAATTTAGACGCCTTTTCATCACTGGCGCGGCTTTGCATCTTCTGGTCTATATCGGCTTAATCACTAAGCTTTTCCTTATCGACAGCTTAGAAGACTTACCCACATTCCTGATAAGTCACTTAGTATTTCACCACATCATCAGCGCCGCTATTTCTGCCGTATTAACCTTTATGGCAATTGGTATTTATCTACAGCAACAAAAAGTAAAAACGACTTATCCGCAGCAACTTAGGTAACGCGCTAAATGGCCTCAATACTATTTAAGCCACAGTTAACCCATTCACTCTGTTCTATTTTTACTTACAATTTATTCAGCCAGTGCACGCAGACTTATCTTTTCTATTTAAGCTGGATCAGTTAAAACTGTTCAACGGAATAGATAATTTCCACTGCAAGTCTGTCGACTCTAAATATCCCCAAACCATAACCTAGAACATTCACGATTGGTGAACTCAGCATCACAAGGAACACCTCAATGGACTGCACACTGAGATTATATTTAGCCCTTAGACACCAGATTAATCGCATCGCCTTGATAGCGTGTATTTTCCTTATATTACCGGCTCAGGCTGAGAATAGTTCGACTAACACAATTCCAGCACACCAGATAAGCAGCTTAGTTTATGGCCAAATTTTTACTCATAACTCCAACCTATATAATGCCGAACGTCGCTATATGGTGGCGCTGCCTGAACGCCATAACGCGACCCAACGTCATTACTCTGTACTGTACATTATCGATGGTGATTTTCAATTTCGCCATGTCTCAGCAGTGGTCAACAATCTCGCCCGCGTCGGTAAAATCCCACCAATGATAGTGGTCGGAATTGCGTTACAAGGCCAAGCGGATTATATAAAAAGCACCACGTGGGCGGCAGAGGATAATCCTGAATATGGTGGTGCAGCTTTATTGCAGAGTTATCTGAGTCAGGAGCTCATTCCTTTAATCAATCAGCAATTTCGCACTTCAGGTAACAATGCCTTGGCAGGATATTCTCTTGGAGGCTTATTCACCTTGTATAGCATGATGCAGCAGAAGACGCCCTTTAACGCCTATCTTGCCATGAGCCCAAGCATTTGGTTTGACAACTACAGCAGCAACGCCCTATTCACTCAGTATCTCAAACAAAAGCAGCAAGACAAATCTAAGCTGCCCCCCTTGTTTTTATCTGTGGCTAACGAGCAAGGCATGGGCGTGGTGGAAATGGTTGATGTGATTAACCCCATAGCAAGCGAGTTAATTGCAAATCAACAGTGGCGTTGGAAGTTCCAACAGTTTCCGAATGAAAACCACTACACCACAGCGATGCCAGCGCTGTTGGATGCTTTGGCTTTTCTTTCACCACAGTATTTTATCGACCTTGATGACCTAGTGAACATACCAAAGTACGCCGATGTATTCGCCTTATTTGCAGCTAAACAACAAACATGGGCAGGATTTCAACTCGAATGGTTACAGGCTTATACCTTCGCTAAATATGTCTTTATTTCAAAACAGGAAGGGCAAATTGATCAACTCCTAAAGGATGCCAAACAGCAATTACCAGCATCCTATACCGAATTATGTATTGGGCTCGCGAAAGTCTTTATTTATAAACAACAGGCTGATAAAGCGCAGCAAATATTACTCAGTGCAAAAAAAGAAGGCGAACTAAGCGCCGATTGGCAGCAACAGATGAGCCTAAGCTATGCCGCACTCGGCAATAAAGATGCCGCTCAAAAAACTCACCAACGCGCACTCTTCCTCGCTAAGTCACAAGGTCTAGAAAGTTGGGAATGGTGGGAGCTTGCACCTTAGCGCGTGCAAATACTTCAAACACTGTTAAAGGGAAAATATGCCCTTTAACAGTGTTTGGACATGGTGAACATCAACTTTATAAACGGATCAATCTACGGTAATGTCGTTATCGCTAAGCTCTTTTGACTGGGTTTCATAATTCGTTTTAAGCTTCGGCAAAGTATCTTCTTGGATCTTACTCAGTACATTTTGTAGCAGGCCCTTACCTTAGGAAACACTATAGTGGCGGGTTTCAATATCGCTAATGTTCTGCTCAGACTCTAAATAAAAACGACGAGTATCGGACAAGATGTGGCTCGGCGTCTCTAGGGCATTGGCTGAATAGCGCATATCGTGAGCTTTTTAATTGATTAATAATGAAATACTTATACATACTGTGAGTTTAAGTGTGTCACATTGTGAGAATGATGCAAAAGAGTTGCAGCGGCGCAAAGTTTCATTGCCATGAGTAGCTAGTTTTCGCAAGTATTTTATATCGCGAAGAATATGTCAGTTTACATGTTTACAGATTGAACCATTACTTGAAAAGTATAAGGATATATTTATATGTGTATAAATAATAAATTATTTTCAATTCGGAATTTCTATCTATTGGCTTCTGTATTTCTAGTTTTTACTAGTAACGTATATGCCAAGGAGCCAAGTGAGCTAGGTTTTTTGTATAAGCAAGTAATCGATGCGCCAAAAAATAACTCATACAATGATGCAATTAGTAAAGCCATTGAAGTAAATGATAAATATAAAGGCGATCAGCAAAGCCGATTTACTATAAATCAGCCGTTAACAACGTTATATTCATATGTGGGTCAATATGAAAAGGCAATAAGTTTCCCGACGGATGTTCCACTTATTTCAGAAGACCTTATTGAAAACCTTTCTGCCATATCGGCAGTTGATAAAATTCAAGCAATGTCCGAAGAAACTAAAATTGTTATGATAAATGAGGCTCACCACATAGCTCTTCATCGCACTTTAACAGCATCTTTATTGCAAAAGTTATGGAGTAGTGGGTATCGTTACTTAGCAATTGAAACGTTATCAAAGAGAGATGTTGATATCAATATTCGAGGATATGCTATCGAACGCTCTGGTACATATTCTAACGAACCCGTATATGCCGAAATGATCAGAACAGCTAAGAAACTTGGTTATCAAATTATAGCGTATGATGACTCAGGTAGTGAAAGGGAGAAGAAAGCCGCTGAAAATATATTTAATGCTACTTTTTCTATTAACAAAAATGCCAAGGTTATAGTACATTGTGGCTATAGTCATATTTTAGAAAAAAATATTAAAGATAAAAGAATCTGGCTGGCAAACGAATTGGCTAATCTTACCGGTATCAATCCGCTTACAATTAGTCAGACTAATTTAATGGAGTCGAAAACGTTAGAATTTGAAAATCCAATTTACAATAAAATTTTAAACAAATTTAACCCGAAAATCCCCATTGTTTTAACTGATAATTTGGGACTCGTATGGTCAACCATGCCAGGGCAGCATGATGTCGATGTCATTTGGCCGAGAACGACATACACTAATACTCGACCAGATTGGTACATTCAAAACTACGACTTAATTGCATTTGAAGGTAGATGGTGTAGAAATAAATACCCATGCATTATTGAAATAAGAAGATGGAATGAGTTGAACGCTATACCATTTGATCGACTACGTATTGAGGTTGAGCCAAATGAAAATGTTGTACTACGCTTACCTCTACATGAATCCATTATATTTGGTTTTAATGAACATGGAGAGAAAGTGTTTGAAGAAAAAATAAATGCTAGTAAAGGCTGATTTTATATTAGGATTTATTTTTATGGTTTAAAGTCTAACTTAATCCATAACAAGCTTACTCATACATTGAGGCATAGGTTGTTATACATAGGCATGTTCATAAGTTAAATGACGACTTTATAAATGTCGTGGCTTAAAATGAAGTTGGATTAAACTCAGGCATTAGTTAAATATGCGAATGAAGGTTATGATGTTTCTTACTTTATACTTATATCACGTTTTTGGTTAATAGTGTCTAAGTTTATTAGAGACTGGATTGTAGTTGGTGTTGGCGCCAGAATTCGTGCAACTGTATTCTCTAACTTCTGGAGTAATCAAAAAAATTTAAAATATATTTCTGGCTTGAGGCGAGACAATATCTTGTTTGTTGATTGATGTCCGAACAAACATCCTCGGAACAAGGTCATCTCGATAGCATTCTAATTTATTACATCTATTGGTGATTTACGCTGCCATCGCGTCATAACACCATTAGAACCCAAATAGGGCTGAACTAACTCGGCTCCAACGCATCAGCTATGCAGATGAATTCGGTGAGACGAGTAACGTGAGTATGGGCTAATGCTTTTGATAATTGCATAAAAAATCCGATGACATGATGTCATCGGATTTTTCAGCGGGATCTTTAAGCGAGCCTTTTTAACTGTTCGGCATTAAGCCAGCGGCTCCCTTTTTATCATTGAAACAGTGTGTTTCGCCTAAACGATTTCTACTCTGTTGAAGTTACATCAGGCTCAAAGCGCTTTTAAAATCGCTTCGACACTGGCCTTGGCATCCCCAAACAGCATTTGGGTATTATCTTTGAAGAACAGTGGGTTTTGCACGCCGGCATAACCTGTGTTCATCGAGCGCTTAAAGCCGATAACGTTTTGCGCTTTCCACACTTCGAGCACTGGCATGCCTGCGATTGGGCTACCTGGATCTTCCATTGCCGCAGGGTTAACCGTGTCGTTCGCACCAATTACGAGTACTACGTCAGTGTCGTTAAAGTCGTCGTTGATTTCGTCCATTTCAAGCACGATATCGTAGGGGACTTTCGCTTCCGCTAGCAGTACGTTCATGTGGCCGGGTAAACGGCCCGCAACTGGGTGGATGCCGAAACGGACTTTCACGCCAAGATCGCGCAGTCTTTTGGTGATTTCAGCGACAGGATATTGCGCCTGCGCCACTGCCATTCCGTAACCTGGGGTGATGATGACAGAGGTGGCATTTTTCAGCATATCCGCCACATCTTCGGCGTTGGTTTCACGGTATTCACCCATTTCTTCATCGGCAGTCGAGGCCACGCCATCTGTGCCAAAGCCACCAGCTATAACTGAAATAAACGAGCGATTCATCGCCTTACACATGATGTAAGACAGAATTGCACCCGATGAACCCACTAATGCGCCAACGACAATCAAGAGGTCGTTTGACAACATAAAGCCCGCTGCTGCCGCTGCCCAACCTGAGTAGGAGTTCAGCATAGACACCACCACTGGCATATCCGCGCCGCCAATCGATGCGACTAAATGCCAGCCAAAGGCGAAGGCAATCAAGGTCATCAACAGCAGTGCCGGCATAGTGCCGCCAGTTTGGACGAAGTACACCAACAGGGCGAAAGACACGAGCACAGCCACTAGGTTCAACTTGTGGCGATGTGGCAGCATCAAAGGTTTAGATGAAATCACGCCGCGTAACTTACAAAAGGCAACGATAGAACCTGTGAAGGTGACCGCACCGATGAAGATCCCGAGGAAGACTTCGACCAAGTGAATGTTAAGCATGGCGCCAGTGAGATGTTCTTTGCTGGCGGCTTTGGCCGCTTCACTTAGGGCATCGTGCACTGCGGCGAGGGTCGTATTGATATCGCCACCGACAGCTACGACGACTTGCGACACTTCCTGTGGGTGTAAGTCGATAAAGCTGTTAAAGCCAACCAATACCGCGGCCATACCAACAAAACTGTGCAAGATGGCAACCAGTTCAGGCATTTCAGTCATTTCGACTTTTAATGCTAAACGGATACCAATCGCGCCGCCAATCACCATGGCGATTAAGATCCACGCAATACCGTTAGTATCAGGGTTGAAAATGGTAGCCAGTAGGGCGATTGCCATACCTAAGATACCGAATAAATTGCCGTGTTTTGCCGTCTCTTGCTTCGACAGTCCCGCGAGACTGAAGATGAAGAGAATGGCGGCAATAATGTAAGCTGCTGTTACCAGTCCTTGAGACACGTTAAACCCCCTTAATCCTTACGGAACATCTTCAGCATGCGCTGAGTGACGGTAAAGCCACCGAAGATGTTAATACTGGCGATCAGCACGGCGATAAACGCCAGTACAGTGACCAACGTTGAACCCTGACCGATTTGCAGTAGGGCGCCGACCACGATAATGCCCGAAATCGCGTTAGTCACTGACATCAAAGGCGTATGCAGTGAGTGGGATACGTTCCACACAACATAATAACCCACGACGCAGGACAGCAAGAATACCGTGAAATGGGACAGGAACTCTGGCGGTGCAACCGATGCCACGGCTGCAAATCCGGCAACGCCTAAGGCGGCGAGCACGTATTTGAGCTTAGATGGCGCTTTCGGGGTGGTGTCTTTAGGCGCGATTTTCGCGGCAGGTTTTGCTGGCGCCGCAGAAACCGAAATCGGTGGTGGCGGGAAGGTCACTTCACCTTCTTTAATCACAGTCATGTTGCGCATGACCACATCATCGAAGTTGATGCTGGCAGTGCCGTCTTTCTCTTTGCACATTAACTTCATCAGGTTGACTAAGTTAGTGCCGTAAAGCTGTGACGATTGCGCGGGCAGACGACCGGGTAGGTCGGTATAACCAATCACTTTTACGCCGTTAGGAGTAACAAACAGCTCGCCAGATTGCGTGTATTCGCAGTTACCGCCAGTTGCAGCGGCTAAATCGACGATCACTGAGCCGCTCTTCATGCTATCAACCATAGCTTTGGTGATGAGCTTAGGCGCAGGACGCCCGGGGATCAGCGCCGTAGTGATGATGATATCGACTTCTTTGGCTTGCTCAGCAAACAGCGCCATTTCGGCAGCAATAAATTCATCCGACATGGTTTTAGCATAACCATCGGATGAGCCACCTTCTTCGTTACCAAAATCCAGTTTAAGGAACTGGCCGCCCATGGATTCGATTTGCTCGGCCACTTCTAAGCGCGTATCGAAGGCGCGCACTATGGCGCCAAGCGAACCAGCAGTACCAATGGCAGCAAGGCCTGCAACACCAGCACCAATCACTAGCACTTTAGCGGGCGGCACTTTACCGGCAGCGGTAATTTGACCGGTAAAGAAACGGCCAAATTGATGCGCGGCTTCAACAACGGCACGATAACCGCCAATGTTGGCCATAGAGGAGAGGGCATCAAGTGACTGGGCACGGGAGATGCGTGGCACCATGTCCATCGCCATCACGTTGATTTTGCGTTTAGATAACTTCTCAACCAGCTCAGGGTTTTGTGCGGGCCAAATAAAGCTGACGACAGTTGCTCCGTCTTTGATTTGTTCGATTTCGGCGTCGCTTGGCGCATTGACCTTAAAAATCAGATCGGCTTGCCAAACGTCAGTTGTCACCTTCGCGCCTGCAGCTTCAAAGGCTGCATCATCGAAACTTGACAGTTGACCCGCATTGGCCTCAATAACAACTTCAAAGCCGAGTTTTTTAAGCTGCTCGACGGTGGCTGGAGTCGCGGCGACCCTAGTTTCACCGGCGAGACTTTCTCTCGGTATTCCAATCTGCATGACTACTCCCTGATGGTTTATATAATCGTTCCGCCTGCTGTGCTTCCTTCATCGTACTCAACTGCAAAATCTGTCATCGCCAGCGATTACTCGGCTGGTGATTCGAGTCAGTTCGGGCATTCAATCTAGGATGGACACTTTTTGTTTTAAAAACAAACTATTCTGTGGGCAACAGAAATTTCTGTTCGACAGGCTCATGACCATTGTGGCAATACTTTAGCTTGGCACAAGTGCATATTTCTCAAGCAGGCCATTTCTGCACTGGTCGGATCAAAAACTTTTAACCAGTGCACACTTTTGTAGCTTAAATTTTGCACTTTGTATATTCCAAAATGGAATTAAAAATCCGATTTTATTCTTTTTTGCTTTTCTTAAACCGCGATAAGCTTGTGGACATTACACTGTCATAGGGCCGTCTCATGTTGTTAAAAGAACTTTCATCGCTGGCTTCGCCATTGTCTCAAGGACAAGTCGAGAAGCTAAAACAACTCACTTCTGAGTTAAGTGCTGTGCAACTGGCTTGGGTGAGTGGCTATCTTGCTGCCACCGCCAATGCTGGCCAACTAGCTCCCGCCGCAGAGGCGCAAACTGCTCAAACAGTGACGATTCTCTATGGCAGCCAAACGGGTAATGGCCGTGGTGTCGCCAAAGCGCTCGCTGATAAGGCACAGGCGCAAGGTTATGCGGTCAATCTGGCTTCAATGGGCGAATACAATGTTCGCCAACTGAAACAAGAAACTGTGCTCTTGCTGGTGGTCAGCACCCATGGTGAAGGTGAAGCGCCGGATGACGCGATTGAATTACATAAGTTTTTAGCATCGAAACGTGCACCTAAGTTAGACAATCTACATTACTCAGTGCTTGCGCTGGGGGATTCAAGTTATGAATTCTTCTGTCAAACCGGTAAAGACTTTAGTACTCGTCTAGCACTACTGGGTGCTAAGTCATTGTTACCTTTGGTTGAATGTGATGTGGACTATGAAGCCGCCGCCGGTCAGTGGCACGCCGATGTGTTAGAGGCCGTTAAGCCGCTTATCGAAACCTCGTCCGCCAGTGTGGTATCTATCGGTACCGCTAAAGCGATTGGCGAAAGCGAGTTTACTAAGCAAAACCCCTATAGCGCCGAAGTGCTAGCGAGCCAAAAAATTACCGGCCGCGGTTCAGACCGAGATGTGCGTCATGTTGAAATTGACCTTGGCGATTCAGGCTTAAGCTATCAAGCGGGCGATGCCCTCGGTGTTTGGTTTAGCAATAATGAAGTGTTAGTCGATGAAGTCCTCGTGGGTCTGTCGTTGGCCGCCGATGAGTTAGTGACCTTAGGCACAGAATCCTTGACCCTTAAGCAAGCTTTGCTTGAGAAGAAAGAGCTGACTCAGTTGTATCCTGGATTAGTCAAAGCGTGGGCCGAACTGAGCGGCAGTGCTGAACTGCTAGCATTGAGCGAAGATAAAGAGCAAGTGCGCCACTTTATCCTTAAGCATCAATTTGCGGATTTAGTTGCCCAGTATCCGTTAACAAATAGCGCTGTCACGTTAAGCGCGGCAAGATTGCTTGAGTTACTGCGCCCATTAACCCCAAGACTTTACTCTATCGCCTCAAGCCAAAGTGAAGTGGAAACCGAAGTCCATTTAACCGTGGCGTTAGTGGAAGATGAGCGTCACGGCGCGGCCCGTTTTGGCGGCGCGTCACACTTCTTAGCCTCTGCGCAGGAAGGCACTCAGGTTAAGGTTTATGTTGAGTCGAACAAGCATTTCCGTTTACCCGAGAATCCAGACACGCCAGTTATTATGGTTGGCCCTGGCACAGGTGTTGCGCCATTCCGTGCCTTTATGCAGGAGCGCGTGGCCCAAGGGATCCAAGGTGATAGCTGGTTATTCTTCGGCAATCCACACTTTGAGCAGGATTTCTTGTATCAAACTGAGTGGCAACAGTATTTGAAAAATGGCGATTTAAGCCGTATCGACGTGGCGTTCTCGCGCGATCAAGCCCATAAAGTTTATGTGCAGCACCGTATTAAAGAACAAGGCCAAGCCCTGTGGCAATGGTTGCAAAACGGCGCGCATCTGTACATTTGTGGTGATGCTGAACGTATGGCCAAAGATGTTCACCAAGCCTTGATTGAGGTGGCTGTCGAAGTCGGTGGTTTGAATACCGAAGCGGCCGAAGCCTATTTTGAAACATTGCGCAGCGATAAGCGTTACCAAAAAGACGTGTATTAATCTCAACCATTGCGCATATAAGAAACGCATAAGAATAGCCAATGCTGCACACGTGATGACTTGTGCAGTCAGCGAACCGAATTTGAAGAGGCAGTTGCCATGAGTGAGCAAAAGTTAGCGTTAAACGAATACCTAAAGACCGACAGTGATTACCTGCGCGGTACGATTAAAGAAGGCTTAGATTCTGCGGTAACCGGCAGTTTCAGTGACGGCGATCAGCAGTTGATCAAATTCCACGGCTTCTATCAGCAAGATGACCGTGATTTACGGAATGAGCGTAAAGAGCAAAAACTTGAGCCTCTATATAGCTTTATGTTGCGTGCCCGTGTGCCAGGTGGTATCTGTTCTCCGCAGCAATGGTTAGGTGTAGATAAAATTGCGTCGACCTTAACCAGCTCAAACAGCATTCGTTTAACGACCCGTCAAACCTTCCAATACCACGGTATTCCTAAGCGTAACTTGAAGACCATTATTCAAGACTTAGATCGTGAAGCACTGGATTCAATTGCCGCTTGTGGTGACGTTAACCGTAACGTGATGTGTAATCCTAATCCGGTGGAATCGAAACTGCATGAGCAGGCCTATGCGGTGGCGAAACAACTGTCTGATCATCTGCTGCCACACACGCGTGCTTATGCCGAAATTTGGTTAGACGAAGAAAAGTTACTCTCAACCGAAGATGAAACCGTTGAACCTGTATATGGCAAAACTTATCTGCCACGTAAGTTCAAAATGGCGGTTGCGGTTCCTCCCGATAACGATGTTGACGTTTACACTAACGATTTAGGCTTTATCGCCGTTGCTGAAAACGGTGAGTTGGTTGGCTTTAACTTAACGGCGGGCGGCGGCATGGGCTCGACCCATGGCGAGGTAGAGACTTTCCCACGTCTTGCAGATGACTTTGGTTTTATCAAAACTGAAGACGTGATGAAGTTTGCCGAAGCTGTCATGACAGTGCAACGCGACTGGGGTAATCGTGTTAACCGTAAACGTTCACGCCTTAAATACACTATCGTCGACCATGGCTATGAGAAATTTAAAGCCGAAGTCGAACTGCGCGCTGGGGTGAAGTTTGAGCCTAAGCGTGATGTAGTGATTGGCGATCGCGGCGATCGTTATGGCTGGGTCGAAGGCGTTGACGGTAAATGGCATTTAACCTTATTTATCGAAAGCGGCCGTATTAAAGATTTACCGGGCCAAACCCTGCAAACGGGACTGCGTGAAATAGCTAAGATCCACAAAGGCGATTTCCGCATGACCTCGAATCAAAACATGATCATCGCAGGTGTGGCGGCAGAAGATAAAGCCACGATTGAAGGCTTAGCCCGCAAACACGGACTACTGGGCCAAGTGTTAACGCAAACCCGCGGTCATTCGATTGCCTGTGTGGCGTTGCCGACGTGTCCATTAGCAATGGCGGAAGCTGAGCGTTACTTCCCTGAGTTTATCGATCATATCGATGCGCTGCAGGCAAAACACGGTATCAGCGAACAAGCGATTGTGGTGCGGATGACAGGTTGTCCAAACGGTTGTGCACGTCCATTTGCCGCTGAAATTGGCCTTGTGGGTAAAGCGCCAGGCCGTTACAACTTGTACTTAGGCGCAAGCTTTGAAGGGACTCGTCTGAACAAGATGCACAGAGAAAATATCCAAGAGGCGGAAATTCTCGCCGAATTGGATGCCCTGTTTGGCCGCTACGCCGTCGAGCGTGATGCAGGCGAAACCTTTGGTAACTTCACCGTCCGCGTGGGCGTTGTGAAGGCGGTGATTGATGCCGCTAAGGATTTTCATGGTTGATCAAAAAGCCAGTGATACAGTGCCGACTGTGGTCAGCACGGCCGAGTTAACGGCGCTATTGAGTGCGCCCAAGGCCGAGCAAACGATAGAGCTTGAGCGCATAAATCAGTTCTTAGCCGGATTGAGCGCACAAGAGCGAGTGTTATGGGGCTTAACTTATTTGCCCGGTAATCATGCACTGTCGTCAAGTTTTGGTATTCAAGCCGCAGTGATGCTGCATATGGTGAGCCAGGCACAGGCGAATATTCCGATTATCCTAACGGATACAGGGTATTTGTTCCCTGAAACCTATCAGTTTATCGATGAGCTGACACAGCGTTTATCACTGAATGTAAAAGTATATCAAGCGCCGATGACAGCCGCATGGCAAGAGGCACGCTTTGGTAAGTTGTGGGAACAAGGGTTAGACGGGTTAGAGCAATACAACCGTTTAAACAAAGTTGAGCCTATGCAACGCGCCTTAGCCGAGCTTGACGTCGGCACTTGGTTTGCTGGGCTGAGACGCAGCCAAGCCAGCACCCGTGAGGCGCTGCCGATACTGGCGATTCATGGCACTCGCTTTAAGTTACTGCCGATTATCGAGTGGTCGAATAAAGATGTGCACCTATATTTGACTCAATTTGACTTGCCGTACCACCCACTTTGGGACCAAGGCTATGTTTCTGTTGGTGATACCCATTCGAGTAAACCTCTTGAATTAGGGATGACAGAGGAAGAAACGCGCTTTAATGGGCTGAAACGTGAGTGTGGTCTGCACTACGAAATCTAGTCATCTTATTGATTTGAAATATTAAACGCCTCAATTGCCATTGGGGCGTTTTTTATCTCTGTAAGATAAGTGTTATCTTTGGTTGAATTTAATACTCTGGATTGACGATAAAGCGAATCGATGTCATTTAAGCGTCATTTCACTGAGATATATTGATATTCATAGGGTTAGTGTTAGTGGCTCTTTAAAGTATAAAAATGTTGTACATTTTTACTCACAGAGTTATGCACATTGGTTAAGCCTGAACTATATTTTGAAGTTCCCGTAGATGGTTTTGAGGGATTTTACTGTGAAATTGACATGATTCATGTCTTTTCCGAGGTTAAGTGGTTGTATATCGGTATTTATGGGCTGGGTTTGCTGTGTATTGATATCATTCGACTGGATGCAGTGAAAGCGTTGAAAACCGGACTCGCAGCTGCGAGTATCAAGCAGTTTGATTGACTTGCTAGCCCTCGTTAATCAGCCATCATTACCTCGGTCAGCTGTCGTCAAAGCTGCCGAGGTCAAGTTAAGTCAAGCCCTCGCCATCTTCAATAGTGATTTGTTATTGTGGTTATTTCTCTGCCTATCTTTGATTCTCGAGTAAGATATCCTTGGTGTTTCCTCCAATGTCGTAGCATGATCGACCCGCAACTCCCTTAACGCTTTAGGCGGTTTTCTAATAAGCCTTGGGTGTTGTAAAGAATGCCTAATGGATTGGCTTGACTGGATATCATAAATGAGAGATGAGAGTGCGCGGATGAGATGGTGTAAATGACGGCTCCTTTATATGCGATGCGAGATCATGTCAGGCGTCCTAGTGCCAATAAGTCGAGTAGTCCTGCTCCTCAAAGGCGTAAGCGTGGCTTTCGTCGTTTATTGTCTTGGCTATTCAAGGGATTAGTATGGGCATTAATTTGCTCAATCTTATTGGTTATTCTACTCAGATTCGTTAATCCACCCATGTGGACTTGGCGGATTGAGCGCGCCTTATTTCCACCTGCACCTATGGGGGAAGTCATGCATCAGTGGCGCGATTTAGCGCACATTTCTCCTGAGTTACAATTGGCGGTGATCGCCGCAGAAGATCAACGTTTTGCCGAGCATACGGGATTCGATTTAGCTGCGATAAGTTCGGCGCTGAAATACAATCAGAAAGGCACTAAAGTTCGCGGAGCCAGTACCTTAAGTCAGCAGGCGGCGAAAAACCTGTTTATGTGGTCTAGCCGCAGTTTCTTTCGTAAGGGACTAGAAGCTTGGTTTACCTTAATGATGGAACTGACTTGGGATAAGTCGCGCATCCTTGAAGTGTATTTAAATATCGTTGAATTTGGCCCAGGTATTTACGGCGCCGAAGCGGCATCAAAGCATTATTTTGGAAAGTCTGCGGCAAAACTAACCCAATATGAGGCTTCATTACTCGCAGCTATCTTACCCAATCCTTGGCGTTATAAAGTGTCACCTCCGTCGTCCTATGTGCAGCAGCGTTCCGCTTGGATCCGCAAACAAATGCGCCAGTTAGGTGACGTCACGCTTAAAAAAGTCCACGAAGCGGGATGAAGGTCTGGCGTGTGAGTTTGGCCCAGATGCATTTATGTGTCATTGGGCACTTTGTTTAATCGTCGACGACTTAAAGATCTTTTATTACTGAATTGAAATAAGATTGGAAACCTGTTGAATTAAGGTTAACGCTGATGCGTTTTAACGGTTTGATTCCCTATCCTGTTCGCTTCTGTATCGGTTTAATGTTAAATTATCGGGCAAAATTTATACCTTAGTTTTCTGATTTTGCATTATCTGCGTAAGGGATATGTAAGAGCGGATAAATATTCAAATACCTAGGGATTACTTTAGGTATTGATTTCATAAAATTGAATTGTCATTAAATGGAGTTTCTTAAATGAAAAAGATTGTGATTGCCGCGGCAATTATTGCAGCTGGTGCGGGTGGTTATTGGTATACGCAGAATGGTACTGGCTCGAGTGCCTCTGCAAATCCTTTGCTCGACTATGTGCCTGCTGATACGCCGATTTTTTCGGGTCAGCTTAAACCCTTCCCGTTAAAAACGTATTTACAGTCTATTTCTGGAAATTATCAGCAATATCCAAGTAATGCACTTGCTGAATCCGGTGAGCTGGATAGCCCTATGGGCAAGTTCTTCATCAGCATTTATCAGCAGTATATGGATGGCATTAAAGAGCCTGCTTTACTGTTGAAAACTTTTGGTTTTCCCGACGAAGTTAAGTCGTATTTTTATACTCTAGGTGCTTTACCTGTATTTAAGATTGATGTTAATCAGACGGATGCTTTTTGGGCTGCATTAGATAAAGCCGAAAAAGACAGTGGTGTGACCCACGAAATGCGTAAAGTGGGTGATGTTGATTATCGCGCTTATGCATTATCGGATGAAAATTCAACTGAGAAAGTTGAACTGTTATTTGCCCAAAAAGATGGCATTTTAACGATTACTTTCAGTACCTCTATTACCGAGCCAGAGTTATTAGAAATGGCATTCGGTATTAAGAAGGCACCGCACTCATTGGCTGCTTCTGGCATATTAGACGATATTATTAAGACCCATGGTTTTAAAGAAGACAGCATCGGCTTTATTAACCATGTTGAAATCGTGAAGGCGTTGACTTCAGCCGATAGCAATATGTTATCTAAGCAATTGACAAAGTTTTTTGCTAATGAAAGCGTCGGTGAAGATCCATTAACTCAAATTAGAACACCAGAATGTCGCACCGAATTAACTGCCATTGCTGCTAACTGGCCGCGTTCAGTTGCTGGGGTAACCGCGTTTTCTGTGACAGAAAAAGAAAGCCATATGGCGGTCTCATTTGTGGTCGAAACTAAGAATCAACCGATTCTTGCGGCCATGCAAAAGATGCGTGGCTTTATTCCTGCACATCTGGCGGATATCGACAGCACTATCTTCTCTATGGGCATAGGCTTAGATGTCAACGAAGTTGCACCTTCATTAACGGCTATTTGGGATGATCTGCAAAAGCCGCAATTGACCTGTGCGCCACTGGCCGAGTTGCAAGCTGAGTTGAGCCAACAGAGCCCAGCTATGCTAGGCATGTTCACTGGTATGGCGAACGGTGTGAAAGGCATGAGCGTTTCATTGCTCGACTTTAAAATGAGCACACAAGATCAAGAACCTAAGTTAGAAAGCTTAGATGCGTTAGTCAGCCTCAGCGCCGAAAACCCGTCTATGTTGTTCAATATGGTGAAACCTTTCGCGCCTATGTTGGCCGAAGTGCAATTAGCCGATAACGGCGATGCCACTGATTTATCACCCATATTGATGTTACCTCCTGAGTTAGGTATTAAGCCTATGCTCGCGATTAAAGGTCAGCATTTAGTGGTGTATAGTGGTGACAAAGGTTTGGCTTTGGCGAACAAATTAGCGGGCGAGAAACTGTCTGCGAATGGCATGTATAGCTTATCTGCTGACTACGGCAAGATGTTCACTCCAATGCTGACGTTGTTAGAAATGAGCGGCGAGCCAATCCCTGAAGAAATGAAAATGCTTAAAGATTACAACATGCGAGTTCAAATGAGCTTCGATGTGAATAAGCAAGGTTTGGTTATAGGTTCAGTTGTCAATTCTAAAGCGACTGAAAAGAAATAATTCTAGAATCCATTCTTTAGCTAACTGATATCAGTTAGCTAATCAATGTTTGAAATGAGCCAGCAGATTGCTGGCTCTTTTTTTTGGTTCAATTCAGCTTAGCTTGAGCTAGCTTAGTGGGTTGTGATGTTTGAATGATCTGAGTTTTTGGCTTAGCGGAACGCACTAAACTCACTAATCCTTGCCATTGAATATCACTGTTTTGGGGAAGCCAAATATCGGGCTCAGTCCCAGCACCTGACAAGAGTTTTCCCTGTGCGTCATAGGTCAATGAACTACTGAATCTTATGTCTAATCCACTGTTTGGCAGTTTAAAATGGTACTGTCGAGCAAAGTCGCCCGAGGTTTTTTCACCAATCAAATTCGCCCTAGACCAAGATTTAGTGCGATAGGCAATCCACTCACATTCTTGGCGGCATTTGGGGCTCACGAGCAGCGCTAAGCGATTTCGCCCTTCAGGAGTCACCGTAGGTTTAGTGCGAACGTACCAAGGGCTGAATTTATCTTCATCGACTGAGGGTAAGTCGCGGGTGAGAGATTTTAGTCGAGGCACACTGTATTCGAGCGCATCTAAAGGCTTAAAGTTGAGTGGCTGCAGATAGTCATTTCTCAGTTCCGGTGAGCGGCGATAGTGTGCAAATCCCATCACGTTCGGCGCTAAAGTATTATTTAAATCAGCATCTTGATATCGCGATAATAGGGTCAATAACTTTGGGCTAAAACCACTAGCGTCACGTAAGTCGATGATCAGTAGGGGATGCGTCATGCCCTTGAGCAGTTCTTGCTGTAGCTCTCTCTCTAATTCAAAGGCGTACAGATCGCTGATCTTCAGTTTGACCGTAGTATTGTTAACCGTCTCTAATTGATGTGGAACGTCTTGGAATTCGGTGCGCTCAAACTGAGACAACTGATTAATGAATTCCAAAACACTCATATCTTGTGTCTTAACATCTTGATTGTTTGTCGTTAATTGCGCTTGCGCTTGCGGTTCGTGGCTTGGCAGAGCGAGAGTCACCTGCTGGGTTTGCAGATCATCATTAATCAGCGTAACGAGCACATAGGGCTTGATACTGAGGCCTAAATCTTCACGCAGCAGGTTCAGTTTTTTCAGCCAAGGTAATTGCATTTCTTGGCTCTGTTTTGCAGGCTCAGGTAGATAGGCTTGGCTGGCCGCCACCCATTTACTCATAGGTAAACCGTCGATATGAGTCACAAAGGGGAAGTCGTTGTTGATTGGACTGTTACTGCTATCTAAGGCTAACCACTGGTCGTTGAGTGGCCGTAAGGTTAACGGGAGATCGCCGCTTTGATCGTTGAAGTTGTGCACTTGAGCGCCGGGATCTTTGAGGCTATTGAGTAGCTTAGTGATTTCAGCGGCAAAGCGGTCATTGGGAGTCATATCTTGATACTGCTCGACAATCAGGCTCGCCATATATTTGAGTTGCGGACTGGCTTTGTCGGGCGTTAACGCATAAAACGCTGAGTGTTGCTCGATTTGATCTAATAAGGCATAGAGATCTTGGCGTACCTCTTGCGCATTAAGCATAGGTGCAGTGTTATCTTTTGGCACAGCGAAAAACGCGAGCTTAAGTAAGCTCGCGAAAATAATGACACTGAGTAGCATGACTATGCTGCGGTAGCTAAAACTCATATTCCTCCATGATGTTAAGGCGTGGCTTCAGGGCACAAAAAGGTGTGCGACTATCGGCTTAAACGCCATTCGGATCAATGTAAATCGTCCCGCTGAGCCATAAACTCAGGTCCATCTGAGCAATTTAGCAGCAGGTTTTGTAGATTAGCAGCAAATTATGGCTGATTTTTGTACTCTGTCACTTTTATATTTGCTACAGAATATCGTTGAGCGAAATCCCGATACCAATACGTTGGTTGTGATAGTTGTAATCGATTAGGCTCTCGCCATAGCCATTAAAGTATTGAGTGTAAAGGCGTAAGTTACCGACGATAGGATAACTCCACGTCAGTTCTGCTGAGCCTCTGTCGATATCTTCTAGGTTTGTTTTAAGGGTTAAGGTGAATCTATGTTCATCGATACCATAGACACCAATAAACTCAGCTCTTCCTATGTAGTCATCAATATTGGGATTATCGTCACCGCGGGCTTGATGTGGATCTGTTTTTTCATCCTCAGGAATACGCCACCAGACTTTAGTTGAGAAGGCGAGTGGACCGGCATCAAAAATCATAGTGGCATAGAGTCGATTCCAGCTGCGAGAAAGCGGTCCTGATTTACCATTCGATTGATGCACAGCGCCAACGCCCCAAAAGGAATTGGTCACACTGCCTATTTTCCAATCGTTATTAAACAGCATAAAGACTTCAGGCTCGTGATTGGTTTCACGGAACGGAGATGAGGTGTCTTTGTTATAAACCTGCCAATAGGATTGATTGGTATAGGCAAAGAATAAATGACCATTATCACCAAAGACATTGTACCAAATAGGGAATTTGAAACTGATTTGAAACTTAGCCTCGAACTCATCCAAAGTGTAGGGATTGATGAGGGCATCTTCAGCGAACGGTGCCATGTTGGGATCTGGGCTATAGGTCGCAGGTAAAATGTAATTCACTTTATGTGGTGTAATCACAAAAGGCAGTTCTGCCGTGGCAAGTTCATCTTTGACTCTTCCTTCTACTAATGATTCTTCGGCATTTATACTCGTACAAGCTAATAGCCCAGCCATTGCAATACCTGAATAAAGTCGTTTCATCGGCCCTCCTTGATGTGCTTATTTGTGTATTTGTCAGTCGTACTCAACAAAGATAGTTATGCCCAGCTTACCATTAGAAAGTGAATTTATGGTTATGTAAAAATTCTGCATCATTTGGTGACAATTTATCTTGTTAGTGAGGTTTTCGCCCTGTTAGGGCAGGTTTGGGTAGAATTTTTGGCAATAACATAGTGCCAGAATCACACACTTAGCTGAGCGGTGTTCGTTTTATATAACAGATGAATCCATATTAAGTTATTTAAATTCAAATGGTTATTATTTTGTTGGGGCATTTTTAATTTTGAAACTCAATATTTTTCCACTTTAAATCGACATCAGCGATTTCTTTTATATCTAAATGATATAAAAACTAATAATTATCTATTTATTATGGAATATAAGACGCGCTATATTTCTACAGACTAAAGTGATCTTGGGGATACTGATGGAAATTTTATCTTTACCGGGCCAAGCGGCCAAAGGCAAAGTCTGGCTGGTGGGTGCAGGTCCTGGTGACGTTGAGTTATTGACGTTAAAGGCATGGCGCATCCTTAAAACCGCAGATGCTGTGCTATACGACGCTTTAGTCAGTCAAGATATCCTCAATCTTATTCCTAAAGACGCTGAAAAGATTGCCGTAGGTAAACGTGCGGGCAAGCATAGCGCCGCACAGGACGAGATTAATCAGTTACTCGTGACTAAAGCCTACACCCGTAAAAATGTGGTGCGTCTTAAGGGCGGCGATCCTTTTATTTTCGGTCGTGGTGGCGAAGAATTGCAAACCTTAGTCGAAGCGGGGGTTGAGTTTGAAGTCGTCCCCGGTATTACCGCCGCCAGCGGCACATCGGCCTATGCGGGAATTCCCCTGACTCACAGAGACCATGCCCAAGGCGTCACTTTTATCACCGGCCATTGTCAGTTAGAGAGTCGCCCTATGGACTGGCAAGGTTATGCGAATCCTAACAATACCTTAGTCGTGTATATGGGGATTCTTAACGCCGGCATTATTCGCCAAGGTTTAGTCGATGCGGGCCGAAGCCCTGACACACCGGTCGCGATAGTGTCAAAGGCGACCACTAAAGAGCAACGTCGTTTTATCGGCCGTTTAGGTGAGCTCGAACAGCTTGCCGCCGATCCTGAATTACAAATTCCAGCCTTGATGATCATAGGTGAAGTGGTTGCACTGAGTGACACTTTGCATTGGTTCAACCCTGAAGCGGTTGAATCGACTCAAGTCAGTGATGAGCACACTCAGTCGGTTAGCGTATCGCCGCGTCGATAAGCTAAGCCGCAAACAGTTAAAGATACTTAGCAGTTAAAGATACTTAGCAGTTAAAGATACTAAGTAGTTAAAGATATTAAGAAAATTAAGCTAACCCATGCTGTGGTAACGCAGCTAATTTATGGTAAACGGAGAATAGTATGGCCGGGCGTGAATTAAGCCACTTACAACAACTGGAAGCCGAGAGCATCCAGATCATTCGTGAAGTTGCAGCCGAATTCGATAATCCTGTGATGTTGTATTCCATCGGGAAAGATTCTTCCGTTATGTTGCACTTAGCGCGTAAAGCCTTTTATCCGGGCAAGATCCCGTTCCCGTTGCTGCATGTCGACACGGGTTGGAAATTCAAAGAGATGATCGCGTTTCGTGATGCGCAGGCAAAGAAATTTGGCTTCGAGTTACTGACGCACATCAACCCAGAAGGCTTGGCGCAGGGGATTAACCCTTTCGACCATGGCAGTGCGAAACACACTGACATCATGAAAACCCAAGGTTTAAAGCAAGCACTTAACCAATACGGTTTCGATGCCGCTTTCGGTGGGGCTCGCCGCGATGAAGAAAAATCTCGCGCCAAAGAGCGGGTGTATTCGTTCCGCGACCGTCACCACAGATGGGACCCTAAAAATCAACGTCCAGAACTGTGGCGCACCTATAATGGCGCAGTGAACAAGGGCGAAAGTATTCGCGTATTCCCGTTATCTAACTGGACTGAGCTGGATATTTGGCAATATATCTATCAAGAAAACATTGAGTTAGTGCCTTTGTATTTTGCGGCTAAACGTCAAGTTGTTGAGCGCGGTGGTCAGTTAATCATGGCCGATGACGAGCGGATGAAGTTAGCCGAAGGCGAGCAGTTTAAAGAAGAAGTGGTGCGTTTTAGAACCTTAGGTTGCTACCCACTTACGGCCGCCATGCATTCTGAGGCCGACAGCCTAGAGAAGATTATTGAAGAGATGCTGTTAACCCGTTCAAGCGAGCGTCAGGGACGATTGATTGACTCAGATCAAAGTGCCTCGATGGAGCAGAAGAAGCGTCAAGGCTACTTCTAATCTCGGCAAGGTTAGCCCTATTTCGCGAAGGTGGTGCAAGTAAAGCGCGACCTTCAGCCAAGCAGATCAAGAGTGAGAATAAGATGGACAAAGCGGTCAATAAAACCAATCTCATGGCGGCAGAAATTACCCTCCATGGTGTGAAAGAATATCTAGCCCTGCAGCAGCACAAAGGCTTACTGCGCTTTTTAACCTGTGGCAGTGTGGATGACGGCAAAAGTACCTTAATCGGCCGCCTGTTACACGACAGCGCCCAGATCTATGAAGATCAATTGGCGAGCCTCAAGAGCGACAGCGCTAAGATGGGCACCACAGGTGAAGCTATCGACTTAGCCTTGCTGGTGGATGGTCTGCAAGCCGAGCGCGAGCAGGGCATCACTATCGATGTGGCTTACCGTTACTTTTCAAGTGATAAGCGTAAGTTCATCATCGCCGATACGCCAGGGCATGAGCAGTACACGCGCAACATGGCAACGGGTGCATCGACCTGTGATTTGGCGGTGATCTTAGTCGATGCCCGCTACGGCGTGCAGACTCAGACTAAACGCCATGCGTTTATCGCGTCATTACTGGGGATTCGTCACTTCGTTGTTGCCGTGAACAAGATGGATTTGCTTGGGTTTGACGAGCAAGTCTTCAATCGCATTCGTGCCGATTTTACGGATTTCGTCAAAGATTTCGGTAACCTCGATATCCACTTTGTGCCGTTATCGGCGCTTAATGGTGACAACGTGGTTGAGCGCAGTAAGCAAAGCGACTGGTATCAAGGTGGTACTCTGCTTGAACTGCTAGAAACTATTGATACGCTACGTGAACTCAGCTCATTGCCAGTACGTTTTCCTGTGCAATATGTGTCGCGTCCTAACTTAGATTTTCGCGGTTTTGCGGGTACTTTAGCCTCTGGCATTATCAATGTCGGTGACGAGTTAGTGGCTTTGCCATCGGGCAAACGCAGCAAGGTTGAACGTATTGTCACCTTCGATGGTGACATACAAGAAGCGGTTGCTGGCCAAGCTGTGACCATCACGCTGGAAGATGAAATTGATATTTCCCGTGGCGATTTACTGGCAAAACCCGATTCTGCGCCCGCCGTCGCTAACGTGATCAGCGCTGACATAGTGTGGATGGATGAAAAGCCATTACAACTGGGCCAGTTATACGACATCAAAGTGGCCGGTAAGAAGACACAAGCCTCTGTGACGGCTATCGATTATGTGGTTGATGTTAATACCTTAGCGCGCAGCGCGACGGACACGCTTGGGTTAAACGCGATTGCTCGCGTGACCTTAGAGCTGACCGAAGACATAGTGTTCGATGCGTATTCGTTAGTACGCGATACTGGCGGAATGATCTTAATCGATCGCCTGAGCAATGCGACGGTTGCCGCAGTGATGGTGGTGTCGGGTCAGCATGTTAACAAGCAAACAGCATCACAATTTAGTGCTTTTGAAGTCGAGTTTAATGCCTTAGTGCGTAAACACTTCCCCCATTGGCAAGCGATAGATATCTCTAAGCTTGGAGCTTAATTTGTGAGTGACTTGTGGCTGTTAGCGATTATTTTGTTAGGTCTTGTGGCTGGCTTAATTAGCGGCCGTATCAATCCAGCGGTATTGTTTTTATTTGCATTTTTGCTCTGTTATTTGCTTGGCATGGTTGCGCTCGATACCGCATTAACAAGCTTTACAAATATTGGCTTAGTCACACTCGTCCTGTTGGTGTTGGCCGCGACGGCGTTAGAAAAAACCTCCCTGCTGGGTAAGTTGAGTCAAGTCATAGGCAATAGTTCTTTGCCTATGACAATGGCAAAGCTTGGGCTATCGACCGCCTTGCTGTCGTCCTTTACCAATAACACTGCGGTGGTGGCGTCGCTTATCGGGGTTGTGCGTCGCAATCAAGCACACACACCCGCTAAGTTATTGTTGCCGTTAAATTATGCGGCAATTTTAGGTGGCACACTGACCCTGATTGGTACCTCGACCAACTTGATTGTGAACTCCTTTGTGGAGAACGCCGGCTTACCCGCCTTAGGATTCTTCGAGTTCACGCCGGTCGCGGTTGTGATCGTCGTCGCTGGCATCTTGTTATTGATCTTACTAGCGAACATTCTGCCCGACAGACGGGAAGAGTCGGGTGAAGAGGCGCTGCCTTACTTGCTCGAAGCCCATGTGGCAAAAGGCTCATCCTTAGTCGGTCGCAGTGTGGTGGATAACAAACTCAGGGCGCTGAAGAAGTTATATCTGGTTGAACTAGAACGCAGCGGCATTTGTATTTGCCCTGTGCCGCCCCAGTTAGTGCTGCAAGCGGACGACGTGCTGCGCTTCAGTGGTGCGGTCGAATCGGTTGAGTTATTGCATCAATTCGATGGTTTAGATTGGTTTGGTAAGCATCAAGCTAAGGGACAAAATTTAGTTGAAGCTGTGCTCGCGCCATCATCCCGTTTAGTCGGCAGTTCGTTGAAAGAGTCGCGTTTTCGTGAACAGTTCGATGCTGCCGTGATGGCGATCCGCCGCGGCAATCATCCGCTGAAGGGCGGGCTTGGCGACATTATTCTGCAACCCGGCGATGTGTTGTTATTGACGCCAGGCGATGGTTTCAGCAATAGCGCAAAATTGAGTTCAGAATTTGCGGCGATCAGCGGCTTAGATTTGAATGTGCGCTTAGACAGTCGCCGTGGTCGTTGGGTATTGCTCGGCTTTGCGGTCACGATCGTTTTGAGTGTCACCGGTGTATTGCCATTGGCTAAAGGTTTAGTGCTCCTGCTGCTGAGTTATTTTGTTATTGGCGCTGTTACTTTGGCTGAGCTTAAACGCCGTTTTCCATTGGAACTAGTGGTGATAGTGGGGAGTGCGTTAGGGCTCGCTAACTTGATGATGAGCACTGGCCTTGCGGACAGTTTAGCCCAAGGATTACTCTCGGTTATTAATGGTTATGGGGTGTTTGGCGCTTTTGTCGGTGTGTATTTTATGACCTTGTTGTTGACTGAATTAGTCACCAACAACGCTGCCGCAGCGCTGGCTTTCCCTATCGCCTACGCGATTGCGCTTAATTACGGCGTCGATGCAAGGCCTTTTATTATGGCCGTAGTTTTTGGTGCCAGTGCGAGCTTTATTTCACCCTACGGCTATCAAACCAATTTGATGGTATTTAATGCGGGTAATTATCGCTTCAGTGACTTCGTCCGCCTAGGATTGCCGTTATCTGTGCTGTATTCCCTGATAGTGATATTTATGGTGCCGATCATCTTTCCATTTTAGTGATTAGCTTGAGTTTATTGCCCTTGTGTTAGCCGTTTAACAGCATGGGAATTGAGGAGTTTTTATGACAAATATCGTGTGGCATCAACATCCTGTAGATCAAGCCGCCAGAGCCGAACAGAAAGGCCAAAATCCAGTATTACTCTGGTTTACCGGACTGTCTGGCGCGGGCAAGTCAACACTGGCTGGTGCATTAGAGCGGGCGTTATTTGAGGCGGGATTCCACACTTATTTGCTTGATGGCGATAATGTGCGCCATGGCCTGTGTAAAGACTTAGGGTTTACGGTTGAAGACCGTGACGAGAACCTGCGCCGTGTCGGCGAAGTGGCCAAGTTAATGGTGGATGCTGGGCTTGTGGTGTTATCGGCCTTTATTTCCCCGACCCGTGAGGAGCGCGATAGCATTCGTGCCCGTTTCCCTGCCAGTCAGTTCATTGAAGTGCACGTGTCGACGCCATTAAGTGTGTGCGAGCAGCGTGATCCTAAGGGGTTATATGTGAAAGCACGCAGTGGTGAAATCAGTAATTTCACTGGTATTTCATCACCCTATGAAGCGCCATTAGCGGCAGAATTGACCATAGATACCAGCAAAGGTGATTTAGCGACTCAAGTGCGTGCCTTAATCGATTATCTAACGGCAATCAATGTTATCAATGCCGATAAGGCTAAAGCGCTCGCCTAGTGTTATGACTAGTTATACCTAGCCATGCCTTAGCAAGTGATTGAATGGTCATAAAAAACAGGAGCCTTGGGCTCCTGTTTTGTTTTGGGCGCAATGCGTCCGCTATGTTCAATGCTGACATTCAAGCGACATGGTTTAAGCACCGTGTTCAAACACCATAGTTCAAGCATCATGTTTAGACATCAAGTTTTAGCATCATAATCGGCCAGCGTATTAGCTATCTGTTGCCGCTGCGTATAACCGGTTAATTCAGGTTCAGCTCGGCGGCTTCTGGGGCTGTTACTGGGATTGCCAGACTAAAAACGCTGCCTTTACCTAACGTACTGCTGACCGTAATTTTCCCGCCAAGAAGTTGGCTGACAAGTTGATAGGTTAAGTGTAAACCCAGCCCAGTTCCGCCATTTCCCCTACGAGTGGTAAAGAAGGGATCGAAGATTTGTTTCATTGTTTCCTCGCTCATTCCTATGCCATTGTCTGAGACTGTGATTTCGACTATTTGCTCTTCTATCATCTTTGCCGAGATTTTGATTTGACCATTAACTCGCCCTTCAAAAGCGTGAGTTATCGCATTGGTGACGAGGTTTTCAAGGGATTGTCCGAGTGCGCCTGGGTAACTGTTCAGTTCGATATTGGCATCAACGTCGATTTCGAGCTCATGGGATTGCTTCTTCATCCGCAGCCATGAGGTATGTAGCATGTCCTGAACGAGGCTCGTGAGCTTAAAACTACGGCGCTCTTCCCTTGTTCTATCGACGGCTAAGCGTTTGAAACTACTGACTAAGGTTGCGGCTCTGCTTAAGTTGGCTTGCACTATCTCCGCGCCTTCATGGAAGTGAATAAAGTAAGTATCAACATCAGATCGCTTAAGACCCGTTTCGAAGGCGGTTTGCAACTTAGTGCATTCATTTTTCATGCTCGATAACGTGACCTGTGCAGCGCCGACTGGGGTATTGAGTTCATGGGCGACGCCAGCCACCATCATGCCTAAGGACGAGAGTTTTCCCGTCTCGATGAGTTGTTGCTGAGTGTCGTGTAAGTGCTGTAACGATTCGGCTAACGCGGCATTGGATTGGGTGAGTTTTTGCTGTTGCTCGGTTAACTCTTGATTCAACTTGTCCCGTTCTCGCATGGACTTTGCAGCGCGCCAACAGATCCCACCGCCGAGTAACAGTAATAAAATCCCTAGACTGAGCGCTTCTAGCAGGCTGCGTTGATTAATCTTTGAGAGTTGATCATTGGGGACCCGTATCACAAGTTTCCAATCTTGGTCAGAAGTGTTGGTGGCATCTTGTACATTTTCATAATCCCAGAGCCCTTCGGGGGTGATAAAGGCACCTTCGCTATCTTGAGTAATCTGTTGCCAAGCATCGGGATTGAGCTTAGCTAAGGTTAATTCCGGGCGATTAAACATAAATGCCCAGGTGAGTTCGGGATTGGATGAGAGTAGCCAGTAACCCTCTTTATTCAGCAGTGAAAGCTCGACATTGCTGTTCGCCGTAATTTTGGCAATGGCGTCTAACATGGATTGGGCGAGAAAATTGAGGGCAATAAAGCCTTGGCGCTCGCCCGAAGGTAAAAACACGGGAGTGGTGACTCTTAATACGGGCTTGATTGGATTTTCTATTTCTCCCTTTTCGACATTCAAATCTAAGGGCGAAAAGTAAAAACTATTAGGGGCTAAGCTTAAACTCTGGATGGCGTAATATCGCTTAGCCTTCAATTGCAATAATGGTTTAGCAACTATGTGTGGGAGATTCTGGACAAGATTGACTCTGACTTTTTCTAAGGCGTTATTATCGAGCCAACGTACTTGATCGTAGTTTTGTGATGCGGCACTAAAGCTCTCGAAGAAATGTTCGACCTGAGTGAGATCTTGCTCATTTCCCGCCGCCGCATCGAGGAGTGTTTGATATTTAGCAAGAAATAGGGCGTCGCGCTTAATATTACCAATATGGTAGGCAATGGTTTTAGCTGCATCACCTAAAAGGGTGTTCGCCTCTTGGTATAAGGGCACCATGGCATCTTCATGGCGCTTTTGATAAAGCAAAGTGGTGAGTATGGGCACTAACAATAACCACGGCAGCATGAATCTGAGCCAGTAGCCCCAGAAGGTAGGCTGAGTCAATTGCGATGGCGCTGTCATAGTGGTGTTTTTTGGTAGTTTTTAAGCCAAGTTAATAACTCCGGTAGTGGCATTGGCTTAGCATAAAAGTAGCCTTGGGCATCGTGGCAGCCGCGGTCGCTTAGCCATTTCGCTTGCTCTTTAGTCTCGACGCCTTCGGCAATCACATTCATGTGGAAGCGTTGTCCTAACAAGATAATGCTATCGACTATCGCAGCGGCGCCATCATCTGAGGTGACATTGTCGATAAAGGATTTATCAATCTTAATGCGGTCGAAGGTTAGTTTGCTGAGATAGGCTAATGAGGAAAATCCGGTACCAAAATCGTCAATCGCGACTCTAATATCTATCGAGCGTAAGTCATTTAACTGCTTGCGGATAGTTTCGAAATTTTGCATCGCAATCGATTCGGTGACTTCGACTTCTATCTGACCTGGAGGCATGTTAGCGTCGGCAATGTGCTGCTTTAAAATATCAACTATGTTCTCCTGTTCGAACTGCATAGCCGATAAGTTCACTCCCATACACAAATTGGTATAGCCCGCCTCATTGAGTGCGCAGAGTGCTTGGCAAGATTGCACGAATAGTTGCTCACCGAGTTGGGTGATCAAACCTGTCGCTTCGGCAATGGGGATAAAATCCAACGGCGGCACATTTTGACCATTTGGCAAGGTCCAGCGGGCCAGCGCTTCAACCCCGACGACTTCACCCGTTTTAATACAGACTTGCGGCTGCAGTGCAATATGGATGTCATTACAGGTAATACTGTGTTGCAGCGCTTGTAAGAGTTCGAAGTGATAGGCCACATTATCGTCATTGGCTTGTTGGTAAGTCACATGTTGTCTAATACCTAACTTTTTGGCAGTTTTCAGGGCCATGTTGACTTGTGTTATGGCATCAACCGCAGTGCCATCGGCTAATTCTAGCGGCAGTGTGACTGTGCTGATATTGACCGTGATCTTCGATTTTCCCTGTTGATAGGGTTGAATAAACAGTCGGCTAATAATGTCGGCGGTGACTAAGGTTTTAGGGCCGAGCACGGCAAATTTATCATCCTTGAGGCGAGCGACTAACACACAAGCATCAAAGTGTTCACGCAAACAAGAGGCAACGTGTTTGAGCATCTCGTTGCCTTGTGGCGAACCAAATACACGATTAAAGTCGGAAAACTTATCAATATCAATGATCAATAAATTAAATTTTTCACGAATGTCTTCCGCCAGCACGCCTTCTAAGGTGCGGATCAGCACGTTGAGATTAGGGATTTTGACGAGCGGATCTTCAAAAGCAATCTTATCTAGTTGGCTCATGAGCGACACGCTATGCAAGCCGCCACAAATATTCATACTAAACACACGGATCAGTTCAGTTTCCGTGATATCTAGTGGCCTACCTGTAGCTAAATAAACGGAGTAATCGGCGCCAGCGAGTTCGTCGGGGAAGAAGAGGCAAGTAAAGTCATTTTCGATACGAGACTGCCTGCGGCTGAGGCAAAGTTCAAGTTGTGCCCGGATATGTTGCTGCTCAAGCTGCTGTAAAGCATAGCCAAAATAAGGTTCAAACTCACCCGATGCGGCAATAATTTGGTGGGAAATACCCTGTTCAGTTAATTCCCCCGTTGATTTCACGCACACAATGCCGCCATGGGGCAGGTTTAATAGCTGGGATAATTGTCGCAGCATCTTGCCTGAGAGTTCTTTGATATTGCGAGAGGTGTAGAGCGCGCCGCTGGACTCGGCAATCAGTTGCAAACCCCGCTTAGCATTGGCAATACTGCTAATTTGTTGATATGAGCGTAGGTTAGTCGTGAGGATAGTTTGCAGTCTATCGGCCGATAACTCGGATTTAGTCCAATAGTCGTTGATATCGTAATTTCGCATTACATCGAAAATAGGGGCCATACCAGGCTGACCTGTAAGCAAAATAATGCGGATTTTTTCGTTACCGAGCACTTCCCGAATGGCACGGACTAACCGTAGCCCTGCATCTTCGGTTTCCATCACCACATCGATTAAGGCGATCGCAAAATCATTTTCCTTCGTTAACACTTGGCAGGCTTCTGCATAGCTAAAGGCTTGGGCCAGCTCAATTTTACAATCTAATACTTTGAGGGTAGATAACGCGAAGGCGGTCGAACGTTGGAAGTTTGAGTCATCGTCCACCGTGAGTATTTTGACTGTTTTTTGATTTTCGAAGTGCTGTGGTGAAGACTGTTCGTCTAAAAAAAGACATCTTGTTCTTGGCTAATCATTCTCTCTATCCTTGAGATGCCATTCGCATCCTTATTCACTCAATAAATAAAACGAGCATTTTTTATACATAGAGTATTTGCGACAGATGGGGTTTATTCAAGCAAATATTTTTATTAGTCAATAATATAAGCAATTATGTCGCTACTCGATCTTAAAATCCTTAGCGAACAAGAGTTGCAGGGCCTTGAGATATTCTTGATCCGGCTTAGGTTGCACGAGTTGGGCCAGTTCATCACCAATCGGCGTGAAGCGATAATAGCTAAAAAGCAGATTGCCGCTCTTAGGCGTGAGCTTCATTTGTATGCCTTGCAGGGCAAATTGAATCGGTGTTTTGTTGTTAAGTAAGCCGGTTTCGAACTCGCTGCTGTGCAGTATTCCCGCATCGACTAAGGTCAGAATGCTCGAGTAGGGTAGGCCAAACTGGGATAAGCCTAAATTGACTGAGGTCGTTTTACGAAAATACTGGCCAATACCACCGGATAAGCGATAGCCGCTGATGAGTTTTAGACGTTGTTCGCTATTGACTTTAGCCGCCATGCCGAGGGCTTTTTCAAGGATTTGTGCTTCCCTGTGCGTCAGTTGCTTGAGTAGCGCTAAGGTGCGCAGACTGAAGTTGCCGGGATTAACTATCTCGCTCGATAATATCCGTGCCCACAAGTCTTGCATTCTGCGGTTATGGATTTGCTCCGCCATCAAAAAGAATTGATGACTCCAATCGGGATCGAGATCGACTCCAGTCACATCCGATGGCGTATAACTGAGGGCTAAGGCAAAAATGGTTTCAACATTGGCTTGATACTGGCTCGATAACTTGCGGGCTCTATGTTGGGCGCGTTCGGCGATGGAAGCATTCGCAGGGCGATATTCTTGCTCACTGGCTAAGCCTAATTGACGGCCGAGTAGCAGGGCTTTTTTGCGAGCAGATGCCTCGGATGTTGACTCGCCTTCTTCTGCCAACATTAAAATATCTGAATCCTTCATCGCGTTAATCCTTGAGCCTGCATTGGTGGGGAGGTGAGAGCAAAGCGCTCACCTTTATCTGTTTAACTTGTTTGCCTAGCTTTAGCATTTAACTTGAATATCTTGTTTGAATAGCTCGCTTGAGTGCCTAGCTTAGATGGCGATCACTTTAGCGTTTAGTTCTAGACTCAACATTGAGCTTAGCTTATTCCTTGGCCCGTAATTATGCCGCTTTATTCGATCGCTTTATTCGATCGCTTTATTCGATCGCTTTAGCGATGGATTTCTCTTTTTTGCTCGTCCAAGACCATAAGGTTTCATTACCCGGTTCAGGATGGCGCGGTACATTGAGCGCCAGAATTAACGAACATACGGCAAAGCCTGCGCCTATGTAAAATACCAAGGCGGGATCGGTTAACCATAATAAGCCCAAAAGCACAGGAATAATCACTGCGGCAATGTGATTAATGGTGAAACTGACCGACATAGTGGCGGCAATATCTTTGCTGTCGGCAATTTTTTGAAAATAGGTTTTCATCGCGATAGCCATAGCAAACAGTAAATGGTCGATCACATACAGCGCTGCCGCCATGTGTGCTTGCTCGACTAAGGCGTAACTGATGAAGACTATGATGAGTCCGACGTATTCCACTGTCAGCGCATTACGCTCACCAATTCGGCCAATAAACCGCCCAATCGCAGGCGCAAACAGCAGATTGACGACATAGTTTATTAAGAACAGCGCGGTAATTTCACTCACGCTATAACCAAACTTTTCGACCATCATAAAGCCCGCAAACACCATAAAAATTTGCCGTCTCGCACCCGAGAAAAAGGTCAGCAGGTAATAGAGCCAATAGCGCTTACGCAGAATGATTTTCTTATGTTGTACTTCCGTGGTCTCAAATTTAGGGTAATACCAAGTCATGGTCAGCACCATGACCAGACCTAACGCACCAATAATTAAATACATGTGTTGATAGTCTAACTTCAACCAGGTCATCACTAGCCAAATACTGGCATAACCCACTAAGGCTGCGGCCGAGCGCCACGCCAGTGCTTTACCCATAAAACCCGCCGCATCTTTTTTATCGACCCACTGCAGCGTTAGTGATTGGTTGATGGTTTCAAAATAGTGAAACCCGACGGACATCAACACAGTCGTCAGATACAAGCCGATGACTTGAGGAAAGAAACCTGTCACCGCCACGCCGATACAAAGCAAGGCCAGCGAGAGTAGGGCGAAGGCTTGTTCTCGAATGAGTAAAAGCACAAAAATGGCGGTGAAAGCCAAGAAACCTGGGATCTCGCGCAGGCTTTGTAACATGCCGATTTCAGCACCGGTGAACTGGGCTTTTTCAATCACGAAGTTATTGAGCAGTGCCTGCCAAACGGCAAACACAAGCGACATCACAAAGGTCATCCACAGCAAGAGTGCTTTAGGATCTTTGGTTTGAATGGATTTCATGGATATGGACTCAGGCGATAAGTGTGCAAATGCTAATGCTTTTTTGGCTAATAGGCTAGATCACTTAACGCTTAAAGAGTGTGTGGTTTATGAATCAATATAGCGATTTCTTTGAATAAAAATACGGCCATCAGATCCGGTATACAATCAGATACTAATGTAATTTGTTTGTAAATTTAATTGTAAATTCTAATGCAAATCATTCTCAATTGATCTATTTTGTTCGCGCATTTACGGGGAAGCTGTTACACAGCGCGGAGAAAGAAATGAGAGCAGAGTTAAAGTTGAGTTCATTGGCCATCATGGTCACTGCGTTCATAGGTAGTGTTAATTGCACTGCACAGGCAGCGACGGACCCTGCGATTTTAGAGCAGGCTATCGAAAGGCAAGAGGCTCAATTACAAGAATTAAAGCAGCAGTTATCAGAATTAGCTGCGCAACAGAAACAGCAGCAAGTTCAGCAGACAGACTATCAAACTAAGACCAGTGTCGCGGTAGATCGTGTTGAAACCGCCGCCGATAAACTTAGCAAGTTTTCATTTGAATCCTACGGTACCGCCGTTTATACCAGTGATGAGTACTTTGATAACGTCCAAGACACCACACCAGAGCGCCGTAATCGTTTCGATTTAGAACGTGTTGTAACTGAGTTCGGCTATCAATTTACCGATGCTTGGAGCATGGAAGTCGAGATAGAGTATGAGCATGGCGGCACAGGCGTCGCTTTAGAATACGATGGTTTTGATGAGTTCGGTGAATTTGAAACAGAAGTCGAAGCTGGCGGAGAGGTGATGATCGAAAAGGCTGAGCTGCGTTATCGTCCGTCTAAAGCCTTTGGTATTAAATTTGGTAATATCCATGTTCCTATTGGCTTGACCAGTATGCTGCACAAACCAAATCAATATCTTACCGTGATGCGTCATCGAAGCGAAGCCGCCATGATCCCCGCCGTTTGGAATGAAAACGGTATCGGTATATATGGTGAAATGGCTGATTTCCACTATCAGGCCCAAATTATCAGTGGTCTCAATTCAGAATATTTTAGAACCTATGATTGGGCAGCGTCGGGTCATCAAAAACGATTCGAGCATGTTAATGGCGACGATTTAGCATTTGCAGGACGTTTAGATTACGGCAACTTTAAGAAAGGTTCCGCCGTTGGTGTCGCTTACTACTATGGCAATACCAGTGGTAATCGTCACAAGAGTAATAAAATCAATGTGGATGGCACAGTTAGCATAGTGTCCGTCGCAGCGGCTTATGTTGAAGGTCCTTGGATCTTACGCGGTCAGTATCTCTACGGTACCTTGAGCGACAGCGATGCCATTACTCAAGCAAATAAAACAACGCCAGGCTTAAGGCCCGGTAACTTCGCACAGTTAGGATCGCAGTCACAGGCTTTCTTTGTTGAAGCTGGCATCGATTTGAATCATTTCACCTCTCTTCCGTTAACCGTATTTGCCAACATAGATTATTCCAATCCTTTGATGGAAGTCGAAACTGGCACAGCGACTCAGCGTTTTGAAAATACTTGGACCAGTGTCGGTATTAACTATTTCCCTATCCCACAGATAGTGATTAAAGCGGAAGCAGGCTTACAACAAGTGGCTGTCGCGAGCATTCCAGATACTAATTTCTTCGCCCTTGGCGTGGGTTATCAATTTTCGCTCTAGTCACATTCACTTTTGATGGAACAAATAGGACATTAAGCACTATGACATTACGTAAAACGGCAATAGCCATCGCCCTTATGAGTACCTTAGCTGCCTGTGGTGGTTCTGGATCGGATGATTCAACGCCCACAACACCAACTACACCGGATAATCGCTTTAGTTACGCCGCCACTGAGATGATCATTAACTTGACCGATGACGTTATCGTGGCTGGTTATGCGGACTTAGCCGCGAAAGCGGAAGCACTTTTACTGGCGACTCAGAAGCTAACTAACTCAACAGCACAAGCGGATTTAGACGCAGCTCAAGCTGCGTGGAAAGCGGCACGTTTACCTTGGGAACAAGGTGAATCACATATTTTTGGCCCAGTTGACTCACTTAGCATCGATCCACATCTTGATAGCTGGCCACTTAATACGACCGATCTACAAACACAGCTAAATACTAACTCAGGTTTTGATGCTGAGACGATTAAGGGCTGGAACGATGATGTACAAGGTTTTCATACCATTGAATTTTTATTATTCGGCGATGGTGTGAATGGTAATACTAAACCTATCAGTCAGTTAACAGCAAAAGAACGTGAGTATCTCATTGCATTGGCCGAAGTGTTCCGCGATTACACTAAGCAGCTCTACGATGCTTGGCAGATAAACCACAATCCGCAAGATGCTGCCGCTAAACCCTACGCTGAGTTGCTGAAGAATCCCGGTGTAGCAGGCAATACTATTTACTCATCGCAATTGGCTGTAGTTGAAGAGTTGATCAATGGCATGATTGCGATTGTCGATGAGGTCGGTAACGGTAAGATTGCTGATCCCTTTGGTGATTCCCTTGCCACCGCTGATACTTCAAAGGTGGAGTCGCAATATTCTTGGAACTCATTAGATGACTTTGCCAATAACATCATTGGTGTACGAAATGTATATCAAGGAGAGTTTACCGGTAACAGTGATCGTCAGGGCATCATTAACTTCGTGGCCGCTGCCGATGCGAACTTAGCGACACGTGTTAGCAGTGAAATCGATGATGCCATTATCAAGATCCGCGCTATTGCCGGCAGCAATCAACAGCCTTTCCGCCAAGCGATTAAAGATGATGCGGGAAGAGCGCGAATTCAAGTGGCTGTGGATGCCTTGACTAAGCTGAAAACCACACTTGAGTCTGATGTCATACCATTACTTTCTCGTTGGAAATCTTAATTTCATATTCAGAGCAATGCTAAGGCGATAGAGGTTCTTCGCATTGTCATGAAATGACGCTAAACGACGGAACCCGTTTGGTGAGTTATGTCTTAAGCAGCAAGGATGCAATTGCATAGTTGCTGCTTTGTCATTTTATTTGTGTGAGATTTTTGATGAATAACAGACACGTTTTATTACCTGCATTTTTCATTGGCTGTTTACAGCTGAGCGCCTGTGGTGGCAGTGGCGATGCACAAGATGTTGATACACCCATACCTGAACCTATTGTTTATCCTGAATATACGGATATCACTGCCAGCGGCGGCGCAACGACAACCTTTGATGCAGGCAATTCAGGACATGGTTTCTCTACACCATCGGTAAATCTAACAGCGACAGAACTTGCGCTGCACATGGCGGGCGATAAGTTTTTTGAGACTTCTTTTACCACGGCGCCAAACGCTGAACACCCTGAGTTAGATGGTTTAGGCCCCGTATTTAATAACGCTAACTGCAATGCATGCCATCAACGTGATGGACGCAACTCGACTCCACAAGTCAGCGCAGGTCAGGCACGAGTCAAACTGGGATCAGATGCGGGCATCTTTTTGCGGATAAGTAAGGCTGCCAATGACGTCTGTATTAAAGGCGATGTGAGTAATGATTATTGTGCACCCATTCCAGTACCTGATTTCGGCGGACAACTGTTTCATCGAGGCGTACTGCAAGCACGTGGTGATTGGCAACAGAATCAGTTTATTGGGCAAGCGGATGTTTACTTATCTTATGAGACAAAATCAGTGACTTACCCAGACGGTACTGAAGTCTTATTGAAGAAGCCGCTATTTGAAGTGGAAAACCCCTATGATGCGCCAGGAGAAACTAAGCAAAGCCCCAATTTGACCTCAAATCTTTTGCAAGACGATGTGTTAATGGGATGGCGTAATGGAATGCCAGTATTTGGCTTAGGTTTGCTCGAAGCGATTGCGCAGGAGGATATTTTGCAACATGTCGATGAAAATGATGCCAATCATGATGGGATTTCTGCAAGGGCAAACTATGTTTTTGATGCTGTGAAGGCACAAGCGGGTGATCAGGAACCTGTGTCTTTAGGCCGTTTTGGTTGGAAGGCGAATACCCCAAGTGTGCGTGTACAATCCCTAGGTGCACTGCGTGGCGATATTGGCATAACCAACCCTTTATTCCCCGATGAAAGTATCAAAGGTACGGCGCTACATGATGCTTATCTCACTCGAACAGGTTTTATTGATACAGGGGAAGATGAAAATGGTGCGCCTGAAGTCGGAGCTGAGTTCAGTGATGCTGTTGTTTTTTATGCTGAAACCTTGGCCGTTCCTGCAAGGCGGAATGTCGCTCAACCGAATGTAAGAGAGGGGGCGAGATTATTCACTCAACTTAATTGTACCGCTTGTCATGTGCCCTCTTATACCACTAAAACGAGTGGCGACATTGGTGGACGAGCCATGAGTGATAGCTTAAAAAGACAGAAGATATATCCCTTCACTGATTTATTATTACACGATATGGGCGAAGGGCTCGCCGATGGCCGACCAGACTTTTTAGCCTCGGGAAACGAATGGCGTACAAGGCCACTATGGGGTATAGGTTTAACTCAGACGGTTAATCCTCAAGCCGGTTTCTTACATGATGGACGAGCCGCAACCCTAGAAGAAGCGATATTGTGGCATGGTGGTGAAGCTGAAAAGAGTCAAATTGCCTTTATGAATTTATCTAAAAATGAACGTGAGCAAGTCATTGCATTTTTAATGTCTTTGTAAAGCGTGACAGGATGATTTGTCGATTCATCCTGTTTACTGTATTTCAGTATGGGCAAACCTCAGGGTTTGCCTTTTTTTGTGAGCTTGCTAAAACTACCGCATATACCTGAGTGGTTTGGGGCTAAGCCCGTGATCTATTTCATGTAAATTGCAGGGTAAATCACCTAATATGAAATATCTTAATGGTTGTTTTACGTTTGCATACCCAGTTAAATCCCACGGGAATGCCAATGACTCTGAGTGTCTATCGCTGCTTTTTGTGTATTTAGTCTGTGCGTGGTGATGTCACTTGATGTGCCAAACGGGCATAGAGAGTCGAAATTAAGCCGCCAGTAACAGTTTTTTTAGGCCGCTTATGGTTATTTTACTTGGGATTAATCGAGGCTAAATTGAAAAGAATTCTCATCATTTATTCTAGTGTTCACGGCCAGACCCAAAAGATTGCAACTAAGCTCGCGCAGCAGTTAACGGCCTTGGACAATGACGTGGTTACCGCCGATATCAAGGCCGCTCCCGCGCTCACTGAGTTCGATAAAATCATCATAGGCGCCAGTATTCGCCATGGTAAACATAATCCTAGCTTGTACGAATTTATCGAAAAGCATCAAGCCGTGTTGACGGATAAGGTCAGTGGTTTTTTCTCCGTTAGCTTAGTGGCACGTAAACCCGAGAAAAACACGCCAGAAACTAATCCTTATATGCAGGCATTCTTAAGTAAAACTACTTGGCGGCCACAGTTGTTGCGGGTTTTTGGTGGTAATTTGAATTACCAAGGCTATAACGCCTTAGATAGAAATATTATCCGTTTCATCATGTGGCTAACTAAAGGGCCTACAGATCCTGTTACGAATGTGGAATACACGGATTGGCAGAAAGTGGCTGATTTTGGTGAGCAGATCCATCGCGCCTAATTTTGGCATTAAATCACGGCGCCGCGTTTTGCCCCTAGCCCACTTTATTCGCGCTCATTAAGCCGTCACGAATGCATTCATCGCAAAGGGCAAAGGAAGCATTAAGTAGGATGAAAAATATGATGAGTAAACTCAGCTCCTTGTTCCGAGTCATGATGGCGTATCTGCATGTGTGGATTGTGATATCGAGTAGTTTACTCGTGTGTGCCAGCCCGTGGATTTTTATGGGCCGACGGATACCCGATAACGCCGGTTTTTGGGACTATTTGCATGTGTATCTAGGTTTAGCGTGCGCAGTGCTGGGGATATTGTTCTTACTCAGCAATACCTTGCATGGCAAATGGCACCAATACTTTGGTTGGCTAGCTGGCGATTGGGCGCAGTTAAAACAGGATATGCTTGGACTCACAAAAGGCAAATTCCCCGTCGCAGGTGGCAAAGGGTTATTTAGTGCCATCGAAGGTATAGGCATGCTGTTGCTGGTGGCGACTGGGATTACGGGTGTCGCTTGGTTGTTATTTCAAGGCACACCCACAGCGCTGGCGTGGCGCAGTTATCATCAAATTTTTGCGCAGGCTTTTATCGGTTTCTTGATTGTACATTTAGTCTTGGCAGCGAGCCATATTCTCGATTTTATTCGCCAATAATAGATTGGAAAATATCACTAAGTGACTGTGTTTATATAGGCGATTGAATTATGTACTTATATTGCAAGCTTGTATCGAATGCGAATAAAAATGGCCTCCTAATTTGGAGGCCATTTTTTATGCTGACGGTGCCTTGCATTAACGCTTGTGTCTGGTTTAGCTAAGACGTTGCAGACGTGTCACACCAATTGCGGCGGCGAAGACTAAAAATAACCAGCCTAGGCTGCCACCCGATGAGGTTTTAGCGGTCGCGGCATCTTTCTCAACGGCAAGATAGTTAATTAATCCAATCAACTCATCTAAGGTTTTGATGCTGTTTAAATTTACTGCGTATTTATCGTTCACGATAAAGGCGGGGACGCTGTCGATTTTGAATTCATTTTGCTGAGTGCGCCACAGGGCCAGCTTTTCATCGGTGCTTTTGCTGTCGGCTAATTCGTCGTATTTAGCAGCATCGACACCAAATTGGGCGAAGACTTTTTTGATGTCATCACGGCTGTTAATTTGCGGCTCGTGCTGATGGCCAGGTGCACTATGATCGTGGCCGTTTGCGCCCTCTGCACCTTGGATTGCGGTAAACATGGCATGGGTTAAGGCGTCTTTGTTATCAAGGCTTTGGAGCACGGCCAAAGAGCGCATCACTTCGGTACCAATGTCGCTATTCATAAAGTCGACATGTTTATTGTCGAAACTTATCTGTTTGTTGAGGTTTGCCTTGATATCAGGCAAATAGTTGGTTTCCATATTGAAGCAGTTATGGCAATAAAATGAATAGAATTCAGTCAGTTTAGGTTCACTGCTAGGCGCTTTGGCCGAGATTTGAGTGTAATGTGTGCCTTCAACAAAATTGGCGGCAAAGCTGCTCAAGGGCGCAATTGCTAAGGTAACAGCCAAGGCTAATTGTTTAATCATAGTTTCCTCAAATTCGGTGGGATTGAATTCACTGTGTCAGTTGTGGGTATCGTTGATATTTAACGGCCAACAGAAGCCATAAAGTGAGCTTCAATCTAGAAGTTTAGCTAGCCAAAATGCCAGCGTAACGCATAGGTTCAGGTTAAATGGAAAGGCTTAATTATGACTGAATTGGCCAGTCGCGACTGGGCTAAATCTGTGATCCCAATGGAAGTTTTACCTAAGATTTACTTTAGCATTGCCTTGGCGTCGCAATAGTGCAGACAGGATCACACCGCTAAATCGATAGGTGTCGACAGGTAACGATTCGATAGTTGTTGATTAATGGCAAGTGCTCTCGCTGGTGAAATGCTTAGGCAATGTCCCTAAGTGACTGCCACGCTTCGCACACTTCGCGAAACCGCGCCGCATCACCATCGGGTCGGTCTGGGTGCCACTTGAGCGCTAAACGGCGCCATTGCTTGCGGATATCGCGGGCGGTAGCACTCTCGTCTAATTCGAAAACTCGCAGTGCATTGCCCTTGTTCATCAGATTGATATTTAAGCCAATATAGCTCTTATAATTGCTCCAGAAAGCCTCAAGTAATTCACGCACTACGTTTTCGCTGGTGTCGTAGTTATTCCAATCGAGATAATACTCACGTAGGGAAGTATCTTGCATAATCAGAAGATTAACGTTCGATGGGACTAAGCGGAAGATCTGGATTTCCATGGCTTTGACTTGCAGCCATTGCTTTGGCAGTAATATTTCCTGCAGTTCAAACAAGGCGTTCATCAGCAGGAAGTTACGTTTGAATAAATCGTTACCCGGATTTTCATCAAGCTGGTGGATCAGCCCTTGAGTTTGTAATTCTGTGGCTAAGTGATGGATTTTCCAACTTTGGTTCGAGGCTTGTAAAACCGTGAGTAACGGCCAAATCAGTGGGTTATCGCCCTTAGTGTTTGCAACTCGAATCGATTGAGGTTCTTCAGTGAGCGAGGGTTTGGCAAATAACATACTGACTGTCCCATCCTAAATTGTGAGTGTGACCAATGCGCCGATAAAACCGCTGGGCTGCAAAAAAGATGACTCGAAACGACGATAAACGATGATCCACTAAGCTATGCCGTTCTGGACTGTGCAGCAAATCATGCCATAGAGGCAAAGTGTAGGCAAAGATGAATTTTAGAGCAATACCGTGGTGGTTTACTCCTACTTTAGATGGCTTCTTGTGCAAATAAGCCGTTAATGGCAGGCAGGTTTTTGGATATTGTCGGCGAAGAGCGCTAGGGTGCAAAAAATTATGCCCTTGTTTATATCACATTAAATCAAGGGCATTTTTATTATTCACTTAATATGAGGGCTAGATTTCAGTAAAAATCACCTCTTGATCTAAGCGAGACTTAGGCAATTTAGCGTTGAAATCATCCTCTGCGTGATAACCCATAGCGACAACTACGCAGGCACATAGACCTTGCTCTCTTAAGCCTAAGACTTGATTCATTTTAGTGGCATCAAAACCTTCAATCGGACAAGTATCGATGTCTAATACGCTTGCGCCGAGCATTAAAGTGCCGAGCGCTAAATAGACCTGTTTCTCCATCCAATGTTGGGCATCTTTCATCTCAAATTTATGCATGTTGGCGAAGAAAGAACGGCCATTATGCTGGGCTTGTTTTGCTTCCTCATTAGCTAAGCGGCCATCTTTTTCCTCTTGTTCAAGGATTTGCAGCAAATACGCTTCATCTAATTGAGTGCGAGTGCAGAGCACCACCACATGGGAAGCATTGAGGATTTTTTGGGTATTAAAGGCATAATTCTCGGTTGCTTGGGCGATTAAAGCTTTACCTTCGGCCGTGCTTGCTAATACAAAATGCCAAGGCTGTGAGTTAACTGACGAGGGGCTGAATTGCAGTAGGGTTTTGATGTCTGCAATTTTTTCCGCTGGAATCGTCTTTGTTGGATCAAAGGCTTTAGTGGTGTAACGTTTTTTGGCGAAGAAACTTAAATCACTCATGTAACAGCTCCAAATCATCAGGAATACAAATTCAATGGCAGCATTTTAAGCAGGTTTAAGTAAAAAACAATGTGATCAAGACAGGTATTAGTTTCAAAAAATTTTTGAAACTGTATGCCGATGCAACGCCAAAAATGAGTAAAACGCCAAGTCGTTTAATTGAGATTTTGGATCGGGAATCGGTGTCTTTACCGTTGAAGCTCGATTTCAATTGTAGGGAAATTATAGATAAATATCAGGGACAGATGCTGGCAGCAAAGATTAGGACAAAGCTTTAGCTGCCTTAGTTGAATGGCTATTAACCCTCCAAAGCCGAGGTAAAGGAACCTTTAGTCATCCTGAATTTATTGTCACTTTTTTGCCCCAAAGCAAGATAACTTTGTTGTCAGTTGTGCAGCATTCATTGTCATTGTCATTGTCATTGTTTCCCCTGTGACTCGCCATAAACTCGTCCCTGAGGGCTCGACGACGGCATCCATGCCGCCAACGGTCACAGTTGCAACAATGCCAATCTTAACTAACACTTCTGCTGTTCGTTTAGCTAAAAAGCTATTGCCCCATTCTTAGTTAGCACTGTGGCATTGAGCTATCTCCAACATCAGTAGATTGCCCCAATTTTAGTAATGCTACAGAGCTCTGACCTTATAAGTTATCCAACCGAAATTACGTTAGCCAATGAGAAAATGTGGTACGAGTATCAGCCTGAATGCGAGGCCAAAATGCTGTCAATCAAGGTAAACAATCTGCCTGACGTGAGAATTAAATAATGATAAAGCTAACACAATATCAAGTGATTACCCTTCAAACTGCATAAAAACCGCTACCGCAATAAAGCAAATACCTATAGCATGAAGAATACCAATTAATCTGGATAAGGCATCGGCCAAGTCCAACAAGCGATTTATGCCCTGCAAACAGCGTAGTGCACAAATACTAAGACGTTAGCACTCTAGTGGAAGGTTTAAAGATTAGATGAATACAACTGATATGCTTACACATGGTTTTGCTTCCATTATTGGAGCTTTATTGCTTTATTTTACTGCTTATACAAAGGCGAAAGGCACGAATAAAGCATTAAAAGAGGATATTCAGTCTTTAGAAAGTGCTAAGCAAAAAATCATAACTAAACATGCAGCAGAACTTGAAAGTGTCAAGAAAGAGCATTTGCTAGATATTGAAAAACGGAAGTATAAATATGAAGATAAAAGAGCACAATTCACCAAATTTTTTAGTTTAATTGACGAGTTTAATGCCAAGTGTAACTCAGTGTTTATTGAAAGGTTCCCTCCAATGTTTCAGCGGTTACTTACAGGGCAATTATCGGAATGTGAGGAAACATCAACTCAAAGTATTTTGGACTTTAATGCTGAGATTATGCACTTGTTCAACGAGTTAAATAAAGAACAGATTAAAGTTACACATGAGTCTAGCAGTATAAGGTTAATCGCAACCCCTCAAATTGATGCTCTGTTGGACCAGCTTGCGCTAGATATAAAGTTATCCTATGACGATGCAGTAACCATGCTTAGATTCATGGGGACACCTGATCATTTTAGTGATAATTCAAATGTAACGCCATACCAAACTAGATTAACTGCAAGCGGATCTAAAGTGTTGATTAGTCGAGAAGCTTTAAAAGAGCAAATGAAGTTGGAGCTCAACGAAATATAGTGTGCTAACAAGGCCATGAATTACACTCGGCAGTTTTGGTATGGAGTTCAGTGCGCTTTGTTGGTTTTATGGGGCACACCTTAATAGCTGGCTTATGTTTTAGGAGAAACTTTTGAGTAACTTAGCATTAGATACGTTGATTGAAGTTGGGTTACTGAATGCCCAGGGGGCAGTCTGTGATATATCCTCTTTACCTGATCATGAGGTATCCAAAAGAATATCTGCCTATATACAGTCAAGAGTTTTTCAATTCCCCTTAGAATTAAATGGTTTTTCAGTATCAGGTAGGTTAAGTGGTTTATACAGTTCTACATCAGTTGCTCTAACTAACTCAAAAGTTTTAGCCTCGGCTTTGATATATGAGTCGCAAATAATAGATGACCCATTGATGGTTAGAGGAGATATTCGATACAAAGACTTAATGAAGGGGCTTAACCTTTTTTCGTATTTTTTTAAATTAATTCGAGCTGATATTGTAAGAATTTATCCATTATTAGATCTCGTTCAGCCTAATGGAAATGAAATTCCAATTTTAGCTTCAGACGATGCTTTTAAATCGTCTATTCCTGAAAGAATCCATGACTATATTCATGATAATGCAGTCCAAAACTCTGTTATTTCAAATGAGAGCGGCGGTATGTATGTGCTATCCGAGCTTGCACATATTAATCGTCGAATGGCTTTAAATGTTAGCTTTAAAAATGATTATTGGCAAAATGGGGTAAGCCTTTATTTATTTCAGACAAGCGTTGCTGAATCCGATGATGATAATTCTGAATTTTTTAAATTAAATATGGTATGGGACCATAAGGGTACATTAAGCAAAGAAAAATTTGACTTTTGGTCTTATCAAACAATTAACCAAGCTATGCGAGCACGATTAATTGGAATATCCACTGAGTCAAGTATTTCTCAAAAGCTAGGCCATACTTATATAACTGAGTCACCATTCGAAGCTAGATTGTTAAATATGACAACTGAGACGCCCCCTAACCAAGGAGGAGAGGCAAAGGGCTTTTTCGATGCTAATGGTAGTCTCTTGAATATTGATTGCCCCGAAACAATACTCACTCTTCGTACGAAAAACCCAAAACTATATCAACGCTTTAATGAAACTTTACTCGACCTATCGGGTGAGCTTTCTGGCTATGAAGGTAATGAATTCAATAGAAGAGCTAGGAGGTTGTTTTCTAGTGAGATTGAACCTCAAATTAAAGAGGTTAGTAATAGCCTAAGTGCTATGAAATCAGGTTTTACTAAAGGTTCATTGGTTAGTTTAGGTGGTTTGTCTGCATCAATTGTTAGTGGTGGCTCAGCTATACCATTTTTAGCAATGTTAGGACTCGGTGCAGCAAGTGGGTTTACTGAGTCTTTATCTGGATTATCTCAATATCAAAAGCTTAAAAAAACACCCGCTTTCATATGGCACCGTATGAAAAAAACATAGCAAGCCATTCAAGCTAGACTTTAACAGTTTGTCAGGCTCTTCGTCGCTTCACATTATGACCAACAATTAAAAGCTTCTTAATGGAGCGTTACACATAGAAATTTTAATTCGAAACTCACTCATTCGAGCTAAAAGTCTAACTCGGAAATGTCCAAAAGCGTGCTGCATAAGGCTTTTAAATCTACAGATTACGCTAATGCCAAAAAGGTGAGCTAGGGTGATTTGCGAGACGACCGTCCGCCCCATGGACGGGGCGGTCGAGCATCCACGGATGGACTGGCTGCGAGTCGATGAGCGAATGCCATGGCTCGCCCATCCGTAGGAGTCAGCATTTAAGTTACCAAGTAACAAGTCATTTTGTCGTACTAACCCTCTATTTTTTACGTGCTTCTGTCTAAAAGTGGGTTACGTATCTCTTTTAAATCTACAGGTTACGCTAGTGCTAAAAAGGCAAGCCAGAGAGCTATGCAAGATGGCAATCCGCCCCTGCCTCCAATAATGAATTTAACTAAAGCCGCTTAAGCTAGCGCAATACTTTGCTTAAAAACGCTTGGGTACGGGCTTCTTTGGGATGGGTGAATAGCTCATCTGGCGGACTCGATTCAACTACATAACCGCCGTCCATAAAGATCACTCGATCGGATACATCCCGTGCGAAGCCCATTTCGTGGGTGACAATGACCATGGTCATGCCCTTTAGCGCTAAGTCTTTCATCACGTCTAGCACATCGCCGACCATTTCTGGGTCGAGTGCCGATGTTGGCTCATCAAATAGCATCAAGTCTGGTTCCATTGCTAATGCGCGGGCAATGGCAACCCTTTGCTTTTGGCCGCCCGATAAACTGGCGGGATAGGCATTGGCTTTGTCACTCAAGCCAACCTGTGCCAGTAGGTCGAGGGCTTTGGTCTCGGCCTGAGCTGGCGTCATCAGTTTTAGACTAATGGGCGCTAAGGTGATGTTTTGGATGACAGTTTTATGTGGGAACAGGTTAAAGTTTTGAAACACCATGCCCACTTTTTGCCGCAGTTTATCGACGCAGGCGTTTGGCGCTGTGATCAATTGACCCTCAATTTCGATATCGCCTTGGCTTGGCTGCTCTAACAGATTGATACAACGCAAAAAGGTACTCTTGCCGCTGCCGCTTGGGCCAATCACACTCACCACTTCACCCTGACGAATATGCTCGCTAATACCCTTGAGCACTTGGTTATCGCCGAAGTTTTTATGCAGGTTGGTTATTTTAATCACTTTGTTTCAACCTCTTTTCAAATTTCGACAGCACAAACGTGAAGCTGTAGGTCAGGAATAGGTAAATAAGGGCGCAGGTAAATAAGGGCACACTGTCCTCGAAGGTACGGCTACGGATGATTTCACCGGCGCGCATCAGGTCAACGCCACCGATAAAGCCAATAACGGCGGTTTCCTTGAGGAGCACGATAAATTCATTTCCGAGTGCGGGCAGAATATTCTTGATCGCTTGGGGCAAAATAATCGATTTCATGGTCATGGCTTGGGATAAACCGAGTGAACGGGCCGCTTCGGTTTGACCTTTGTCGACGGCTTGAATGCCTGCGCGGATAATCTCAGAGATATACGCGCCGCTATTGAGACCAAAGGCGATGATGGCAGCAGTGATTTTATCGACATCTAAGGCTGAAAGCACGATGAAGTAAAGGATCACTAACTGTACAACCACAGGCGTGCCACGGATAACACCGACATAAAGATTGGCGGGGAAGCGGATATACCACTTAGACGACATCTTCATAAAGGTGGTGCCAATGCCTAACACTGCGCCTAATAACATGGCGAAGAAAGTGACGATTAACGTCACCTTCAAACCATTTAATATCAGCAGTATACCTATCATGCCATCTTCGCCAATTGGGCTGAACAGCGAGCTGTTAATTGCGTCTATCATGCTGATATCACTTTATATGGGCAGAAACGAGCGTCTGATATTGGCCGTCGGCTTTCATGTTAGCCAGTGTTTTATTGATGCTCGCCAACAGTTCAGGCTGCTCTTTTGACACGGCGAAACCATAAAACTCAGCAGGAAAATCCAGTTTGATCATCTTTAATTCAGGATTTTTAGCCAGATAGTTAGCGGCAGGTTCGCTGTCGAATAACACTAAATCTACCTTTGAATTTTTAAGCTCCATAATGGCTTCGAAACCCGTATTAAAGGCGGTGATATTTTGGGTATATTTTTTCGACATGATGTCAGCGGTTGTGCCTAACTGCACCGCAAAGTGTTTGCCTTTAATATCTTCAAGCGTATGAATACTATTGTTATCTTTGTTAACCAGCACCACTTGGGTCGCTTCGTAGTAAGGCTCTGAGAAGTTTACGTTTGCCTGACGTTCAGCGGTAATCGTCATGCCTGAGGCGATAAAATCAATCTTGCCTGAGTTAAGCGCGACGATCAGTGAATCGAATTTCATGTTTTCGACTTTGAGCGTCTTGCCGGCATCTTTAGCGATTTTCTTGGCCAGATCGATATCAAAGCCTTTGATTTCATCACCACTTTGGCCGCCAACATATTCAAAAGGAGGGAAGGCGGCATTAGTGCCAACGACTAACACGTCATCGCTTTTTCCGCATCCAGCTAACAACAAGGTGGCAGTTAAGGTCAGGCCGCCTAATAACATGGATTTTTTCATTTAAGACTCTCTTGTCGATTTCACTATCAGTGTGGCGACTATAGGCAGATGAGCATGTTGTGTCAATAATTATGCTGTTAATTTGATTAAAAATTCATTTTATTTTTGCGGTTTTCAGTCGCAAGATTGAGGGCCGCTGCTTTCCCGTACAAATTTGTGTATAAGTTGTTTTTTCTGGGTTGAATTCTTGTGCATTGGCCTATATCTATTGTTACTGTTAGGTTTTTGGCTATCTGTACTTCTGTGGTGTTTATTAGCAGCATCTCAATGAGAGTGTCATAATTTGCACTATCGCCTATTATTCTTCGATTAAATTGGCTAGTTTAGCCGCTCTTTAACGGCAACCTTCGTTGGTGTTATTCCTATTTTATGCAGTTTAACCCTCTGGTTGATTTGATTATCAAGCCAGAAATGATGTTTCAGGAGTCAAAAGTGAACTATCTCAACTCAGCATTAGTGTGTTTAGCCCTGTGCTTATCGAGTGCACTGCAGGCCGAAGAGCAAACTCAGTGGCATTACAGCTTAGGCAGCCATGATTTTGTGGTCGAGGATTCTCACACCTTAGGGGTGAATGCGAGTCTATTGTTAGAACATAAAACCCAAAGTGATATTTTGCTGACGGCGGCGCTGGATGCCTATATAGATGTAGATGTCGATAAACTCGACCCTGACCATATCCCAGTTTGGTTTAAGTCCACCTATGCTGCGAGTGGTGAGTTGTATCGTATTAATCCTGAATTTTCATTGGGTTGGCAGTTCGACTTACAAGGAAAGCGTAATACCGTTAGCTCGGTGGAGAAACAAGCTAAGGTATTTCCTGGGCTGACGGCTAACTTCGACGGGGAGCAATTACAGGCCCTGTTCAAGGCGGGTGCGGGTTATTACTATCTCGAAATCGATGACGATGTGCCTAGAACCCGAGGTTACGATCGTGGCGATTTTGGGAATGGTACGTTTGCTTATACCTTTATGGGAAGTGTAGGGGCGGATATGACGCCTAAGCTACATATGCAGGTTGCCGCGCAAACGTGGCAGGACGAGGGCAAATGGTTAGAGAATCAATATCGCTTTGAGCTGAGTTACCAAACCGATTTTTGGCGGCCTAACAGCATGCTCGTGTTGAGCGCCGAGCACACGCAATACAATTTAGACCACTATGCCAAAGTCGATATTAACTCGGCTGAGTATTTGCCTATTCTGCCATGGGATAGCGATACGCTAGTGCGTTTGAGCTTAGTGATCCCTTGGTAACATAGTGTCACTTATGAGTTAAGTGCTTCTCGACTAAAGCTATCATGGCTTGAGCTGCAAAGGACAATACTTGGTCTTTGCGCCAAAACAGCGATAGCTCCCAGCGCAGCTCGTCACTCGCCAGCGGGATATTCACGACGCCGGGCACGCTGTAACGCCGCGCGATGGAGCGCGGCAATACCATCACCCCAGTGCCCGCCGCGACTAAGGCAATCCCGAAATCGGCTTGGCTAACGCGGGTAATGTTTTTAGGGACAAATCCAGCGTGTCGGCAGGCATTAAGCACTAATTGATAGAGGGTGTATTCGGTTTCGAACATCACTTGAGGATCGGCGCTGAGATCCCTAAACGACAATATCTGTCTTGTGGATAACGGATTTTCCTTGGGAAGCACCACTACCATAGGATCGTTAAACACCCGAATACCATCATAGCCATCATCAAAATCGATAATCCCTGTGGCCAGTTCAATCTCACCCTTTTTGATCGCCGAAGTTTGTTCTACACCGCCACGGACTAGTAAGTGCATATCAATTTGCGGATATTGCTGGCGATACTTAGCAATAATGGGGGCAAAAATCTCGGCGCTGCCGAGCGGCGCTAATCCCAGATTGAGTTCGCCTGCGGTTAAGCTGCGCTGCGCCGTGAGTTCGGCGAGCATGCGTTGCCGCCCTGCGAGCAGGTCTTTACCGTGTCGATAAACGACTTCGCCTGCGGGAGTGAGTTTGACTTGGGTGCCGCGTTTACCGCGCTCAAGCAGGGTGAGATCGAGTTCTTGCTCTAATTGGCGCACGGCTTTTGATAACGCAGGTTGGGTGAGATGGACTTTTTCGCTGGCTTTACCAAAGCCTCCGGCATCGACGATTTCGATAAAATAGCGAATAACTTTGAGGTCCATTGGGCTTCACCTTTAAATGTATTCTTAAAGTTCATGTATTACATTCTTAATATTCATTTTTTTTATCAAATAAGCAAGCCTAGAATAGCCCCATAGAAAACTTTGTTCTAACCGAGAAAATCATGTCATTCCCACAAGCCGCAATACGTCAGTGTCGACATTGGGCTTTGTTATTAACCCAAATCGGCCTCTTCTGTTTACTGTCCTTCGCTTGTCACTGGTTCGCCACTTGGGCACATTCTCCTATTCCTGGGAGTGTGATTGGCTTAGGCATACTCTTATTTTTATTAGGTTTTAAACTCATCCCCGAAAATGCCGTGCAACTGGGCGCCGCTTGGTTGATTGGTGAATTATTGCTGTTTTTTATCCCACCTGTGATTTCGGTCATTAAGTACGAAGGTTTATTTGAGCAATACGGCACCAATATATTGTTCACCTTAGTGATGGGCAGTGTGTGCGTGATGTTTGGTACTGGCTTTGTGGTCGATAGAGTGTTTCGTTTTGAGCGCCAACTGAACATCAAAAAGCAGGCCCGTCGCCACGCTAAGGCAGCTTAGTTATGACTGACTCAAGAGTGGTGGATTTTGTGTTGTCGCAGACCGGATTAGCCCTATTTAGTTTATTGCTGACGGTATTTTGTTACTTCGGCGCTAAGCGTCTCTATAAGTACCACAGAGTCTGGTGGTTAGCGCCCATAGTGTTAGCGCCGATAGTGATTACCTTATTGGTGTTTAATCTTAAGATCCCGCTGCCAACCTATTTTGAATACACCCATTGGTTGATGGCCATGTTAGCGCCCGCGACTATCGCCTTTGCTTTGCCGATTTATCGTGAGCGTAACTTGATCCGCCAGTATCCGCTGACGATAGGGTTAGGTGTAACGGCCGGATTATTTCTGGGGATGATATCTTCTTGGTTGCTGGTGAAATTTATACCTCTGCCGGTGGAATTGTCTAAGAGTTTGCTGGTGCGTTCGGTGTCGACTCCTTTTGCGATGGAGGCCACCAGTGCCTTTGGCGGCGTGCCTGAGTTGACGGCCATGATGGTGTTAATCACAGGCGTGATCGGCATGTTGGTGTGTGAACCGCTATTCAAATTTATGCGGATTCGTACTTCGTTAGGTAAAGGTGTGGCACTCGGCGCCTCGGCCCACGGTGCTGGCGCGGCAAAAGCCACTGAAATCGGCCAGCAAGAGGGCGTTATCGCCAGTTTGACGATGATTTTTATTGGTATCGCTATGGTATTAGGCGCCCCCGTTTTTGCGTTGATCTTTATCTAGGCTTTGAATTCTATCGAGTGAGTTTTATGGCTTGAATTTACACACCTCAATTTTGGCAAATTTGCCTCTTCGGGCGCTAACACCTTCTCAGTTATGCGCCTTTTTTTTGCTTGTGACCCGTCCTAAATATGGCATGCTGTACCCAGTTGAAATACAAAGTATTCAGGATGATTACAGATGTCTAATGAGCGAGATAAACCGTTAAAAACACAACAAAACGTGAGTTTACGTCCGGTTGATGAAACTGATCTTGAGGCGATTTTTGCCCATCAAAGCGATCCTATTGCTAATCAGCTTGCTCAGTTTCCGCCAAGGGATCGGGAAGCGTTTTTTAAGCATTGGCATGGGAATATTCTAGGGCAAGTCAATGTGCTAGCAAGGGCTATCGATTTTGATGGCAAGTTTGTGGGCAACATAGGCCATTGGCACAGTGACGGGCAAGCGCTGATAGGATATTGGATTGACCGTGACTACTGGGGCAAAGGCATCGCGACCCAAACCTTAGCGCAATTCTTGCCTTTAGTGAGTGCGAGACCACTCTTTGCCGAAGTCGCTAAGCATAATCTGGCTTCCCAGCGAGTCCTCTTAAAACACGGGTTTGTGCTGACGGGTCAATTAATTCAAGAGAGCCAAGATACTGAAGCATTGCTCGAATTTGTTTTACGTTAGCTTATAACGGCACAATCGCGGCATTTATGGCGTATGTTAATGCGTTTATACGCCATAAATCACGTCTTCCAATCCTTAAAATCCCTGAACTGCAGCCGCTTTTGTTAAAAGTGCAAAAAGTCGTCCATTATTTTTATAGCCAATGATTCTACTGCCAAAACCCTCTTTTAAAGACGTAGTTGCTGTAGTAAGTCAAAAGGCTGGATCTAGCCGCTTGATTATTCAAGATTAGTGACAGGTTAAGCTGGTTTTACATAAGAAAAATCGAGGAGAAACTGCTGATCTTGCAGATAAAAGTCTAATTACATTCTATTTCTTTCACGGTAGAACTCCTATACTTAGCCAAACCTTGTGCCATAGCACAATCTATCCCTTATCTATTCAGTGAAATCTAAATGAAGATCCGTTTTCTGCTCAGTAGTTTTATCCTTATATGCAGCAGTCTAACTGTTGCCGCGACAGCGCATTCAGCCGATTCGGCCTCTGTCACTACTAAACATGCCAGCAAAAATGCACCCGCTAAAAAAGCGCCTGCAAAACAGCAAGAAGTGGCATCGAGTAGCGCTATGGTGGTCGACCTTAAAACCAATGAAGTGTTGTATTCGAGTAACCCTAATGCAGTGGTGCCCATCGCCTCAGTGACTAAGCTGATGACGGCCATGGTGACCTTAGATGCAAAGCTGGCGATGGACGAAAAGTTAGCGGTTAATATTAACGACACCAAAGAAATGCGCGGCGTGTATTCTAGAGTGCGCATCGGCAGTGAAATTAGCCGTAAAGACATGTTATTGCTGACCTTAATGTCATCAGAAAACCGCGCAGCAGCCAGCCTTGCCCACCATTATCCCGGTGGTCACAAAGCCTTTATTAAGGCGATGAATGCAAAGGCTAAAGCACTGGGCATGAAGAATACCCGTTATGTTGAGCCGACGGGTTTGTCGTACAAAAACGTCTCCAGTGCCAGCGACCTAATTGTGCTGCTTAAGGCCAGTGAAGGTTATCCTATGCTAGGCCAGTTGAGTTCGACCGAGAAAAAGACGGTCACCTTTGCTAAACCTAGATACAGCTTAGATTTTCGTAACACTAACCGTTTGGTTTATAAAGATAACTGGAATATCCATCTCACCAAAACCGGTTTTACTAACGAAGCGGGGCATTGCTTAGTGATGCGCACCGAAATGGCAAAACGCCAAGTGGCCTTTGTGGTACTCGATGCTTACGGCAAATATACCCATATCGCCGATGCAAACCGTTTACGTAACTGGTTAGAGACAGGTAAAGTCACCCCGATCCCAGCCGAAGCTAAGCAATATAAGAAACAGCGTAGCCAGCAGCAATTAGCTAAGTTGAGTGAGACCTAGGGCTAGGCTTTTACTTAGACGTCGAGCTGGAGCGACTCTCTTGCTTTAACTGCTTTATAAAGACTAAAAAAACCAAAGGCCAGATGAGCAATCAATCTGGCCTTTGGTTTTTTCAATACTGTAAGTCATTGATGATTTTTGGTAAATTCCCCGTGGTATTATTACCATAGTGATTGATGTACTCAAGGAAGAAATACGTGTGGATGTACTGCTAAAAAAACTTCAACTGATCTATTTTCCCTTCTTATTCACGAGCCTGTTATTTATCTCTGGCTATAGCTTAATCCATTGGCTGTTGTTGATTAAATTTGAGTTTTTTAGCATAGATGAAGATCTGATCAATTTTGGATTACCGCTGATACTGTCATGGCTCTTGTTGCTTGTTTTTCTGCGGCCAAGGCTAAAACTGCTGAAGTTTGTTAAGGATAATTCACGCTTTTTCTATCTACTTTTCGCCGTGCAGCTCGTGGCTGTGCCTTGTATTATTGCGCAGGAATATCTTAAAACAGCAACGGGTCAGTTAACCCAATTAGCATCGATCCAAGAATTGTATCTACATAAAAAGACACAGTATTACCAGTTACAGCACGCTTATATTGATAAGACGCAAATTGGTGTGCAGCGAAATATTGAGGTTACAGGAAAAGGTAACAGTCACTTGAATATGACGCTCTATATTGCGATGCCGATTTTTGCGAGTGGCGCCGATCGTCTCCGAACTTCTGTCTTAGCTTGGTATGGCAAAATTTATCAGCAGGAGATCAGTAATAGACTCGAACCCGATGAAAAAGAACAAGCATACAAGGCGTTTTTGACTCAATCCCAACGTGAGTTTGATAAGTTTGACCCGCAAACGTTTGTTTACCTTGAACGATTAGCCCCTTCATCTCTCCAGAGAGACTTACTTAGCGCAGCGGAAAAAAGTCCGCTTTATCAAGCTGAATACCCAACGATTTTTATGCCGAAGTTTGAGCCATTTGAAGCCCGCAATGGCAATAAACTCGCTTGGATGCTGATTTGGTTTGTTGCAGGTGCTTTAGTCTGGTTTGTGCTCTTGCTACGGGTGAAACTGGATGAAGAAGCGCTTAAAGCTGAAACAGTTACAAAGCGTTTGAACCATGCGGGCACAATCGCCGAGCTTAACGATTTTTTTGAAATGATACGGCCCAAGCCGGGTTTTATTGCAACTCCTATTCTGATGTATCTCAATGTTTTAGTGTTTATCCTTATGGCATGGTCAAGCCAACATTTTATTAATTTACAGGGTAGTTTCATGCTCGAATGGGGGGCTAACTTTCGACCTAAAGTGCTTGCTGGTGAGTGGTGGCGCTTAATCACGAGTACCTTTATCCATGGCGGTTTAGCACACTTAGCGCTGAATCTTTACGGCTTGTTTTTTGTCGGCAGCTTTCTTGAGCCAGTACTCGGTAAGTGGCGACTATTTTTGGCGTATTTGATCACTGGGATATTAGCCAGTATCGCCAGTATCTGTTGGTATGATGCCACTGTGAGTGTCGGTGCATCGGGCGCCATTATGGGGCTATTAGGAATACTCGTGATTTGGGCTTGGAAAAAGATTTTCCCTGAGGATATCAACTGGGTACTGAGTATTAACTTGGCATTTTTTGTGACCATAAGTTTGGTCGCAGGATTATTGGGTGGAGTGGACAATGCTGCCCATATTGGCGGATTGCTGAGTGGGTTAGTGTTGGGTTACCTTTCACTGCGCTATGCTCGAGGTGCTCAGGGGGCTCGAGGTGCTCAGAGAGCTCGGAAGATTGAGGGCCATAGCCCAGCTAAAAAACGTAAGCCGAGACGCAAATAAGTCGCGCTCGGCTTTGGATTTAAGAAGATTTAGGCGTGTTCAAACATTAAGAACAAGTAAACGATAAACAGCACTATATGCGTCGCGCCATGCAGAGCATTGGTGCGACCGCTGCTGAAGCTGACCTTGCAGACCATTAAGCTGGTGATTAACAGCACCATGTCGGCGGGTGACAAGCCTAAATGCACTTCTTGATCTATCACGCCGCCAATAATTAATACTGCGGGAACAGTAAGGGCAATTGTGGCGAGTACTGAGCCGAAATACAGATTCATCGCCCGCTGTAATTGATTGTTTAACGCCGCCTTAAATCCGCCCACCGCTTCGGGTGACAAGATCAAACAGGCCACGATAAAGCCACCTAATGCCTGCGGTGCGCCTAAGGTAGCGACACTGTAATTGATTGGCATGGCTAAGGTTTTTGCCAATAAGATCACCACCAGCAAGTAACCAATCAATAGCACAGTATGATAGGCATTACTGCGTAATATGCCGTGGTGTTCCTCGTGATCTTCATGGTCTGCATCGACAAAGAAATGACTGTGGCTCTTGGTTTGTACGACTAAAAATACGCCATAGAGCAGAATCGAAATAATGATCAGCATCCAAGACATGGCTTTAGACATGCTGCCAATAGTGCCGCCTTCGGTAAAATTGGGCAGTACTAAACAGAGTAAGGCGAGGGGGATAATGACGACCAAATAGGATTTTACGCCATCTAAATTAAAAAGCTGGGTGTGGTAACGCCAGCCGCCAAGTAATAAGGTGAATCCCACTAAGCCGTTGATAATCAACATGACCACGGCGAACATAGTGTCGCGCGCCATCACAGGGTTAGGTTCACCTGTCAGCATCACGGAGGAGATCATCACCACTTCGAGTGATATGACTGACAGGGTTAAGATTAAAGTGCCATAGGGATCGCCAAGCTTAATCGCTAGCGCATCAGAGTGGCGCACCACTGAGAAGATGGCCCAAGTGACAACGCCCAATAGGGCGAGTGATACGGGAATATAGGTCGAAAGCGCAGTGCCATCGGCGAGTAGGCTATCGCCACCGGTTTTAAAGAATACTAAGGTCAGTATTCCCAGTAGCAGGGCGAACTCGTCTTTCATAAATGTCTTCATAGGCAGTTTGTCCAAAGCGAAAAAAAGGCCGTTAGTATAGACACTTGTTATGGCACACTTTGCATGAAACTTCTTTTAGATTTGGGGTTAAGGATAAATATTTGAGCTAGATCGCTGTAATCCCCAACCCCATTTCTACGTTAGCCGTGGTGCTCGGTTTTAATCAGTTTGCCGAGTTGATCATAGTGATTCCAATCCCCTGATTCTCGGTCGCTGATGTAACTGCCTTCGGTGCGTTTTTCGCCATTAGGCCAAAAGCTTTGCCATAGACCTTCCTTGCGATCCCTCAGATATGTCCCTTGTTCGGCTAGTTTGCCATTATTGTGATAATAGCTGGCATCGCCTTCTTTTTGGCCTTTTACCCAAGTTTCAACGAGTTGTGGTTTACCGTTCTGGTGATATTGTTTAACCTGACCATCGAACGAGCCTTTGGCATAAGTGGCCTCTAGTTTGAGTTGGCCGTTACTGAAGTATTCCTTCGATTGACCATGGTTTTGCCCGTCTAAAAACTCAGTGCTGGCCGCTTGTATTCCATCCTCAAACCAGCTTTCCCATAGTCCAGTTTGATTGCCTTTATCCATAGTGCCGCTGAGTTTTAGCTGGCCATTATTGGGATAATATTCGGCATACGGGCCTGTTTTGTCATTTTTATCATAGGTTTCGGAGCGGTAAACCACTTGCTTAAAGCTGTAAAACTCCCTAACGCCGTGACGCTTGTTTTCCTGCCAATGGCTTTTTTGTTGGATATTCCCTTCTGGAATAGCGCCATAGGTCGGGTCTTTTTCTTCGTAGCGGTAGTCAATCCACAGACCTGTTTTTTGATTATCGAGATATTGCCCTGCCACACGGCGACGTCCGTGGTAATACTCTATGTAGTCACCATTGAGTTTGCCATCGGCGAAGGTTTGCTCCCGCTGTTTCTGGCCTTCGCTGTACTGGATCCATAAGCCTTGTTTATTGCCGTTTTGATATTCGCCTTCCTCATTAGGGTCGCCATTGGCATACCAACGGGCAAAATGGCCATCGAGCGGATAACGGCTGGCATTTTCCTTTTTCTCCGAGGCGTAATGGGCGAGTTCGCGAGGTTTGCCATTGTCATAAAAGGATTCATATTGACCCACCCATTGACCGTTAATGCGTTTGCCCCGCTCATTAACAGTGCCATCCTCAAAGTAGGACTCGGATTTACCCGTCAGTTTACCTTCGACATATTCATCTAAGCTGCGCAGTTGACCATTGCTATGGTAACGGCGTGATTCACCGTGTCGCTGCCCCTGTTGCCATTGCTCAGAAGATTGCAGTTTGCCTGCGCTATAGCGCTCAAATAGCCCATCTCGAATGCCCATGTCGTAGTGGCTTTTTTCGAGTAAATTACCTTCGGCATCATAACGCTCCGATGGGCCATGAAGCGGATACTGGCCATTCTCAGCCAGCTTTGAGTCTTGATAGCTGCGCAGTTCTTTAAGTTGGCCGTTGTCGTAGAAATACTTTTGCGTACCGGCAAGTTGGTTCTGCTTATAGTTGAGATCGCTGGTGAGGTTTCCTTCGGCATTAAAATATTGCTGCTGTCCATCTAAAGCGTCGTTAACATACTGTTCTTCAACTTGTAATTTACCCGCATCATTAAATTGCTGACACTTGCCTTGGCGTTGTCCGGCTTTATATTGGCAGAGGCTGGCGAGTTCGCCATTGGGATAAAATGTCCGTTCTTCACCATCGAGCTGATTAAGGTTGAACTGGCTGGCACTTGATTTAGTCCCGTCGTCGAAGAAGGTTTCCCACAATCCTTGGCGGCGACCTTCGGCATCGAAGCGGCCTGTCACAGAGGCTTGCCCGTCGGGATTTTGCTCTAAATAGGGGCCGGAGAGTTGGTTGTTCGCATAGCTTTGGCTTTGGGATAAAGTACCGTTTTCATAGAAACTTTCCCATTTACCGTGGCGCAGGTTATCGAGGTAGCTTTCTTGGGCTTGAAGTTTACCACTGGCATAGAAGCGTTTTACCTGCTCCTTTTTCCCGTCTTTATAGCGTGTTGTTTGGGTAAGCTGGCCGCTGCTGTTGTATTCCTTCCATTCGTCCGTGGGCACGCCTTTGGTAAATTGCTGTTCCTCTGTGACTGCACCGCTTAAATCGTACAGTCGCCAAGTGCCATCTTGATAACCTTGCAGGTAGTTTCCTTCGACAAGCTTGCTGTTATTGGTATGAAATACTTGCCATTTACCATTAGGTATCCCTTCGGAAAACTGCCCTAATGTATAACCTTGGTTATCGCGGACTATGGCGATATCGCCATTTAAGGGCATGCCAGTGGCGAGGTTATAGTAGCTAGGGATACCGTCTTGCTGACGAATTTCGACCATCATGGAGGAGAGGTTTTGCGCTGCCTGCGCATGGAGACTCAGTATACTAGCCCCTGCAATGGCTAGGCTAATCACGCGAAATGGGGTATTGAACATGCTGATTCCTTGTTCTGGGTCTTAAGGCCAAGGTATGTGCGGCCTATATAAGAATCCTAATTTTAAACTGCTTGGTTTATCTATTGCGCTGTGCACTCAATGCAGTGCACAGCGTCTAGGCTTAAGCTAAAACCGAGGGAAAACATCATCAGAAGTGACCACAGGTGGTGGCATTTCCTGATTTAAAAACTGGCCATTATGGTAGCTATTAATCACCCGTATCCAGCCATGATCCTTAAACTCGTATTGTTTACCATCAAGCCTGCCTAGTTCGTCATAATTGGCGATTTGGAGCACATAGTCTTCTGATGAGCGCAATTCCCAATGGCCGACTCGTTTACCTTGGTCGAAGCGACCATACCAATAGCGTCTTTCAGGGTTGGGTATTGGGCGGAAACCGTACTCACCATCGGTAAATATCCAATCGCCATCCTGTTGACCATTGCGGTATACGCCTTTTTCATACACTTGGCCATTATTGGCGTAACGTTGCACTAATCCATCGGGCTTGCCATGTTTAAAGTGAATAGACTCAACCAACTGGCCTAAGTTGGTCTCGTTATGGTATTCACCGTGGAGATCACCATTATCATCGTGGCTATAGGTGAGGGTGGCGTCGTCTTGAAATTTCTTCCAAGTGCCTGCTTGTTTATCCTTGGCATATTGACCTTGCTCTACTAGCTGAGTTTTCCCTGTGGCAGGCTCAATTTTTACCGTTTCATAGGCGCCTTCACGCTTACCCTCCTCATAATATTCGCGGGAGAGGGTGATGACATCGTTGTAGTCAAAGGACTTGATCTGTAAACCATTCAATTGCTTATTGAGTCGCTCCTGGCGCTCGATTAACAAGCCTTTTTTGAAGGTTTCGGAGAGTGACCAGTTTTTGAGTTTGTCTTCTTCTTGAGTCTCAATCAATTGGCCATCGCGATAGCGCTGCTGTTTACGATAAACCTAGCGATTACCTTGGTATTTGCTGTCTGTGGTTTTTTTAATTTGCCCTTGGTCATCGTATTCGATGGCTTGGAGGACATCCCCCTTATCGTTGGTCACTTCCTTTAATTTGATCTGCCCATTTTCATAGTAAGTTAGTTGTTCACCGACCTTATAATCAGCTTGATATTGATAGTGGCGCTCGACCTTGCCATCCGGGAAGTATTCAAAATAATCCCCCTGTTTTTTATCTTTAACATAAGCTTGGGTCGAAAGCAGTTTACCAAAGCCCCAACTCGTTTCGTTGCCATGTTTGAGCCCATCTACCATGGGGATTTCGAGGTGTAAGTTGCCATTGTCAAAGTACTGGGTAACACAAGTACCACTGTTGCAGACCTTGTCCCTAAGATTTCCATCCCTATCAAAGTGTTCGCTCATGCCGACCTTTTTGCCATTTTTAATGGTGGTCTTCATGCTGATTTGACCGTTGATATGGTAGAAAATTTGCTCACCTTCGCGTTGATTGTTAACAAATTGACAGTCGCAATCGAGCGAGCCATCTTCTTTGTAGATTTTGACTAGCCCTTGACGTTGGCCTTGTTTATCAAAATGGCCTTCTTCCTGTAGCTTGCCACTGCTAAAACGGAACTGATAGGGACCATGTAGTTGTCCGTCGGTGAAATTGTGGCCCGTTGCCATGCCGCTAAAGTGCATGACCTCGGTATTGAGATAATAGAGCTCAACTTTAAACTGGCCGTCTTTGACTTCAACGGGTTGTTTTAAATAAAAACTGGCTGCTTTTTTATTTTTTACTGGTTCCCAGCTTTCATCCAGCAAAATGAAATCAGCACTCACTTGGGTGCTAATAAATAACAGTGCTCCAAGGAGCCGTTTTACTGTAAATATACGCATAACCGCTCCTTTTTATGGCAAAGGTTTAAAGGTGAATTCATAGGGGATATCGACGGGCTCTTTGGCGATCGTCATATAACTCACCTTGGCGGCGGGGCCTGCGATACTCAAATAGCGGCCATCGACCAGCACCTCGTTAATCTGCTGCTCAGTATTTTCGGGGAGTCGAATGGTTAACAGATTGCCTTGGGCATCTTCGACCTTAAAGTAATTTTTAAGATCTCTAATTGGCTCATTGCCATATCCGGTTTGTGTCAGCCAAGACTCTAAATCGATTAACCAAGGGCGGTCGGTTACAGCCAGTTCTAAAGGCTGCCAATGGATATCACCTTGGCAACGGATCTTACCCTTGATCTGTTTATCGTAGAAAAACTGCCGCACGCGGTCTGGGGTCATCAAACTATAGGCTGCCCCGTTTGGGGCATTGGGATCAAACTGCCAAGTGACTGGATTTTTACCCTCATTAAAACCTTGATCTATTTCAGGTTTGCAGGCGGTTGCCAAGGCAGCTGACATGGGAATATACAGATTATGACCATTGTCAGTTACAGGTTTTATCCCTTGGATCGTACTGAACTCATTTTTTGCAGCATCTAGCGCTGGATTGATAAAGCTACCTAGGCCAGCGTTACCAAACTCGGTGGGAGGATTAGCCAGATTTTTGTTGTAGTCGCTAAATTGTACAAAGCGGATCGTTTTGGTTTGAGTCAACTCCGGCTGGGGTTGTTGCTCAATTAACATCAGGGTTTTAGGAATTTCATCCAGCTTGAGTAACAGTGCGTTGCTGGTGAGGTGATGGCTCTCATCGGCTCCAATCAATTGCTCTAGCAGTTCCTTTTCTGTCGCCGTTAGCCAAGAGGGATAATTACCTTCGCGACGGGCCTCCGCCATCATGCCTTTAAATTGTTGGAAAGGCAGATTAATACTCTGATCCTCACTCTGCTTTGACACGACTTTAAACAGTTTAGCTTCGGCATCGAGTACTTGGATTGTTAGGCTGGCATCGCCAACCCTGTAAGGTGTTGCCAGCAGTTCATCCCACGACTTTTCGACGATCTTATTCGTCTGTGGGATAAGCGTTAGCTTGGCATTAATATGGTCTATCTGCTTGAGTTTATTCGCGGTGTTATCCCAACCCGTAGCAATAATATCGGTTGAGGATTCAATCGAGGGATTATAATTCCTCGCCCAACCTTTACCGTGCTGCCAGAAGTGAATGTCAATCGGTTTGCCGTTAGCATCATAGGCGGTTAAGTCTTCATAACGCACATCGGCTTCCACATATTGCGGACTCATATTGTGGACAAAGCGCAATTGCAGATCTTCAGGGGTATCAGTGCCCCAAGGGCCAAGATTATCTAAAATACCTTGTTGATCAGGTAATAAGGATTGAATAAATACCTTATTATTGGGGCGATATTCCTGCGCTACATCGCTAATGCGGTACAGCTCCTTTTGCCTATCATCCCTATCGCGCTCAGCATCAAAGCTATCATCGGCATGCCAAAGCGTGCTCATGATGTAAGGGCGATCCTTAGGTGTCATCACGGTTCGGTGGGTGAAGGTACGCCCTTGGCGCTCTTCCCGTTGAAAAAACGCCATGCTCTCTAACCAACCAGTTTTGCGGTTAACTTCGAACTTGCCATAGGCCTTATACTTGTCTTTCTCCCCTTGTAATACGGCGATCAGCTTATCTTCACTGACCTGCTCAACCGTCCAAGTTAAGCGCCCATCCATGGGGGCGTTGATGCTATAACCTACGCTAGGCTCAAGCGCCACAGGCAAGGTTGGGGCTTGTTTAAACAAGTTATTAAGATTTTGCCAGCGCTCAAATAACTCCTTGATATCTTTTTGATCCATCTTGGCAATGGGGGTCAGTTGGCGGACTTCACCATTGTTAAATTCCACATTAAAGCCATCTTTAACCAATTGAAAGATTTCATTGGACTTGCCTTTGGGGTCAATATTGCTCACCGGGATCGGCATGCCATAATCGCTAATTTGCAGCAGGTTAGGTTGGATAAAAAAGCGGGCGTTATGGGTTAACGGTGTGGTTAAGTTGACCGCCTTACCCCCTGCATCTTGTAATTGGTAATCCAGCAGTAATCGTGCCTGCAACACTTTGCGAGTTTCGAAACCATCGTTGAGGCTTATGGTAGAAATAATCTGATACTCGCGATCTGTGGGTATATTCGCCGTAACCGATTCTGAGGACGTCGTTGAGTCATCGCAGGCGGTTAACAAGAGTGTGATACTTGCCACTGTCAGTGCGATTGCGGCGTGAACTGCCTTGTATTTCCCTGTGGCCATTTGTACTCCCTTGGCTACGCATGTTATTGAAATGTAAATATATTAATCTTAGTTTGGCGACATTATACACAAAAACTATCTGAGGCAATAAAACGACGTCATCAAAATGTGCGCTTAAAAGGCGAGCAAGCAAGGTAAAGAGACTGTCCGTGCTTATTTGTTTGCGACGAAGTTTAGGTCAGCCTTGCGGCAATAAAAGCGAGTTTAGCTGGGGGGATAAAACAAAACCCAAACCAAGGCGTGCTTGATTTGGGTTTACGCTGGGATCCGCTTTTTCTATTTCGATGCTCGAGATCAGTGATTGATACTCGAGGACAGAAACCTGTTATCGAAAACAAGCTACAGCGAGAGGATCACGCTGGCGATTGCTGCACTCATGAGGTTAGCAAATACACCGGCGGCAATGGCGCGAAAACCATTACGGGCGATAAATTCGCGGCGCTCTGGCACCATGCTACCCAGTCCACCGATCAAAATTGCCATGGTTGAAATGTTCGCAAAACCACACAGGGCAAAAGTGACAACTGCCTGTGAATGGGCACTCAGTTGGTCTTCTACTTTCATTAATTGAATAAAGGCCACAAACTCATTCACCACGATTTTTTGGCCGATCAGTGAGCCCGCGGTAATAGCTTCATGCCAAGGAATACCCAGCAGCCACGCCATAGGCGCGAACAGATAACCGAGCAAGAATTCGAAGCTTAACTGGTAACCGAACCATTCACCCACAGCGCCTAACATGCCATTCAGCAGGGCGATAACACTGACAAAGGCTAGCAGAGTGGCACCGATCCCGACTGAGATCCGCATGCCAGACATAGCACCATCGGCTAAGGCTTCAACCACATTGGTGGCGCGTGGCAGTTCGACTGAGGTGATTTCATCTGAATTGTTTTTGTCATTTTCGTTGGGTGGCATGAGGATTTTCGCCATCAACAGACCCGCAGGTGCTGACATAAAGGCAGCGGCAATCAGATAGTTAAGATCGACACCTAAAGCGGCATATCCCACTAATGTACCGCCCGCGACTGAGGCTAAACCACAGCTCATTACCGCGAAGAATTGCGAATCGCTCATGTGCTTTAAATAAGGTTTGATCACCAGCGGCGCTTCAATCATGCCGACGAAGATGTTCGCCGTGGCAGATAAAGACTCGGCGCGGCCCGTGCCCAATAAACGCTGCAGACCACCACCAATAATGTTGATCACCTTAGGCATAAGACCAATATGGTACAGGGCTGAAATCAGCGCCGAGAAGAAGATGATGATACCTAACACATTGATCGCAAATACGAAGCCGACTTTACCCGTGGCGATATCGCCAAATAGGAAACCAATCCCTTCGTTGCCGTAGGCTATCACGCTCGACACGCCCGCCGTAACAGACTGCAATACGGCCTTACCCGCAGGGACGTAGAGCACTAACAGGGCAAATATAATTTGTAGGCCTAGGGCTAAAATCACAGTGCGGTAGGGAATGTTCTTGCGGTTCACTGACAGTAACCAAGCAAAAAACAAGATGCTAATCATGCCTAATATCGCGGTCATAATGGGTTTATTCTTTTGAGTGATAGAAGAAGTCGCGCATTGTAGGCCGAGTCAGCGTAAGGGCAAGTCGAGGGCGTTACTGGGCTGTTACGATAAAATCGTAGAAAATAGCAACAGTTTAAGTTGCTGTTTATGCAGGATAATAAAAATGATTTTGGCTACTGTTGCCCAGAGGAAATAATATTTGTGTCTGCGGCAATAATAGACATCACGCCACAGACGGCTTTAGGCTGGTGCAGTAGTCAGTGCTGGTTTGAAATGCAGCTTAAGTGGCTGTAGTTTAAATGACAGTAGCTTAAGTGACTGGAGCTTAGGTGACAGTCTTACCTAACCAAGGTTTGAGCTTTTTATCCCAGTAGGGCGGGTGGCCGATATGGGACTTTAAACATTCGATAATCACTTTGTACTTAGTCGGTAAATGGCGCCGCCTTGGGTAAACCACGTAAACGGGCATCTGTTGCAGCGGTTTCCAATCGGGTAAGAGTTGAATAAGCTTGCCGCTTTGAAACTCATCACTGAGTAAATACGTGGCCACGTAGCCTATGCCTCGCCCTGCAATCACGGCATTGCGCACGGCTTCGGCTAAGTCGACACGGTAATTGCCTGCCACATTGACGGTTTGCTCATGGTCATCCCTAGCAAAACTCCAGCGATCATAATTACGGCTTTTACTTTGATAGATAACACAATTGTGCTGAGCTAACTCCCGTGGATGGTGTGGGATGCCGTGCTTGAGTAAATAATCGGGGGAGGCGACCACCACAAAGTTAGTCTCGGCGAGATGCTGGGCGATATAACCTTCGTTCAGCTGTTCATGGTTAGTGATCCACAGATCGAGGCCTTCCTCTAGCATGTCGGCCTTATGGTCGAACAGGCTCAGCTCAAATCGTAATTCGGGATATTTTTCCTGCAACACTTCCAGCGCGGGGATGATGTGTAAGGTGCCAAAGGATTGGGAAGAACCGAGGCGAATCGTCCCGCTAATGTCGTCGCGGGCATCCAGCATCATGGCCTCGGCATTTTGCGTTGCTTCAAACACTTGCTCACAATATCGCGCAAATTGCTGGCCAGCGTCAGTTAACACTAAGGTGCGCGTGGTGCGCTGCACTAACAGTAAGTTCAGCTCAGCTTCTAACGCGCCAATTTGCTTGCTGACATAGGAGGTCGAGGTTTTTAACTTAGCTGCCGCTTGGGTAAAACTGCCACTGGTTACCAGAGTGTGAAATATCACCATCTGGCTAGCTCTATGTTGTATCACGCCAAGCCCTCTAGAATCTAAATCGCTATTTTAAGCTAGCCTAGCCTTAACCGACAGCCGTTTGTGCCAATCGTGTGTTATTTCAAACTAAGCTTACAAAACAGCACACGTTAAAGTCAGTTGCCCTAAGTACGATTCTTCCTTTACTCTTGAGTTAAATCTTCACACCCACAAGCTAGGGAAGTGACCTGTGGTTAGCTTGTTCAACGGAGGAATAACGATGACACAGCAAGACAAGCAAGCCGTAGCAGAAAAAAGCCAGATGAGTGTTCAGAAAATACAACCGATACCGCAGGAAGCCTTTGACTGGTATGACGAATATGCCCACGGCATTATCGATCGCCGTGAGTTTATGGGGCGGCTTGCAGGACTGGTGGCGCTAGGGTTTACCCTGACAACGCTCACGGGCGCACTCATGCCGAACTATGCCCTTGCCGAACAAGTGTCGTTTAACGACCCGAGTATTCAAGCCAGCTATGTTAAATTTCCCTCGCCCAATGGTTACGGTGAAGGGCGCGGCTATTTAGTAATACCCAATGAGTTATTGCTTGCGGGCAGTGCCGCTGGTGAGCCCAAGACTTTAGATCCCAGTAAAAAAGCTGCTGTGATATTAGTGGTGCACGAGAATCGTGGCCTAAATCCCTATATCGAAGATGTTGCTCGCCGATTAGCGGCGCAGGGGTATATCGCCTTCGCCCCCGATGCACTTTATTCCCTCGGTGGTTATCCGGGCAATGATGATGCGGGCCGCGCGATGCAAAGCAGTTTAGACAGAGCCAAAATTGAACAAGACTTTATTGCCGCCGCGCAGTTTTTAAAATCTCATCCCCAGAGCAATGGCAAACTCGGTGCAGTAGGTTTTTGTTTTGGCGGCTATATCGTCAATATGCTGGCCGCCACGATTCCCGATGAGCTTAATGCTGGCGTACCTTTCTATGGCACACCCGCAGCTGCAGAGCTGCGTGGCCGCGTGAAAGGGCCGCTAATGTTGCAGTTTGCTGGATTGGATCAGCGGGTGAACGACACTTGGGCCGAGTATGAAACCCAGCTAAAAACCAATAAAGCCGATTATGTCGCTTATCTTTACCCGAATGTGAATCACGGTTTCCATAACGACTCAACAGGACGATACGATAAAGCCACCGCCGAGCTCGCATGGGCGCGCAGCTTAGCCTTCTTCGATACTCGACTGCGTGGCTAACTGGGAGTGAAGCTCCGCTTACTCTGATCCCGCTTATTCTGATTCAGCTTACTTTGATTAAGTCGATGAGTGGCCGATTCATGCGCGCTATATCATTCAAGCAAAAGCCGACGCTAGCGTCGGCTTTTATTTTTAATCTTCCACATATCCATGCGGGTTTTATCTTAAATCTCCCACATACTTATGCGGGTTATTCGTGCTCGAGGATCACTTCTTTCAAGCTTTGGATGGTCTTCACATCGAGATTACCGGGTTGTGTGCTCCAGGTGAGTCTTAGGTAATTGGCTAAGTCTTTAATCTGCTCGTCGCTTAACTCATCAGCATATCCCGGCATGGCATAAAAGCTGGTGGTGAGGTTGTAATGCTGGCTCTTAATGCCTTTTAGCATCACGGCGACGATATTGTGAGGACTGGCTTTATCTAAGGTGGCGTTACCAGCCATCGCGGGGGCGACGTTGGGGCGACCTTCACCATTTTGACCATGGCAACCGGCGCAGTAACCTTTGTAGAGCGTATAGCCTGGCAGTTCAGGTTTATGGCCGTTAAAGGTGAGCGCTTGTGGTTTAATATCTTCGTCGGTATCGAGCAGATAACTGCTTACCGCGCGCATATCATCATCGGTTAAGTGGCTGAAGCTGTGATACACCACGGGATACATGCCGCCAAAGACAGTACCTTTTCGGGAATAGCCTTCAGTAAACAGCGACTTAAGATCCTCATGGGTCCAGTTCTGCCTGTTAAGCTCGGCGGGGCGAATGTCCGATGCTTCTAGCCCTTCGATAATCGCGCCCTCAAAGTGCTTGTCCTGCTCCATCGCAAACATCGTGTCTCTTGGGGTGTGGCATTCACCGCAGTGCCCTAGGGCATTGACTAAGTAATTACCGCGGTTCCAATGCTCGCTTTTTTCCTTGCTCGGGGTAAATTCCTTAGCATCGTGGGCGACTAAGTTCCAGGCTTTTAGGCCAAAACGCAGGTTAAACGGAAAGTAAACATCATTGTCGCGATTGGCTTGCTTGATGGGTTTAGTACTCATCAAATAGGCATAAATCGCCTGAGTGTCGTCGTCCGTCAGCAGGCTGTAGGACGTGTAGGGCATAGCAGGGTAGAGGTTGCCGTTGACGCCAACACCGTGGTGCATGGCATCAAAAAAGTCCTCGTAACTGTATTTGCCAATACCGGTTTCTTTATCAGAAGTGATATTGGTCGAGTACACAGCGCCAAAGGGCGTTTCGAACGGTAAACCGCCTGCGAGTTCGCGCCCGCCTACCGCAGTATGGCAGGCCACACAGTCGCCTATCTTCATCAGATACGCGCCGCGTGCGATGTCACTATTTGTTGTATTGCCACCTTCATCGGCAACGCTGCTGGAACAGGCGAGCAAACCTAGCCCTAAACTCAGGAGTAGATTGTGACTCAACAGATTTTTTATCCTACTAATATGCGGGAAATGGCGCGAGAAATGGCGCAGATTGGCTGATGTCATCACAGGGTTAGCCCCTTAGTCTTGAGGATCAGATCTTTAACCGCCGCATAGTATTTTACGTAGCCAGTACAGCGGCATACGTGTTCACTCAAGGCATCTTCAACGACTTTTTCAACTTGATCTTTAGCGATAGGTTGTCGCTCTAATCGCTCAAGCAGCGCGGTCGATTCGTTGACAAAGCCCGAGGTACACCAGCCACATTGAAACGAGAAATGTTCCAAAAAAGCCTCTTGTACTGGGCTCAGGGCGGTGATTTCGCCAAGGGAGTTTTGTCTAGCATGACCTTCGACTGTGCGGACGCGTTTACCATTAAAACGCTCAACACCATTGATGCAGGTACGCACCACTTCGCTCATGCCTTGCTCGTCATCGACGATCACAGTACAGGCGTGGCATACGCCCGCGCCGCAACCAAACTTAGTGCCTGTGAGGTTCAAGTATTCGTGTAGAAACTCAATCATCATCACACCATCGGCGACTTCAATCGGGCCTACGGCTTGGTTATTAATGGTCAGTTTAATAGACTGGCTCATGCCATGGCCTCCTTAATTTTTTTCGCTGTCATAGGTAAATCGTAAAAGCGGACATGGGTCGCTTGATACACGGCTTCAATCAGCGCCGCGACCACAGGGATCATCACCACTTCGGCGATACCTCGGCTGGGATCGTTATCAGATAACTGCGGCAATATGGTATGGCGTTGATCCCACACGCCCACATGCCGCGCTAACGGCACCTGATAGCGATTGAGGTTCCACGTACCATTGCCAGCGCCTGCTTCAAATGGCGGTAAGCCTTCATGCAGTGCATGGCCAATCCCCATCGCAAGGCCACCTTGAATTTGCCCTTCGACCAGTTCTTTCACGATCACTTTGCCTGCCTCTAACCAAGTATGAGAACTCAGCAGCGTGACTTCGCCATTGCCTTCGTTTACGGCCACTTCAACCAAAGTGGCGCAGGGGGCGTAGTAGGTCACCATGGCATTGTTTAGTTCAGCCTTGGGATAACTCATGGCTTGACGATCGATCAAGTGATAGCCATTAGACTTCATGCTGGCTTGGCGCGCTTTGATACTCATAGTCGTGTCGGAAGTTGCCGCAAACGTCGCGTTCCCTTCGCCGTATTGCAGCGCCAGCGCATCGAGTGCTAAACGTTCTTTAGTGCCAAGAATGTCGAAATCGGCTTCGGCCCAAGCCCAGCGATTAAAGGCATGGCCCATCACGCCGACCACTAAGCCCATGTCGTGGGCGCGTTTCGCGAGAATATCGATCGACAGCGGCGGAAAGCCCAAGGCGGTTAACTTGCCATCGACCCAGCGACCATCGCGGGCGTTATGCAAATTAGTCGAGCCCATTGGGGTGTTAAAATACAACTCGTTCCAAATCGATACCGCCGCAGGCCACAGGCCGTGACGGTAGATCACGTCGGCGGCGATGCGGCTGACATGGCTTTGATAATAGGCCGACATAGATGCCGACGATGCCATGGCTTTAACCGGTGTCCAGCGTGGATTGGCCGCCATTTCATCTTGGCGTTGCTGCGAAATAATATAAGGATTATCGGTTTGCACTAATTGCATCGCATCCCAAATATCCACTTCGGCGAGTTTTACCTCATCGGCAAAGTTGCCGAGGGCATCGCTGACTACAACGGCTTGGGAGGTTTGTGTCCCTGTGCCCATTTCGATAAAGCCGATTTCCAGGGTGATTTTACCGTCTTTCGCTAGGCGAACCGCCGCACTTGGCGCCGCTGCGCCCGTACCATAATCTTTGGTGGCGATACCAAAACCGACGCCGTAACGCATCCCCGGATGTTTGGCCTCATAGTCCTTTTTATTCACCGCACGGTTTTGCCACACGGGATCTTGTTCGGCCATGTCGAGCATTTCGCGGTAACGCAAAGTGCCATTAGGAATTGCGCCTTGCGTATTACGCTGGCCAGACTCCATCACGTTGGCGGCGCGCAGTTTAAAGGGATCAACCTTTAACTCGTCGGCTATCTCGTGGATCATGCATTCCATCGCCGTCATCGATTGCAGCGTGCCATAACCGCGCATCGAACCCGCATCAGGGTTACGCGACGCATAGGCGGTGGCGATAATATCGTTGCGCGGTGTGTAGTAAATGCTTTGCATCGCCGTCGCGCCAACTGAGGTTACAGAAGGAGTGAAGTTCACTCGTCCGCCGCCATCGACTGTCATCTGCGAAGTTAAGGCTTGGATTTTTAAGGTCGATTTATCCACCGCTAAGCGGCTTTTCATGATGAACGGATGACGTTTAAGCCCAGATTGGAATTGCTCGAATCTGTCATTGGCGAGTCGGATTGGCCCCTTGGCATAAATGGCCGCGAGCACGCCGTAATAGGGGAATATCGAATGGTCTTTCGCGCCAAATCCACCGCCGATATAAGGCGAGTGCACCACCAGATGTTTTACCTTGCCTGCCAGTGGGCCAGATAACAGCATGTGCACTGCCATCTCTTGAAAGTCCTGCGGCGACTGCGAGGTAATCACTGTATGGAATGTTTGGCTAGTTGCGTCATACCAGCCGTTAAAGGCTTCGGGCTCCATCATCATAGGATCGATGATCTGGGTGCGATATTCCCGCTCTAGCACTTGCCATTGTTGATTAGCTTGGGCGCTAGCAATCTGCTTATCAATCTCGCCGGCATAATAAAGCCCGCGCTCAGACACTGTCCCTTTGGCATTCGGATTGCCTAACCATTCTGGCTTGCGATCTTTTACGCTGGGGAAAAATAGCCCATCGTGGAGCGGGCTATATAAATCTTCCCTTGCGCCATTTTCACCTTCAACTCGAATAAGGCGCCAGCTGGCGTAGGGGTCTTTGGTGTCCGACACAAACGGCGTTTGCTCACCAAAGCGCAGTAAGGTCTGGTCAAATTGCAGTAAGGACTTAGCTTGCTTAAAGGCGGGGAAACTGTCGAACAATAATATTGCCACCGCATGACCTAAGTAGTCGGCGGTTTGCCCTTCGGCCAGTAACATGTTGTCACCGTAAAAATCGGGCAGCTTGACCTTATCGCGGGCCAGATCGGCCGCAGTGATCACTTTATAGGGCTTAGCCGACGCGGGCAGGTGGTCGAGGGAAAAGCCTTGATAAACATGGGATGCATCGGCGGCGCGTAGGATAAAAGCGTAACCTTGCTGCTTGGGCCAGCCCTCCATGTCCATAGCGCGGTAATCACGGCCATAGACCTTTTGGCCTGTGACCTTCGCTATGCCATCGTTACGAAACTTAGGTTTGGATTGACCATTAACCTGAGTTTGCCATTGGGCTGCCAGTTCAGGTGAGACAATTGCCGCATTCGCGCGACTCATTTCCCACAACAAAGGGGCCGAATATACGGCAACCCCGCCAATCACACATTGCTTGATAAAGGTCCGGCGTGATGTATTAGATGGTTCCATATCTCAACCTCAGTTGTGCTTCCGTGTCATATCAGCCGCGCTGCTTGGTATCGCCCGATATAGGCTTGTTGTCGATCGACTTTTTATTGATTGTTGCGACATAACTTTGATAAACACTGAATGTAAATTTACATTAGCCACGTTAGCATGTAGGGCTGAAAATGCAAATTTAGGCGGTTAATTGTCGCAGTTTTAACCAAGCTAAATTCGTGTGTAGCACCTGTGTTATCAGGCTTCTACAGTGATGTTCGCTCTGTGATTCAACTCAGTTACGTTATGGCTGAATTTTGCTCAGCGCCCTTTGCTTAGTCCCCCTTTGCTAATGCGTTCACTGAACCCATTTTCGTATGTCAAAATTGGCTCGCTTGCCAAAATAAGACCGCCTGACACAGCGAGACTTCATGCCACTGCAAGATCAAGAGATAGTGCTATTTGATGGCGACAGGTTTAGTCATATACATTCATACCCATATCGTTAAATCAGTGTTTGCTTAATTACTTGATTTGTAATGCTAAAGTTATAGACAAGTGTACGCTATGTCGCTATCTTAGGTTTTTAACAAGGATGAGCTTTAATCGCGTACCCGCGATTCGAGTCACTTGCATCAGGACGATGTGTCTTTTCTCTTTCTTAGATACCCAACTCCTCCTGCAAGTTCGTGAATATGCTTTGGCACTTATTTTCTTGTTGCTCTGTGTTTGTAGCACTGTACTGAGTGTTATGGGTTAACCGTTTCGCGTTGAGTTCGTTGAGTTAATGCGGCCTAACGGCCGATGTTAATCAAGGTCGTGGGTCTTCAACCCACACCCGACCAAGAGGGGATCAACAGCAATTCCCTCTTGGATCTCCCTTGCCGCCCCCAACGGAGTTGAAAGCCCCTTGTGCTCATTGGCAAATTTGCTATCGCTTCCGAAGGATGCGTCCCTGCACCTGCGAAAGCTAGCTCGCCATCCATGGCGAGACTCACGCAATTTGCCTATTCGCCCTGCGGCAACTCCGAGGGGAAATGTATTCTGCGGCTACTGTGTTCGCTTAGTGTTTGGTGTGATTAAAGTTTTGATACTGGGCTTCATAGGTGCAGTCAGCAACATCTTAATGTTGCTCGGATTTTAACGGCATAAATCGCATTTTTATCGGTAATGGACTTTGGAAGTTAGGGATGAAATCAGTTTTACAAATTACGTTGGGTATCTTGTTAGCGGGTTTGGTCACTTTATTAGTGCGAATTGGCTATTTGAGTTATGTCGAATACCGCCTGACACAAGGGCTTAATGAGTTTGCTATGCAACAAAAGCAAACGGAACTTGCTCGCCAGCAGGCTGCGAAAGATCGCCAGCTTGCTGAGTACCAAATTCAGCAAGAGTTACAGCAAAATGCGGCTGAAAAATCCAGACTAGCCAAGCAAAACGAGGCCGCTCGATTACGCAAAGCCGAAGCATGGCGCAAGTATTATCTAGTCCCCGAAGACTGTAAAAACTTTAAGTCCGACGAACACATGGTTAACTGCATCAACCACAAAGCCGATGCAAAAGCAGAATTTGATAGAGCGTACGATTCAGGGGAATTGGTACTGCCGAAGTAAAGTAATCGATATTTAAAGCGCGAAAATAGAGGCCGCCATATTTTTTGAGTATGGAAGTGATGGCTGTACTATCCTTGCCAACAACTACTTGAATAAAAAAGGAAAGCGCATTATGTTATTGTTTTATATTGGGTGGACGGATTTGTTCTATAGATATAGACAAGTCTTCGATATATAATTAAATTCAATAAAATAGATAAATTTCAGGTGCAAATGATTAAGGATGCCAATCAAGAGATCTCTGTAAAGCTGTGGGCTGAGATAGTAATTTTTATCTCTTCATACTTCCCGTTATTTTTAATACTGTATATTAGGGATATCAATGACTGTGTGGGCTTGGAGATGTTTTATCTTGGCTCAGGAATTTATGTCAGACCAGTAGCGGTTGGTGCTCTCTTTGTATCTGGAATTTGTTTCTTAATTGTATCAGAGAGTCTTTCTAGAGTTTTTTCAGGTAAAAGAGGAGGAGAACCTGTTGTTATAATTGCTTCATCAAGCCAAAAAGGGGATATGATTAATTATACAATCCCGTTTTTAATTGGTCTTTTTGCTTTTAACTATAGCGACATTCAAAACATTGCTTCGCTTGTTGTTTTTCTTGTTTTCATGTTTGCATTTATCAAGAAAAATGAGAGTATATTTTTTAATCCGATGCTATTGCTTCTAGGTATTAGACTGTATCAAGTTGAGTATCAGCATGTCGGTAGTAATTTGAAACAAATCGAGTGCGCTTTATGTAAAGGTATTCCTCAAAAATCTTCTGCTATAGTCAATATGAAAGTTGTTGTAGGAATTCGATTTTTATTTAAATGATATAGGTGAACATGAATAATCAAGTTGGTAATGCCGAGCAGGTAGCAGTGGAGCGTGCGATTGAAATTGCAATGTTAAGACATCTTAAAGGTCTTGACTTCACTGGAGCCACTGTAAATATCTTTGTTACAACCGCATCAACTCGTTCAAAAGATAATAGGGTTAACTCTCTTTATCGTCTTGTATCTCAAGCGCCTATAAAAGATATGATGAAGGATGCTGTTAGTGATTCTATTAATGAGACTGATGACTTAATCGCATATAAATACATCAACACATTAGACGATGCTAAATATATCTATGTAGATTCTGATATCACGGGAGTAGATCAGTTTATTGACTCAATTGAGAACCAAGTAATTCCTCAAATTAAGGATAAGGGAGAGTTGAACGATAAGAATATGTATATTTTGCAAGTCGTTTTACATAGCGGTGAAAAAATATATGCATTTAAGTACATATCCTCGGTCTGGTCAGTAAAGAACGCAAATCAATCGTATTTGAAGTTGGATATGTTAGATGGTGATCTCGTTGCAGATGTAGCACAAAACACTGGTTTTAGAATTTATAAAAGTATTGATTATCTATGCTACAAAAGCGTTGTATATATCAAAGCAGTAACCAATTTCGAAACCTCCCTGAATTTCCATGAGAGACTGCAAGCTCAACGTGATCTGGCAATGAAGTCTATCAGTGAAAGCCCATTATTTGTCGAAAGTAAAGCAAATGCATTACAACAAGCAGTAGGCAAAAACAAAAACTTCATGAGACAGCTGGCCTCTGTCGCCGCAAAAGGTTATTACACCGATGAAGAGTGGTTAGGGAAGCTAAAAGTCGCCGCCCAAGAGGCTGGTGATTGGCTCATTGAGTTTGATCAAAATGGTGCAATTATTATTAAAGATGATACAGAGTACCTACAGGAACTATTAACACTGCTACAAAATAAACGTGTAAAGACAATTGTTGATGGTGAGGTATGTGATGTAAACGGCGAGCTCATACCAAGGGTTGCCCAGTAATATATAGGGATTGGACAAGCAAAGCCCTTCATTGCTAAAAATTAACTCTAATGCCACAGAAGTTCACCGATCCCCTGCGAAGTTGCTGAAGGGCGTTGAAGAAAATAGCGTGACGCAGACAGGACGTCTGCGTAGCTTTCGGGGTACAGGATGTACCATCGGAAGCGTTAGCGATTTTCGAATAAGCACGAAGCCAGTATTCAATGCATGTAACTTCGCTAGGGGCGGCAAGGGGAGATGCAAGAGGGGGATTGCTGTTGATCCCCTTCTTGCCCTGGTGTGGAATGGAATTCCACGACTTTGATTTTTTATTTTGATTTTAAAGTTAGACATTAAAACCAAAAATAAGGGGCTTCGACTCAGCCCCTTAATTCCAAATTTTGCCTAATTTCCCAAGTGAAACTTGGGCATTAACGAGTACCAATGATTACTCTGGGTCACTCCCTATTCAGGATCGCTGATTATTCAGGATCATAATCCAACACTGGCGCCAGCCACTTCTCCGTCTCTGCGACAGTCATCCCTTTACGCTTGGCATAATCTTCCACTTGATCTCGGCCGATGTTACTCACGCCAAAGTAGCGGGATTTCGGGTGGGCGAAATACCAGCCCGATACTGCCGCTGTGGGGAACATGGCGTAGCTTTCGGTGATGTTCAAGTCGATAGTCTCATCGGGCTTGAGCAAGTCCCATAACAAGCCTTTTTCTGTATGATCTGGGCATGCTGGGTAACCCGGTGCGGGGCGTATGCCTTTGTATTTCTCACGGATTAAGGCTTCGTTGCTTAACTGCTCGTCGGCCGCATAACCCCAAAACTCTTTACGTACCCGCTCGTGCATCCGCTCGGCAAAGGCTTCGGCCAAACGGTCGGCTAAGCATTTGAGCATGATGGCGTTGTAGTCGTCGTGGTTGGCTTCAAAACGTGCCACATGTTCGTCTATGCCGTGGCCCGTGGTCACCGCAAAGCCGCCCATGTAATCGGCGACGCCTGAATCTTTTGGCGCGACAAAGTCGGATAGGCAGAAGTTGTCGTTACCGACACGCTCAAGCTGCATCCGCAGGTGATGTGTGGTCATTTCAACTGTGGTGCGCGACTCATCGGTATACAGCTCAATGTCGTCGTAATTGACGGTATTGGCAGGGAATAAGCCGATAACCGCTTTCGCCGTGAGCCACTTTTCTTCGATGATTTGTTTGAGCATGGCCTGACCATCGGCGAACAGCTTTTGCGCTTCTTCACCGACCACTTTATCGGTGAGGATTTCAGGGTAGTGGCCGTGCAGTTCCCACGAGCGGAAAAACGGTGTCCAGTCGATACGCTCGACTAAGTCTTCTAACGGATAATTATCAAATACTTGGCGCCCGAGCACGTTTGGCGTGAACGGGGTGTAGTTCGCCCAATCGTGTTGGCAGCGGTTATCGCGCGCCGCTTCGATTGACACTATCTCTTTGCGCTTGGCTTGGGATAAACGCTTAGTGCGCATGTCGTCGTATTCGGCATAGGTTTCGTCTATGGTCGCTTGGCGAGTCTCGTTGTTGATGAGCTTACTCACCATTGGCACGGCGCGGGACGCATCGGCAATATAGATAGCGCCATGGGGATAATGGGGCGCAATTTTCACCGCTGTGTGGATTTTCGAGCAAGTTGCACCGCCGATAATCGCCGGAATGGTTAAGCCTTCGCGGTGGAAGGTTTTCACGTTATGCACCATCTCGTCCAGACTCGGCGTGATGAGCCCCGACATGCCGATGATATCGATATTGTGTTCTTTCACTGCGTCGAGAATTCGCTCCACCGACACCATCACGCCTAAATCGAATACCTCAAAACCGTTACAGGCGAGCACCACGCCGACGATATTTTTGCCGATATCGTGCACGTCACCTTTTACTGTCACCATCAAAATCTTGCCATTAGATTGGCCTTCGACCTTTTCCAGCTCGATATAGGGGTTCAAGTAAGCCACGGCTTTTTTCATTACTCGCGCCGATTTCACCACCTGCGGCAGGAACATCTTGCCCGAGCCGAACAAGTCGCCGACCACGTTCATGCCGTCCATCAAGGCGCCTTCAATCACATCCAGCGGACGTTTCGCTTCTTGGCGAGCGGCTTCGGTATCTTCATCGATAAATTCGGTAATGCCTTTCACTAGCGCATGGGATAAGCGTTGGCTCACTGGCCAGCTGCGCCATTCTAAATCTTCTTTCTTACCGACCTGCGCACCATCACCGCGGAATTTCTCCGCGATTTCAAGTAACTGCTCGGTATTGCTCGAGCCTTCAACTGGGCAGGGCAAGTTAAGCACCACGTTTTCGACCCGTACTTTAAGCTCAGGATCGATATCGTCGTAAATGGCTAATTGGCCCGCGTTGACAATGCCCATGTCCATGCCGACTTTGATGGCGTGGTACAGGAATACCGCGTGAATCGCCTCGCGTACTGGGTTGTTACCGCGGAACGAGAACGACACATTCGACACACCGCCCGAAATCATTGCGTGGGGCAGGGTGGCTTTAATCGCTTTGATGGCATCAATAAAATCGACTGCATAGTTGTCGTGTTCATCGATACCTGTGGCGATGGCGAAAATGTTCGGGTCGAAGATGATGTCTTCTGGCGGAAAGCCGACCTTATCAACCAGCACCCTATAAGCGCGGGTACAGATTTCGATTTTACGCGCCTTGGTATCGGCCTGACCTTGTTCGTCGAACGCCATGATAATGGCCGCCGCGCCGTAGCGTTTCACCAGTGTTGCTTGCTCGATAAACTTGGCTTCGCCTTCTTTGAGGGAAATCGAGTTAACTATGCCTTTGCCTTGAATACATTTTAGGCCAGCTTCGATCACTTCCCATTTGGATGAGTCGATCATAATTGGCACACGGCTGATGTCGGGCTCAGAGGCAATCAAGTTTAAAAACTTGTGCATGATCTCGGCGCCATCGAGCATGCCTTCGTCCATGTTGATGTCGATGATCTGCGCGCCGCTTTCGACCTGCTCGCGAGCCACATCGAGCGCTTGCTCAAACTTACCGTCTTTGATCAGCTTTAAAAACTTGGCTGAACCTGTGACGTTGGTGCGCTCACCCACGTTAACGAACAGGGATTGGGCGTCGATAGTCAGTGGTTCCAAACCGGCAAGGCGGCAGGCTACGGGGATATCGGGCAAGACGCGCGGGTTATGTCTGTCGACCGCTTCGCGAATAACGCGGATATGTTCAGGCGTACTACCACAGCAACCACCGATAATATTGAGCATGCCTTCGCGCGCCCAATCTTCAATCACGTTCGCCATGTCCTCTGGGGTTTCATCATAGCCGCCAAACTCGTTCGGCAGGCCCGCGTTCGGATGCGCCGACACATAACATTCGGCTATACGGGATAATTCTTCGACGTACGGGCGCAGCTCTTTTGGCCCGAGTGCACAGTTAAGACCGATAGATAACGGCTTGATATGGCGCAGGGAATTATAAAAAGCTTCGGTGGTTTGGCCGGTAAGGGTGCGGCCTGAGGCATCGGTAATGGTGCCCGAAATCATGATCGGTAATCTGTCTTTAGAATGCTGACCAAATAAGTCATCAAATACCGATTCAATCGCAAACAGTGCGGCCTTGGCGTTTAAGGTATCAAATATGGTCTCGACCATAATGATATCCGCGCCGCCTTCAATCAGCGCCTTAGTGGATTCTCGGTAAGCGCTCACTAACTCATCGAAGCTGACATTGCGATAGCCAGGGTCGTTCACATCGGGGCTGATCGAACACGTACGGTTAGTGGGGCCTAACACACCAGCGACGTAACGTGGAATGCCTGTGGCAGCAAACACTTCATCACAGGCTTCACGGGCAAGACGGGCACCGGCTAAGTTAATTTCGGCGGACAACGACTGCATGTCATAGTCGGCCATGGCGATAGTCGTAGCATTAAAGGTGTTGGTTTCAATGATGTCGGCACCGGCGTTTAAGTAGTCGGTGTGAATTTGTTTGATGATGTGGGGTTGCGACAACACCAATAAATCGTTGTTGCCTTTGACGTCAGTGTGCCAATCTTTAAAGCGTTCGCCGCGATAATCCTCTTCTTCGAGCTTGTGGTCTTGGATCATTGTGCCCATGGCACCGTCTAAGATTAGAATGCGCTCAGCAAGCTGTTTACGAATGTCTGCCAATATCTGGCCGGCTTTGGTAGAGGGTATCGTCATAAATAATTACCTTAAATACAGCTAAGTTAAGTCCAAGCATCGACCCTTGTTATGCTAAGTGCAGGGTAAAGCGTGTTGTGCAGTCCAGATATCGGCTCTCGTTATCGACCCTAGTTAGGCTAAGTGCACTTTATTCTGGTCGGTCGACATGTTGACTACTCGTTTTAGTTATTTATCGTTAGAGTTTAGTTTTGGACATTTAAACGTATAGACGTCCATAATACGCGACTTATGATTGTCAGGGCAAGGTCAAAATTGACTGACGACAATTGAGTCCTATCACCACTTTTCACCCAGTTTAACGGCTCTTTTTTTAGGGCTAGTTGTAGAGCTAGTTGCAGGGCTAGGGCGTAATTGAGTATATAGGACGACGGGTCTAATGTGGGCTTTCAACAAAATGTGCCACGAGTGATAGACATAGGAATACGATGAAACAAGTTCGATTGTTATTGTTACGCCACGGCGAGTGTGAAGGCGGCGCCATTTTACGCGGCCGTGTGGATGTGCCTTTAAGCGAAAAGGGCTGGCAGCAAATGTCGGCAGCGGTTGAGGCGCAGGCCAGCGTGTGCAGTGCGATTTATAGTTCGACTTCACGCCGCTGCGGCGAATTTGCCCAAGCCTTTGCCGCCGAGCTGCATTCGACGGCGGCGTTGGTATCAGAGTCAAGGCCATTGCAGGCGCAGTTTTTCTCGGGTTTACAAGAAATCGACTTTGGCGATTGGGACGGTTGTCGACTCGATGAGCTGTATCAGCAAGAGGGCGAACGCTTAGCGGCCTATTGGCAAAACCCTTGGCAAACACCGCCGCCCAATGGTGAGACTATGGCAAGCTTCGAGTCGCGGGTGAATGTCGCCATTGACCAGATACTCGCCGCCGAGTTTGAACGATTGACAGTTGACTCACAAAACGCCGAGCTGGCTGTGGGCGCTAGCGTGGGTGTGAGCTTGAGTGCGGGCGAACTGGCTGCCAAAGTATGGGTGGTGACTCACGGCGGAGTGATCCGTCACTTAATGGCGCGCGCCCTTGGGGTTGAACGGGCGGTGGGCTTTTACAGTCAACTCGATTTACCCGTGGCGGCCGTGGTGAGCATTAATGTGCTGCAGGATGAGCACGGCGTTTGTTACTGGCGTTTAGATTGGCCGAGCGGACGCTGCGAGTGATCCGCGTTGCCCTAAGGTGAAGATTTTTCTTGTCTTAGCAGCGTGATTGTCGATTGCCAATTAAGGTAAATATAGGATAATGCTTTTTCCTGACGTCCCCGATGCACACGGCCTTGCAAGGCTGGTGGCAGTGTACCGGATGACGTCACAGAAATAGGTGTTGGGAGTTTTGAGCGGTGCAAGGGTGTTCTGTGGCAGTTATGGCCGAGGCACGCTGCAAAGGCTTGAAATCAATCTCAACATAATAGGGAATCGGGGAGCTGCTCGTCAGTCAGCCCGAACTGTGCCCGCAACTGTGAGTGACTTTTTATATTGTTTTCAATAGAAAAGTGACGAGTCAGGAGACCTGCCTATTTCTGTTATCGCTGCGTGCAGCCTTAGTTCTCGAGCGGGTGACTCGAGGGAGCCGATGACAATGTGCACAACCTTTTTTTATTCAGGTTTGGACTCGCTAGGAGCACCACTTTGGTGAAACTCTCTGCCATCCAAACGAGCCATGCTTTGAATGACAGCGACACTCGCCCATCAGCGAGCCAGACGGCCGCGCTCGATGTCAGCCAGTTAAGCTGGTGTATCGATGGCAAAACCATTCTTTCCAATATTAACTTTGCGTTGCCAACGGGGCAGATGTTGGGTTTGATTGGGCCTAACGGTGCGGGTAAGTCTAGCTTGCTACGCTGTTTGTATCGGTTTGTTCGCCCGACTCAGGGCAAAATTACCCTGTTTGATCAAGATATTGAGCGTTTATCGCCCAAGGCGTTTGCCTGCCGTGTCGCTGTAGTGCAGCAAGACACGCCACATTATTTTGACCTAACCACAGAGCAATTGGTCAGCATGGGCTTAACGCCGCATAAGGGCATGTTCGATACCAATTCGAGCTGTGACGGCGAGCGCATTGCAAAGGCTCTAGAGAAAGTCGGCCTGAGCCATAAGATGCACCAACAGTACGAGCACTTATCCGGCGGTGAAAAGCAGCGTGCCTTGATCGCCCGCGCCATAGTGCAGCAGCCGCAACTGTTGATCCTCGACGAGCCAACCAACCACCTCGATGTGCGTTATCAAATTCAAATCCTCGAATTAGTGCGTAGCCTTGGCATCAGCGTGATTGCCTCCATTCACGATCTCAATTTAGCCAGCGCCCTGTGCGACAGTTTGTTGTTGATCCATAACGGTGAAGTTAGCGCTATGGGCACGCCAACCGAGGTATTAACCGAAGCGCGAATTGGCGATGTGTTCGGCGTTTGCGCTCAGGTGTCGACCCATCCACAACATAAAAAGCCCTTAATCAGCTACTTTTATGGCTACCATGATTCGACGCACAACATGGCTGATGCTTTGGCTGAGCGAGGCAAGGGCGGATGATTCAGGGAGTAAACAGCATTTCATCTCACATTTGGGGCGTATCGTGACACCTTTGACGAGACAACAACTGATGCTGGTCGCATTAGGCATAATCACTTTGATAACCCCCATTGCCGCCACGAGTTTTGGCGCGGCGAACATCAGTTTTATGGATGTTATCCAAGTGTTTATCAATAAAATGGCCAACCTCACTCAAGCCAATGGCATGACGGAGCGCATCGTGATGGAGCTCAGACTGCCGCGTATTTTACTGGCCTTTGTGGCGGGTGCGGGCTTGTCTTTGGCGGGCAGCGTGCTGCAAACCGTGACCCGCAATCCACTGGCCGACCCTTATTTGTTTGGCATTAGCTCAGGCGCGTCCTTTGGCGCTGTGGTGATGTTGACGTTATTCACGGGCTCTGGATTTTTTGAGAATGCGGGTGTGGCGGCGAACTCGGGGATTTTTAGTGGTTCGGGCGCCTTGTCGGGTTTGCTTTGGTTTAGCTTGCCCTTCGGCGCTTTTATTGGCGCCAGTTTGTCGGTACTGATAGTGCTGGCCTTGTCTGGCCTTGGGCTCAATAGCCAAGTGGAACGCATGTTGCTCTCAGGCGTGGCGACCTCCTTTATGTTCGGCGCGCTAACGAGTCTGCTGCTGTATTTCGCCAGTCCGCAGGCGACGGCTTCTGTGCTGTTTTGGAGTTTAGGCAGTTTCGCTAAGGCCAGTTGGTCCTTGCTAGTGCTGCCAACACTGGTGATTGGCGCGAGTTTGTTCATTATTTTAGGCATGAAACGGCAGATCATGGCGTTGCAAGCGGGGGATGAAACGGCGCATACCTTAGGGGTGAATGTGCCTAAGTTGCGACTCAATATGCTGCTGCTCTGCTCCTTGATTACCGCGATTTTGGTCGCTACCTGCGGCGGGATTGGGTTTGTCGGTTTGATGATCCCCCACACAGTGCGCATGCTGTTTCCCGGTCGTCAGCCGATTATATTAACGGCGCTGGTGGGCGGATTATTTATGGTGTGGATTGATGTGCTGGCGCGCTGTTTATTGGGCAATCAAGAGTTGCCCGTGGGGATTATCACGGCGGCCATAGGTAGCATGTTCTTTTTGCTGATTTTGCGTAAACGCAGAGTCATGCCGTAAGCACCTAGTCAGAACGTAATCCTAGAGTCATCTAGCAAGCGCAGACTGGCGGGATAATCAGCATTTTTGTTGATATCTGCCCCGCGATTGGAAATGCAAAATTGGACATGTTAGTCATAGACGCAGGATGCGTTGTGGTTATTTAAGATAATAAGTGGAGTGTGGATGTCTCAGTCAGCCGTGTCTTTTCAAATCAGCCCTGTGAGTAAAACGCAGGATCCGCTGATCCAGCAAAAAATTGATCTTAAGACTAAGCCGCCCGGCGCCTTAGGTCAGCTCGAATCCTTAGCCTTACAGATTGCCCGCGTGCAAGCGACTGATTTGCAACAAACGGATCAGCCACAAAATACTGTGTTGAAAATCGTTCATCCAACCATGTTAGTGTTTGCGGGTGATCATGGTATTGCCGCAGAAGGCGTGTCGATTGCCCCTAGCGAAGTGACGCGCCAAATGGTGCAAAACTTTGCCCATGGCGGCGCGGCGATTAACGTCTTTTGTCGGCAGGTGGGCTTTACGCTCGAAGTGATCGATTGCGGTATTTTAACGCCAGTCGAAGGGGTTGAAGGCATTATCGATCAACGTCTTGGCGCGGGCACAGGGGCGATTCATTTAGAACCCGCGATGGCGCTGGAAACCGTCGATAAAGGCTTTGCGATGGCGCGCGATTTGATTGAACGTCACCATCAAGCAGGTTGTAACTTAGTTGCCTTTGGCGAAATGGGCATAGGCAATACCTCGGCGGCGGCGGCCATTATGGCGGCGATCATGCAGCTCGACGTGATTGATTGTGTCGGCCGTGGCACGGGCATCAATAGCGAAACCTTAGAACGTAAACTGATGCTTATTGAGCTGGCGTTATTGCTGCATCAAAGCGCCTTAACTGGGCCAAAATCAGTGTTAGCTTGCCTAGGTGGCTTTGAAATTGTGCAGATGACGGGGGCTATATTAGCGGCTGCCGAGCGCAAAATGCTGGTGGTTGTGGACGGTTTCATTGCTACTGCGGCAGCATTAGTCGCGGTGCAAATCGCCCCCAATGTGCGTGATTATTTGATTTTTGCCCACCAGTCAGACGAGCAAGGCCATCAGCGGATGTTAGAATTTTTGCAGGCGAAACCTTTATTATCACTCGGGCTAAGATTAGGCGAAGGTACGGGCGCAGCTCTGGCGTTGCCGCTTATTCAAGCCTCAGTAAATTTTTACAATCAAATGGCGAGTTTTAGTGATGCGGGGATTGAGGCTGTTGTATGATGTGCTCTGCTAAGTCGCTTATTTTACTTATTTAAAATAATAACTTTTTAGCCAACCGTTTTAATCTTAAACCTTGCAGCAAGTGTTAATTCACTAAGGATGCTTTATGTCAGAACGCGAAAGCTGGCACAAAGAGATAGATTTGTTTTTAGTTGCCATGGGCTATTTTACCCGCATTCCTATGCCTAAATGGGTCGAAGTCGATAGCGATAAGTTGAATAAGGCCAGCCGTTATTTCGGTCTCGTCGGTCTTTTGGTCGGCCTGTTAAGTGCCATTGTATTTTGGCTGACGCAGAACTGGCTCCCCGCCGGCGTCTCTGTGCTGTTAGCTATGTTGGTTGGCGTCTTGCTCACGGGCGGATTTCACGAGGATGGCCTAGCCGATACCTTCGACGGTTTTGGCGGTGGTTGGACGGCGGAAGACAAGCTACGGATCATGAAGGACTCGCGCCTTGGCAGTTATGGCGCACTGGCGTTGATGTTGGCCCTGCTGCTGAAATGGCAGTTGCTAGTCGAGTTGGCGCTGTACGATCCTGTGGTGGCGGGCTCGGCGCTTATCGTCGCGCACACAGTGAGCCGCGTGGTATCAGCCAGTATTATCTTTAGTGAAAAATATGTCCGCGATGACGAGACCAGTAAGTCTAAGCCGCTATCGCAACATCAAGGCATTAATGAGCTGCTTATCCTGATCGCCAGCGGCGTATTAGTGTTGTTATTCCTCAAGGGGTTAGCGGCATTGTCATTGCTATTGGTGATGATAGGACTGCGCCGTTTGATCATAGTGATCTTTAGACGCCAGATTGGCGGTTACACGGGTGATACCTTAGGCGCGGCGCAGCAAATAGCTGAAATCGTGTGTTATTTTGTATTGCTCGTTGTGGGTAACATACTGTGATCCATCTCGTCCTAGGCGGCGCCCGTAGTGGTAAGAGTCGCTACGGTGAAGCCTTAGTGCGCCAGTACACAGCGCTCGGCTTTGATGCCTGCTATGTGGCCACGGCGCAGGCGCTGGATGATGAAATGGCGACCCGTATCGCCAAACATCAAGCGGGACGAACGGACGATGGTATCGAATGGCAATTGTTTGAAGAATCGCTCGCCCTTACGGCACTGTTAAAGCGCTTAGCAAAACCTGGGCGAGTGATTTTAGTGGACTGTTTAACTCTTTGGTTGACCAATCAATTACTTGCATCCAGCGCCAAGATTGATGATGAACCCGCGCCGACTGAGTGGCATGCGACTGACTTTGCCGTTTCAACCTCTGCTACTTCAACCTCTAACGATGAAGCTCTGGCGAGTTGGCAGGCAGAGAAAAGCGCTTTTGTGGATTCCCTTGCTGAGCTAGAAGGTGTGGTGGTGTTGATCAGTAACGAAGTGGGCTCAGGTATCGTGCCCTTAGGTGAATTGAGCCGACAATTTGTTGATGAAGCGGGCTGGTTAAACCAAGCCGTAGCCGCCTTGGCTGACAATGTCACCTTAGTGGTCGCGGGTTTATCCTTGGCACTCAAACCACTGTAATCTAAATCAGTTAAGTGATATTTAGACTGAGCTTTTATCTTTATCCCTGCAAACTAGAATAAGTTTTTAACCCTATGCCCTCTTCAAACACAGACAACACAGGCTGTGCAACTGCACTCGATACCGCTAACGCTTTAGCTATTCATTCTGCTGCTAATCTTGCGGTGAATCCCGCAGTGAATAGACCTGCGGTTAATTCGCTTCGACGCGCAAAAGTCTTGATGGTGCAGGGCACAACGTCCGATGCGGGTAAAAGCACCTTAGTGGCGGGGATTTGTCGTTTGCTCGCCCGTCAAGGCGTAAAGGTTGCGCCCTTTAAGCCGCAAAACATGGCGCTCAATAGCGCGGTGACTATTGATGGCGGCGAGATTGGCCGCGCACAGGCGTTGCAAGCCGCGGCCTGTTACCTTGAGCCCCATACCGATTTTAATCCTATTCTGCTTAAACCTAGCTCGGACACGGGCGCGCAAATTATCGTTCACGGCAAAGCCCTGACAACGCTGGAAGCCTCGGCCTTTTTTGGGCCTAAATCTAAGGATTACAAGGCAATGGCGCTCTGTGCTGTGCTGGAATCCTTCGAGCGATTAAGTGGCCAGTATCAAACCATAGTGGTGGAAGGCGCGGGGAGTCCGGCGGAGATCAATCTGCGCGAGGGCGATATTGCCAACATGGGATTTGCCGAAGCTGTGGATTGCCCTGTGATCATCATTGCCGATATCGACAAGGGCGGCGTATTTGCCCATTTGGTCGGGACGCTGGCGCTGTTATCTGAGTCTGAACAGGCGCGGGTAAAGGGCTTTGTGATCAATCGTTTCCGTGGCGATATTAGCCTATTGCAATCTGGCCTCGATTGGCTTGAAGCTTATACGAACAAGCCTGTTTTAGGTGTGTTGCCTTATCTGCATGATTTACATCTCGATGCCGAAGATGCGCTGATAAGCTCGCCATCTAAAGGCGCTAACAGCCGCTTAAAAGTGCGGGTATTAGTGTACCCAAGGATCAGTAATCACACGGATTTTGATCCGCTGCGGCTGCATCCCGATATCGATTTTGACTATGTGTCGTTGCAAACCCAAGCCGCGAGTCAAGCCATTCATTTGCCCGCCGCCGATTTATTGATCTTGCCCGGCAGTAAGAATGTGCGCGCCGATTTGGCCTTTTTACGCCAGCAAGGTTGGGATAAGGATATCGCTACACATCTGCGTTACGGCGGGAAAGTGCTCGGCATTTGCGGCGGTTACCAAATGTTAGGCCAAAGCATTGCCGATCCCTTAGGGATTGAAGACAGTGCGGGCGATACCGAAGGACTTGGCTACTTACCATTGAGCACAGAACTGAAAGTCGATAAACAGTTACGGCGGGTGAGCGGTGAGCTAACGTTACTTGGGCAAACAGTTGCTGTGCAGGGCTATGAAATCCACTGCGGCGAATCACGTTATCTTATCCCTAGGTTTGAACAAGCGAATCCGCCCTTGCAGTTAATCCCAGAATCGACATCATTAACCGCGCCAGCGATGAGTTTTGCCGATGGCCTGCAAAGCGATGACGGGCAAATCTTAGGTACTTATTTACACGGGCTGTTTGATAGCCCTGATGCCTGTCAGCTGATCCTGCGCTGGGCGGGATTAAACGATGCTAAGACCATCGATATCAATCAAATACGTGAGCAGCAACTCGAGCGTTTAGCCGATGTGTTAGCCGAGCATCTAGATATGCAAAAATTACAGACTATTTGGGATGCCGCAGTTCAGCGTTGAATTCGGCAAAGAATGGATATTGTGAGAGCGGCATTTACAAACTAACCATTTGCCGCTGTCTATTGAACCATTTATAAAAGCATACATTTTTAGCAGCAGAGTGAAGAGAAGACCATGACAGCACAAAACGACAATGAACAAGCGCAAATCAAGGCCGAACGCCACAAGGTTCGCCAACAAAAAGTGAAAGCCGGTGTGGATGCTAAAATTGCCGCCGCCCAAGAAGAAAAGGGCATTTTGCTGGTATTAACCGGTAACGGCAAAGGTAAATCGACCTCTGGTTTTGGCACCGTTGCCCGCGCCGTCGGTCACGGAAAAAAAGCCGCAGTTGTACAATTTATCAAAGGCACCTGGGAGTGCGGTGAGCGTAACTTACTCGAAGGCGCAGGGGTTGAGTTCCATGTGATGGGCACAGGTTTTACCTGGGAAACCCAAGATAAAGAAAAGGATACTGCCGCTGCTGTGCTCGCATGGGAAGCCGCCGAAAAGCTGCTGCAAGATGAGAGCATAGATTGCGTGATGCTCGATGAACTCACCTATATGGTGAGCTATCACTATCTGGATGTGGAACGCGTGCTCAATGCACTCAAAAATCGTCCACCCATGCAGCATGTGATTATTACGGGCCGCGCTTGTCATCGCGCTATTATCGAGCTGGCTGATACTGTCAGCGAAGTGCAGCCGCTGAAACACGCCTTTGAAGCGGGTATCAAGGCACAGCAAGGTTTTGATTACTAATCGAACTTGGTAAAAGTTGGCGCATAAGCGACTATCTGTTATTGGCTGGCAGCTAGGCCTTTAGCCACTACTAGCCGTTAGTCACTAACCGTTTAATGTTCAAAGTGTTCTCAAGGATGATCCTATGAATAAGCGTATTGTGATTTGTGCCGATGGGACTTGGAGTCGGCCCGAAAAAGATCTTAAGGTCGATTTCCCAACCAATGTGCTGCGCCTCGCGCGGGCGATTAGCCCCTTGGCCAGTGACGGCAAACCCCAGCAAGTGTTTTACGATTGGGGTGTCGGTTCCTATTACGATGAAGCCATGGGCGGCGCAACAGGGCGCGGTTTGCATAAAAACATCATGGATGGGTATCGCTACATAGTGCAAAACTATTCTCCCGGCGACGAGATCTATCTCTTTGGCTTTAGTCGTGGTGCTTACACAGTGCGTTGCCTGTGTGGCTTGATTAATAACTGCGGCATACTCAAACGCCCCGATGCAGCATTGATTCAGCAAGCCTTCGACCATTATAAAAAAAGCAGTGCGCCCTTTGCCCCTGATGGCGAAAAATCCCTCGAATTTAGAGCTAGATACAGCCACGAATCGCGGGACATCAAGTTTGTTGGCGTGTGGGATACCGTTGGCGCCATGGGGATCCCTATCTCGTTTTTAGGTTTGTTCGAAGATAAAGATGAGTTTTACGACACTAAAATCGGCCGCAATGTGCGCGTTGCCCGCCATGCCTTAGCCATAGACGAACACCGCAGCGACTTTGAGCCGACCATCTGGCAACTGCGCGACAATATGGACATGCAACAGGTGTGGTTTGCCGGTGCCCATAGCAATATTGGCGGCAGTTATAAACCCGATAAAGATGGCGCATTGCTGTCGGACAATGCGCTGCTGTGGATGATATCTGAGGCGCAGAAATTTGATTTAAGCCTAGAGCCACACTTAGCCGCGAGTGTGCATCCGAGTCCGTTAGCCACCTTGCATGATTCGAGGCGCAGCTTTTATCGGATAAAGCAGGAATACTTGCGGCCACTCGACCCTGAGCAAGTCCCAGTGCTTTTACATCATTCGGTGAAGGCCCGCTGGGATCAAGATCCTAAGTATCGCCCTAAGAATCTACAAACCTATATCGAACACTATGGCTGGCCAGAGCAGCTAGTTTAACTCTTTAAAAATTAAGGTATATCATGATTAAGCGACACTTAGCTGGACTCGTTTTTGGGCTCAGCTTGTTTCTTCCCCACGGCGTGTTGGCCGATCCCGCTAAACGCATTATTGCGCTCTCGCCCCACGCGGTAGAAATGCTCTACGCCATAGGCGCGGGTGATGCCATAGTGGCCGCAACTGATTATGCGGATTATCCCGAGGCGGCCAAAAAAATCCCGCGTATTGGGGGTTACTATGGCATTCAAATGGAGCGGGTGATGGAGCTTAATCCCGATCTGATTGTGGTGTGGGATACGGGCAATAAAGCCGAAGATATCAATCAACTTCGAACGCTGGGGTTTAACCTATATGGTAGCGATCCCAAAACCTTAGAAGGGGTTGCCAAGGAACTGGAAGAGCTAGGTAAATTAACTGGCCACGTTGAAGAGGCGAGTAAGGCCGCTGCTGCGTATCGCGCCGAACTTATCCGTTTACGGACTGAGAATGCCAGTAAATCAGAGCCTAAAGTGTTTTATCAACTCTGGTCGACACCATTAATGACGGTTTCTAAAAACAGTTGGATCCAACAAATTATCAACGTGTGTCATGGCCAAAATGTGTTTTACGATGCCGCCAGTGATTACCCGCAGGTGAGTTTAGAAAATGTGTTGCTGACCTTGCCCGAGGTGATTTTGCAAAGCCAAGAGGAAGGCAATGTTAAAGGTGTCGATTGGAGCCAATGGCCCGAAATTCCTGCCGTTAAAAAACAGCATATTTATCAACTCAATGCCGATTTATTACACCGTGCGACGCCCAGAGCCTTACTCGGCGTTCAAGCCCTATGTGATGCCTTGGATAAAGCGCGTTAAATAAAAACGCCTGACAGATTATTCCGTCAGGCGTTTAGTCAGATGTCGCTATTGTTTAAGGAGTTAGAAAGGTGCGTCTATATCGACCACATCAATCAGCTTGTGATTTACAAACTCTTTCAATCCTAAATCAATCAACTCGCGGCCATAACCTGAGCGGCGCACGCCGCCAAAGGGCAAATCGGCCTTGACCATAGTCGGATGATTAACAAACATCATGCCAGTGGAAACCTGCTTAGCGACCGCCAGCCCGCGTTTGGTATCGGCGGTAAACACTGAGCCACCCAGTCCAAAGGGCGAGTCATTGGCAACGGCAATCGCTGCTTGCTCATCCTTCACTTTGTGGATACTGGACACAGGACCGAAGAATTCCCAATAGTAGGCGGGATTATCTGGCGTCAGGTTTGTCAGTATTGTTGGCTGCACAAAGGCGCCTTGCTGCGGCACTTTTGGCCCCACTTCGGTCGCGGTCGCGCCGTGTTTTACGGCATCACGGATTTTCTGCTTCAACTCATCGGCGGCGCCTTGGGAAGACAGCGGTGCCAGTGTGGTGGTGGGATCCATAGGATCGCCCGCTTTTAAGGCTTCGATCCCTTTGATATAGCCTTGCATAAATTCATCATAAATGGCTTCAACTAAGATCATCCGCTTAGATGAGGTGCAGACCTGACCCGCATTCCAGTGACGACCAAATACAGCCCAATCAATGGTTTTTGGCAGTTCGGCGTCTTCAAGTACGATAAAAGCATCTGCGCCACCCAGTTCGAGGGTGGACTTTTTCAGCGCCTTACCGGCCTGAGCCGCAATGTGCGATCCCGCATCTTCTGAGCCTGTGAGGGCGACCCCATGCACTTTGGGTGAATTGATGATCTGTCCTATTTGTTCTCGAGTAGCGTACAGGTTTTGGAATGCGCCTGCGGGCAATCCGGCATCGCGCATTAGACCTTCAAAAGCGGCGGCGCACTGGGGCACATTGGACGCATGTTTGAGCAGTAGGGTATTGCCGGCAGCAAGCTGGGGCGCGAGGATGCGAGCAATTTGGTAGTAGGGAAAGTTCCAAGGTTCGATGGCCAGTAATACGCCCAGCGGCTCGTTAACCAGTATCGCTTCACCTTCGGCGGGATCGGCAACGGGCAGTTTTTGCGGAGCTAACAATCGCTCGGCATGTTCGGCGTAGTATTCGAAAATTTGCGCCGACAGTTCGACTTCTGCCTCAGCTTCTGCGGTAACTTTGCCCATTTCTAAGGTCAGCAATTTAGCGTAAGTGGGCTTGCTGTCTCTGAGGATGTGAGCGGCTTTAGTGAGTACGGCGGCCTTGTCGGCAAAAGGCGTGGTTCGCCAGCTTAAAAATGCCTGATGGGCGGATTCTATCGCCTGCGTGACTTCGGTATCTGTTGCATTTGGAAATTCTTTAACTAGCTCTCCCGTAAAGGGATTGATCGTTGCATAAGCCATATGTTCCTCCAAGCGTTCAACGAATAGAGAGTAAATGCCAACTCTTGGCATCGAGGGTGGAAGTATCGTGTCTGTTGTTATCTCCCTTGCGCTCTTGCTTAGCATTAATCTGAGGCAAGGGAGTTATTGATGATCTTTAAACTCGCGCAGTGGCAGGCTGAATTTTAGCCACATCCGTTAACTTTGATAAACATATCAAAGGGATGATGGGCGCCTGTCAGAGGCGTTTTTAACTGTTTTAAACCGCAAGCTTTTTATAACGCTCAGCCATCGCATTGGCGGCGATCATGGCTTGATAGACATCGTCGGCGGTTAACTGCATCCGCATATTGCCCATAGTGTCGCCCTCTGCGCAGGCAATCTCAGCCACTTTGCGCCACTCTGCTTCGACAAAGGTTTTTAGCCCCAAATCGGCGAGCGTGAGCGGCAGTCCCGCGGTTTTGATGATGTGAATGACGTTATCGATTTCGGCTTTGGGGGCATTTTCGAGTACTAGCTGGGTGAGCAAGCCAAACACCACTTTCTCGCCGTGTTGGGCTTTATGTAGGTCAGCTACCGCCGACATACCATTGTTCACAGCATGGGCTGCGGCTAATCCGCCCGCTTCGGCCCCGACACCACTGAGATAAATCGTCGCTTCAATGGTTTGCTCAAGTGCGGGAGTGACTATCTTGTTTCTCACCGCATCCATAGCGGCTTCAACATTTTCAGTTAGTAGTTGATAGCAAAGTTGCGCTAATCCCAGCCCAGTGCGGGAAGGTTTTTTCAATACGAGATTGACGCCATCCGATTGATAACAGGCGCGGGCTTCAAAGTAAGTGGCCAGTGCATCGCCTATGCCTGCTGCAAAGAATCGGGCGGGAGCAGCGGCGATAATGGCTGTGTCGGCAACAACAGCATCAGGATTTTGTGGCATAAACAGATAGCGCTCAAACTCACCGGTTTCGGAATAGATCACGGCAAGTGCCGTACATGGTGCATCGGTTGAAGCAATGGTTGGGTAGAGCACCACTGGCCGTTTTTGATAGAAGGCGACGGCTTTGGCGGCATCTAAGGTTTTACCCCCGCCAACTCCAACAATTACATTGGTATGATGCTGCTCTGCCAGTGCACCTAAGCGCTTTATCTCGGCTTCGCTGCACTCATAGTTGAATTTTTCGAGATGGCAGCTGATCCCATTTTGATCCAGCCCTGCGACCGCTTCATTCTCAACTCGGCTGAGGATAAATTCATCGCAGATGATAAAAGCATTGTCACCAAAGTCCTTAACATAATCATGCATTTGAGCTAATAAGCCCTTGCCGATAATGAATTTTTTAGGGGAAGTGACGGTACGCGGAACGACAGTGATCATAGAGCCTCCTTTGCACTTATGACGGTTATCCTTTCATGCTTACCCTAGCATACGCTTAATTTATCGTCACAGCATGAGTGGTGGTAATATTTTTATTATGCAGCGTAAATTACTACTTTAGTGCTTAATTATTAGATTAAAAATGTGGTTTATTATTTTATTGGTCGAGTTAAATACTTGGGGGTTTCTGGTTTAAGGCAGCGGCGAGGGCTCAGAGAGCGAGGCGAACTCAGTTGGTGAAGAGATGTAAGACGGAGCGGGCGAACAGATTTAAGACTGAGTGGGCGAAGTGATATAAGACATCTAAGCAAGTGATGAAGCTAAAACTGGATTGTGGGAATAGCGGAAACGCCTGCTGTGGAAACACAGCATAGTCATTAATTTAATGGGAATTTATTACCTCAAACCCGCCCTAAGCCTTGCTCGCTGTTCATGCTTTATGTGATGCTCTGTACTGTCGTTAGTTTGTGTCCTCACTAGATGAAATCGTTAGTTGAGATAAAAGATATGTAATCAAGGAGTGAAGATGACAGAGCAAAATGCGTTAGGGCAAGAAGCCAATAAAGGCATGTTAATATTCCTCTGTGGCAAAATGGGCGCAGGTAAATCCACCTTATCGCGACAACTTGCCGAGGCCGAAAACCGCGTTTTAATCTCAGAAGACGAATGGCTGGCGGCGCTGTATGCCGATGAAATTAATGATTTTGATACTTACCTGAACTATTCCGCTCGTCTTAAGCCCTTGCTTAAAAAGCATGTGCAGGAACTGCTCTGTTCGGGTGTGTCTGTGGTGATGGACTTTCCCGCGAATACCGTGAATCAACGCCTGTGGTTTCGAAGCATTTTTACCGATTGCGGCGCCGCTCATAAGTTGATGCATCTTAATCACAGCGATGCGCTTTGTTTGAGCCAACTCAATAAACGCAGACAAAGTCACCCTGAGCGCGCTATGTTCGATACCGAGGCGATGTTCTGGCATGTGAGCGGTTATTTTCAGCCGCCGACTCTGGATGAAGGCTTTGATCTTGAGGTGATTGAGAGCTAAATAGTTGAAAGCCAAGTGACTGAAGCTTAGTTATAGAATCAAGTTACTGAAGCTTAGTTGCAGAAGCAAGCGACTGAATAAAACAATAGGGAATATCATGTATCAAGTGCTTGAAGATGTTGCCTCTGCCAATGATTTTATCCGTTTACGGCAGATTTCGGGATTAAGTCCTCGGCCATTGGCGGGCGCTATTAAGGCCTTACCTAGGAGTTTATATGGCGTGCAGATAAAGCTTGCCGATCAAACTGTAGGTATGGGACGTGTGGTTGGCGACGGCGCACTGAACTTTGAAATTGTTGATATTGCGGTCGATCCCGAGCACCAAGGCAAAGGCTTAGGACGGCTGATTATGCAGCACATTATGGCCTATCTTGACCGTGAGGCTTTTGAGGGTGCGTATATTACCCTGATGGCCGATGTGCCTGAACTCTATGAAAAGTTTGGTTTTAAATTTAGTCGCCCCGCAAGTGAAGGCATGTACATAGTAAAATAACGCTGTTAACCCATACACTTTTAACTAAAATTCTCGTAGCGGCACTCGCAACAGGACTCGTCGCTGTAGAGCTTAAACAGCAGTACTCGCAGTAGCAGAGCTAAAACAGCAGAACTCAAACAGCAGATCTAAAACAGTAGAGCTTGAATAACAGAACTCGAACAACAATCAAAGGAAGCTTAACCTATGAATACTTTACTTATTTGCCTATTTGTCGCCATGTTATTGCCGTATCTGGCGAAAGGCCCCGTCGCTTGGGCGATGGCCAAGGCGGGCGGTTATGACAATAATCATCCCCGCGCCCAGCAAGCACAGCTAACCGGTTTTGGTGCTCGCGCCTTGGCAGGGCATCAAAATGCCTTCGAGTCCCTGTTAGTGTTTGGTCTGGCGGTATTAGTGGTTATCGCTACGGGCAAAGTAAACCCCACCACTGAGTGGCTGGCAATCACCCATGTCGCCGCCCGCTTTGTGTATCATATCCTATACCTTGCCAACAAAGGCACCCTACGATCCCTCTCATGGTTTGTCGCCATCTTCAGCGCCTTCGGGATTTTCTTTCAAGCTTTTTAATGCTGGGTATTAAAGGACTTGGGCGAGTTTTTTAATATTTTCCCGCAGCTCATCGGGTGTATGGGCTGCGTAACCCAGTAAAATCGCTTGCCTTGGATAGGGCGTTTGGCAATACCGAGACAAAGGCTGCGCCCCCAAGCTGAGCTGGCGGCATTTGTTGATCACTTCGTCTTCGGTCAAGCCGCCTTTTAGCCAACACACGAGGTGAATACCTGAATCTGAGATCTGAACTGACAATTTGTTTGGCAGATACTGCTCAATTGCAGTGATTAACGCCGTTTGGCGCGCTAAGCAGGCTTTTCGCACTCGTCGAACATGCCGCGCGTAATGTCCCTCTGCGATAAACAGCGCTAATGTGGCTTGTTCGAGGTAAGCCGTGTGCGAGTCGGCGTAATGTTTGGCAAGGTTAAAGGCGTCCACCAGTTTAGGCGGAACGACGAGAAAGCCGAGTCGTAGCTCTGGTAATAGCATCTTGGAAAAGGTGCCTGCGTAGATCACCCGCTGTTGTTTATCGAGTCCCTGCAATGCCTGTATCGGGCGGGCGCTATAACGAAACTCGCTATTATAGTCATCTTCTAAAATCCACTTATTCTGCTCAGCGACCCAATCGAGTAAGGCTAATCGCCGTGGCAGACTAAGCGTTCCGCCGAGGGGGAACTGATGTGAAGGTGCGGTAAAAGCCAGTTTCACCGAGGGCCATTGCTGTATCGCCTCGGCTATCTTTGTGCCTTCATCATCAAGGCTAACTGGGCGGACTTGCAGATTTTGCGAGAGAAAAGCGCCTAAGGCGCCGTCGTATCCGGGTTCATCGAGCCAGACTTCATCTCCCTGTTGTAGCAGTACCTGTGCCGTGAGATTAATGGCTTGCTGAGTGCCATTGACTATGATGATTTGCTCGGGCGTGCAATTTAGCCCTCGGGTTGAACGGGCATAGTCACTGATCGCTTCGCGTAATGGTAAATGCCCAGCACTATGGTTATGTTTCCCCTGCGTTTTACGCGATTGTCGCCAGACCCTGCCTAGCAGGCGGCCCCAAAGTTGGTGTGGGAAAAGATCAACACATCCCACGCCAATGTTGAACATGCTGTGGCGGGTATTTCCCTTGTCCCTCAGTCGCGCCATCTCCAGTAACTGTGGATTGAGTTCCAATGCAGAATCAAAGGCTTGAACGCTGACATCACTGCGGTTTGGAATATCGATCAGTTCGTCGGGAATCGTATCAGACACATAGGTGCCCGAACCTGGCTTAGTCAGCAGGTAGCCTTCATCAATTAGGCGATCAAACCCTTGCAGTACTGAGTTTCGCGAAATCTGCATGGTTTCCGATAAGGCTCTGCTGGAGGGCAGCTTCATTCTAGGATGCAAGCGTCCATCGAGAATGGCCTCTCTAAATGCCTGGTAAAGCTGGTCTTTGAGGGTGCCATCTTTGAGTTGCAAGTGAGGGAAGTTGGATTGTGATTTTTTCATAAGCCAAACTGGTACTGTAAAAAATACAAAAAGTGTACCTTATGTGGTACCGCAATTGAATCTAGAATCCGGTTTCAGCAAATCTGATGACTATATTCATTTCCAAGGAGCGAGCCTATGTCCAACCCACCACCAACGGTTACCATTGAACAGGTTAAAGAAACAGACTTTTCACTCTGGTTACCACACTGGCGTGATTACCAGACCTTTTACAAAGTGGCACTTTCGGAAGCGATCACCCAAACCACTTGGCGTCGGTTTTTTGATCGTCAAGAACCGCTTTATTGCGCCGTTGCGAGGGAGGGCGAAAACCTGCTTGGCTTTGTGCACTTTGTGTTTCATCGTTCCACTTGGGCAGAAACTGAGTATTGCTACCTTGAAGATCTGTTTGTCGCCCCAGCGGCGAGGGGCAAGCTTGTCGGTAAGCAACTGATTGAGTTTGTTCAGCAAGCGGCAAATGAGCGAGACTGTGCACGCTTGTATTGGCATACACATGAGACGAATCACACAGCGCAAAAACTCTATGATTGGATTGGCCAAAAGTCCGGCATGATTGAGTATCAAATGCCACTTTAGCTGCATCGGCATCTGTTATCTGTCGCTTGCTGTGCTAACAATTGAATCCGAATCCTAATGCTAAAGGCTTTCAGCATTAGGATTAGATCTTTATGACTTTGGGTTGTCTTTCAATACCTTTTCTATCGCCTTAAATTCCATGTTGTGGAGGGCGTTATCAATCCGCTGAAATCCATGTGATATATGCATTTCACTTAGAAAAATCAAAGTCGTGGGGCTTCACCCCACACCCGACCAAGGAGGACTGCTCGTCCTATCCTCCTTGGATGCTCCATGACGCCCCAACGGAGTTGAAAGCCCCTTGTGCTCATAGGCAATTTTGCTATCGCTTCCGAAGGATGCGTCCCTGCACCTGCGAAAGCTAGCCAGCCATCCATGGCTGGACTCACGCAATTTGCCTATTCGCCCTGCGGCAACTCCGAGGGGATGGTATATTCCTTAGACTCTGGCGTTATTGGTCAACTCTTAAGGCATAAAAGTTATGCTTATCCTAGTTATGTCCCGACTTTCCTTTAGTGCTACACAACTAGTGGGTGATTTCTCTGCCTAGAAAGGGCCCAACACTGTCGTCATGGTGGAAAACTTCCACGCTAAAAAAGGCAAGGCCGCGAACATTGAATATTGCTACTACATCAACTCCAAAGATCTCAGTGCCGGGCAAGCGATAAGAGCTCATTGGGAGATAGAATCTATGCACTGGATCCTAGATGTAAGTCTGCAAGAGGATGCCTGTCAAATCTATCGGGAAAATGCAGCAGAAAACTTGGCGGGTCTTCGTCATATGGCACTTAATATGCTGCGCGCTGAAACAACCAAGATAAGCGTGCCAATGAAGCAGAAACGTTGCATGATGACCCCCAGATTTTCTGGAATGCGTGTTATTAGCTGGTTTTGCCTCTATGGCCAATTAATGCACACTCATGTGGATGCGTTGGGATTAAGCTATGCAGCGCAGGAACGCAACCGTCAATAGCCATACTCATCAGTTGCTGTTTTCTGTGATATTGAACTTAAAGCGAATTTTGTGCAAATATAGCCAAAAGGTGAGAAGCCTATTTATTGACTTTCAAGGAGGAACGCTTGTGACTGATTTGAATAAAAATGCTCGAGATTTAATTGAATATTATTGCTCTATGGAAGTTGCTCCAGAGTATGCATTACTAGTCAAAGGTTTTTGGGGGTGCGGCAAGTCACATCTAGTCGAAGATGTTATTAGTAAAATGAAAAGTACTAATAGTGATCTCAAGTTTCTTCGAGTCAGCCTTTATGGCATTGGAGATATTACAGATATCGAAGCAAAGTTTTTTGAGCAGCTAAACCCTATCTTATCTAGTAAAAAAATGATGTTTGCTGGTCAAATTGCAAAAGGAATTTTAAAGGGAGCGTTAAAAATTGATTTGGATGGTGACGGAAAGGCCGATGCATCTGCAAATATTAGTGTTCCCGAAATAAATCTAGCTAAATATTTAACGGATACTAAACATTGTATTTTGGTTTTTGATGATCTTGAACGATGCTCAATGGATATTCAAGTTATCTTAGGTTATATCAATTACTTTGTAGAGAAGGATGGCTATAAAGTTGTTCTCATAGCAGATGAGTCGAAACTGATAGCGTTTTCGAATTCAAATCCCGAGTCTCAGATAAAATATCAAAAAATAAAAGAAAAGCTTATTGGTAAAACAATAGAAGTGAAACCAGATGTCGAAGGTGTATTTGACTATTTTGTAAAAAATCTGATTTCACTCGCTAACCAAAAAGCACTTGCTAAGTATAAAGCAGTCATAATTAGTACCTTTATCCATTCTGGATATAACAACCTAAGATCATTAAGAAAGTGCTTTCTAGATTTAGAATTGTGGTTCAGTAAGTTAGACGCTGATATTAGGGATAAAGAAGAGCTAATGGAGCATTTTCTTACTTTATTTATCGCGGTTTCAATGGAAGTGCATGCCGGAAGTTTACTTACTAATAATGTGGGTAAATTTTTCGGTTATGATTACCAGCGGAATGATAACTCAGAAAAAGAGGTAAATCCTGACGCGAAAAATAAGGGAAATTTACAAGATAAATATCCAATTGATTTTTATGATTCAATTATTGGTATAAGTATTTGGAAAGAGTTTTTTGAAAATAGCTGTACGAATTTTGTGCAAATAAACGCTGAATTTAGAACTTCTAAATACTTTGCTTTTGAACAGACTCCTAATTGGAAAAAATTATGGTACTTCTACAATTTAGATGATCATGAATTTACTAAGCTACAAGCCTTGGTAATCACAGAGTTTAATAACAGAGAATATCAGAATCTATGTGTATTAAAGCATGTTGCAGGTATGTTTTTGCGGCAATCACAATATGAGTTATTGAATAAAACGCCGCAGGATATTGTTAACGATGTGGAAGCTTATCTATATGACATTAAGAAATTAAACCTTTTTGAAATCACTGATGACCAACTCGAATCATTAAATGGATTTGGTTCATACCAAGGTTTAGGTTATACCTGTAGAGAACATCCTGACTTTCAGTTAATATCAAAATGTATTAATGATTATGTTATTAATGCTAATGAGAAGATAACGCAAGTGGATTCAGTTAAGTTAATCCAAATCATGAATTCAGACCCGAAACAGTTTATTTTATTTTTTGAGTGGTCTGACAAACAAAAACACTACAAAAATAAACCAATATTACAATTTATAAAACCTGATGAATTTCTTAATGCTTTTTTAAATTTACCAAATGAAACCAAGCGTCAGTTTATACCAATAATCAAAGATCGTTTAAATCAAGTTCTTGGTAAAGACCATGAGTTGTACCCTGAATTTGAATGGTTTAAATTGTTTAAAGAACAGCTTGAAGGCCATCTAAAGACTGCTTCAAAATCGATATCTACCATAATCCTTGAGTTTGTAATTCAGCAAATATCTGAAAATATTGATTTTATTGAAAGGCGGCTGACACATGACACATTGAGCTAATCCTGTATATTTTTAAAAAAGTCGGGACAGACATAATTCTTTTCAGAATAAGTGGCTAACACCGTGGCTACAGGAATACGCCAATTCCCTGCGAAGTTGCTGAAGGGCGTTGAAGAAAATCGCGTAACGCAGACAGGACGTCTGCGTAGCTTTCGGGGGGAAGGGACGCCCCATCGGAAGCGTTAGCTATTTTCGAGTAAGCACGAAGCCAGTCACTAATGCATGTAACTTCGCTAGGGACGCCGGGGGATTTCCAAAAGGGGAATAGGCGCTTTTTCCCTTTTGGTCGGGTGTGGGGTGAAGCCCCACGACGTTGATTTTAAAAACAATAATAAAAACCAATCAGTTGGTTGTAAAACTCCACATGGTTTGAATCAACCCATCATTAACTTCAAACACCACCATCACCTCAAAGGGTTCATCTCTAATCCCGCTGATGCGTTCGTGATCGACGACTTTATTGCCAACCACCATACGGCTGACAATTTCGGCATGGAGATTGGGCAGGTTAAAGCGTTCATACTGATAGAAGTCACTAAAAGCGGCTTTACCTTGGATAACGGGCGCTGTTGCGGGTGGACGATAGATGCACACATCATCACTAAACTGGGCGACAAAAGTAGCGAGATCGCGCTGGTTGTAGGCTTCAAGCTGGGCTTGCACTAAGGCTTCGGGTGAGCTTTCTATTGCTTTGGCTTTAGTTCTGGCACTTGCACCGATGCCTGTGGCTTCCGTCATATTCACTATCCTAATGTTTTTATTACAACAGCTTAAGCTGTGTTTGTCCCCATTGGGTGGCGAAAGGCATCGCCTCCTGCGGACTCAGGACAAACTCCTGTTCGCATCCATCGCCGCGGGGTGTTTCCCAGAATTTGATGGTCTTTGCCTCAAGGGTGAGCTGATAATATCCCGAGCCGTCTGATGAGGGACATTCTGGATCTAACTCTTTACCTGCAAACAATTTTTCCCTTAATGCTTGGGGTAAAGGATGGCTCATACCATCGAGCATGCTTTGCGGTTTGGTGTCGGCGAAAAACCATTGCCACGGGTGGAAAGGTTTGCCATCGCTAAGGGAGAAGCTGACAAATTCTTGGCTGATACCATTAGCGCCATAACCTGCGGCCCAGCGATATAGGCGCACACTGAGCCAATGCTTATTAATAAAAATCGGCTCGGCAAAGGTTTCGTCAGTCACAAAACTGCCCATTTGTGCCAGCATTCTGCGGCGGGTGTCAAAGGTTTGTGCTAGTTGGGCTTCATCGGTGAGCTTATGTTCAAGCCATTGATTAATTGCCAAGATCCCCGTTTGTGGGCCTTTAAATTCGATCCCTACTTCTGTACCGAACGTCAGCGGGCGATACTCAATATTTTCATAGGGTTGCCATTTCCCTCGGCTGAGTTTTGGCCTTGTTTCTAGTGGCAGGTTATACGCATCGGCGCCGCAATCTTCTATATCATCTGGGCTGATTGCTCGCTCAAGTTGTACGGGGAACGATTTACTCGCGCTATCTTTAAACCAATGGCCGCTCAGTTTTTGTGGCGTGACAGTATCAAACTGCCAGTTTCCCGTGTTGCCTTCTTCTTTCCACAGTTCATCTTGCTGCTCGAGCCTTATCGGCGTTAAGTAGCGTTGATAGTAATAACTGCCTGTTCCATATTGATTAAAGCAGACTCTGACTTTGCTTTTGCCTAATTGTCCCTGCCAGATCCCCGTCAGTTCATTGGCCGCAAAGGAATGTAGTGGGAGCGTAGAAGCAAGCAATAGGCTTGAAGATAAAACCGAGAATAACATCCTTGTGGGCATACTGATTTTCTCTTAAAAGGTCATAGGTTAGGGCTGTATTTTAAGCGAGAGACACTAGCCGATTGTGGTCTAAAAATCAAAATGAATCTGGGGCATAAAAAAGTCGCCCGTAGGCGACTTGATGTTAAAGACTTAAGGCTTACTCAACCTGCCAATCAATGGCTTCGCCTGCACGAATCGGCACTACGTTAGTGTCGCCCAGCGGGTAAGTTGCAGGGACATTCCATGGTTTTTTCACTAGCGTGATCGTGTCGGCATTACGTGGCAGATTGTAAAAATCTGGGCCATTGAAGCTTGCAAATGCTTCGAGTTTATCTAGCGCATTCACCGATTCGAAGGCTTCGGCATACAGCTCAATTGCGGCATGGGCCGTGTACGAACCCGCGCAGCCACATGCGGCTTCTTTCTTATCTTTAGCGTGGGGCGCCGAATCTGTGCCTAAGAAGAACTTCTTGCTACCGCTTGCTGCAGCGGCCAATAACGCCTGCTGGTGGGTATTGCGTTTTAAAATCGGTAGGCAGTAAAAATGTGGGCGAATACCGCCAGCCAGCATGTGGTTGCGGTTATACAGCAAATGGTGGGCTGTAATAGTCGCGGCCACATTATCAGAGGCTTGGGTGACAAAATCGACCGCATCTTTAGTGGTGATATGTTCAAGCACGATTTTAAGTTCTGGGAAATCGGCAACGATTTTGCTGAGGATATTTTCGATAAAGACGCGCTCGCGGTCGAAAATATCAATCGATGAATCCGTGACTTCACCGTGCACTAAAAACAACATACCGACTTCTTGCATGGCTTCGAGGGCTGGGTAGATGTTCTTCAAATCGGTTACGCCTGAATCCGAGTTGGTCGTCGCGCCCGCAGGGTAGAGTTTCGCGGCGACAATTTTACCCGAAGCTTTGGCTTTACGGATTTCATCTGGGCTGGTTTTGTCAGTTAAATACAACACCATCAAAGGTTCGAATTGTGAGCCCGCTGGCACCTGCGCTTTAATGCGGTCGTAATAAGTCAGTGCGGTTTCGGTATCGATAGCGGGGGGCACTAAGTTTGGCATGACGATAGCGCGGCCCATATAGCGGCTGATATCGCGCACGGTATCTTTAAGCTGGGCGCCGTCTCTTAAATGAATATGCCAGTCGTCTGGGCGAGTGATTGTTATTGTGGTCATAGGGTTTGGTCTTTTGATCGTTTTTGCTGCGAGGGTGGCAGGATCTTATGTGGCAAGGATTTTACTGTAAAGGGAAACTCGGTAGTTTCGGCTAATAAATCTGTTAGAACATGTAATTGAAACGCTTAGCTGCATGGCTCGCGCTACGTCGCTGTTTTTAGCATCGGACACTTTTGATTAATCTGCTGCGGACACTTTTCGATTTAAACCCCAGTGTCCGCGGACACTTTTATCAACAAAACAAAGTTAACGTTATGAATAATAATGTGTTTACTGATTTGGCATAGGCTTTGCTATCTCTGTGGTATAGATTTCCAATAGTGTCCGTTGATTGCGCTCCGGCACTGATGATTCCGACAGGGGAGCGAGTAAAGCCATGATTAAAGATACTAGCGGCCAAGATACTGTACTTGTGCCATCGACCACTAAACGTCTTAAGTTACCTCTGTTGATCGGCGGTTGCGCCTTATTAGTCAGCGCCTTAGTGTGGGCGAGCTTGGGCACAGATAGCGTGAGCAAATCCTTAAGCCGCAGCGACATCACTACCGCAACACTCTTTGTTGGAACGTTAACCCGCGATGTTGCGACCACAGGTAAAATTGTGGCGGCGAATGCGCCTATTTTGTATAGCACAGAGGAAGGCACAGTCACTCTGCTGAGTAACCCTGGCGATAGCGTCAATAAAGGCGATGTGGTTGCCAAACTCGATAGCCCAAGATTATCCAATCAGTTGGAGCAGGCTAAGTCGATTTTGGCGGGAATGCAGAGTGCGTTAGAGCGCGCCAAGTTGGACGCCAGACGCGGTCAACTGCAAGTGAATCAAACCTTAGACATGGCCGCGGTTGACCTAGAAGCCGCCAACAGAGAACGTCGCCGGGGTGAGTTGTTAATTAAAAATAAGCTGATCAGCGAAATCGATTACGAAAAAGGCAAAGACGAATTACACAAGGCTAAACTCAAGTTTGCCCATGCCGAGCAGGAAGTCGCGCTAACAAAAGACACCCTAACCTTTGAAGTTAAAAACAAAGCATTAGAAGTCGAGCGCCAAACCCTAGCCGTGCACGAACTCGAACGCCAAGTTGAGGCCTTGAATATCAAAGCCCCCGTAGGCGGCATTATCGGCAACTGGATCACCGAGCAGAAAACCCGTCTTAGCGCTAACCAACCGATTCTAACCGTTGTGGATTTAAGCGCCTATGAGGCCGAACTTGCGGTGCCAGAGTCCTACGCCGACGATTTGGGTTTAGGGATGGAAGTTGAGCTCAGTTTCGGCAGCGTGAAGTTAATGGGCAAGTTATCGTCCATCTCCCCCGAAGTACGTAACCGTGAAGTGACCGCAAGAGTGCAGTTTGTTCAAGATAACAGCTTGAAACTGCGTCAGAACCAACGTATTTCCGCCCGAGTCTTGTTAGAGCACAGACCCGATGTGTTGATGGTGAAACGCGGCGCCTTTATGACCAGCGGCGGTGGCGATGAGGTGTACCAAATTGAGGGCGATCTAGCCAGCCGCCGCGCAATCAAACTCGGCAGTACGAGCCTGAGCCAAGTCGAAGTGCTGGATGGCGGCAAAGCCGGAGATGAGTGGGTGATATCCAGTGTCGAGCCCTTTAATCACGCCGAACAGGTCAGGATTCATTGATGACCGATATTCGTAAATTACTAAATAGCCAATCTGATGAATTTAACAGCGCAGTGATCAAGGTGAATGACGAAACCTGCTGCGACATGGACAAGAATAGGAGCCGAATATGCGTGATACACAATTTGATTTCAGCATGTTGATGTCATCAAAAATGTTTGGCGTGTTGGCCTTACTGCTACTGGTGGTCGCGGTGGAGTTGAGTATCGGTGAAGCCAATAGCTGGTTTTTCCTTGGACTGAATTTGCTGGAATGGACCAATCCATTGGATGAAGTTCGCCAAGTGGGTGAGGTTTCGGTCGAAAGTGCCGACCTTATATTGGGCGTTTTTGTGTGGCTTTTAGAGTCTGTCGTTGAGCCATTTTTCGGCTGATGACGCTGCCATGCATCGAGTCGTTTAGATGCAGCGTAAAATTGATTTGATTATTTTAAGGAAATTAACATGTTATCAATGAAGAGTGTGAGCAAGGTTTTTAAAACGGATTTAGTGGAAACCCACGCCCTGCGCGATTTTAACCTCGAAGTGAATGAAGGCGAGTTTGTCGCGGTCACGGGTCCTTCTGGCTCAGGTAAAACGACTTTTTTAAATATCGCGGGTTTGCTCGAAGGTTTTACCCACGGTGACTATTTTCTCGATGGCATTAACGTGTCTAACCTGAGCGATAATAAGAGCGCTGCTATCCGTAACGAGAAAATCGGCTTTATCTTCCAAGGCTTTAACTTAATTCCTGACCTTAACTTGGCAGAGAATATTGAAGTGCCGCTGCGCTACCGTGGTTTTAATGCCAAGGAACGTCAACGCCGCGTACAGCAAGCATTAGAACAAGTGGGTCTAGCCTCACGACTCAAGCATTTTCCCACTCAGCTTTCGGGCGGACAGCAACAAAGGGTGGCGATTGCCAGAGCATTAGCCGGTGAACCCCGCTTCCTGCTCGCCGATGAACCAACAGGTAACCTCGACAGCTTAATGGCGCGCCAAGTGATGGAATTACTTGAAAATATCAACCAAGCGGGCACCACCATCATCATGGTGACCCATGATCCCGAACTCGCTCGCCGCGCCCAGCGTAATATTCAAATTGTTGATGGTCAAGTGTGTGATTTTACGATGTATCAGCCCCATGGCAGTGTGCAAACTGCGACGGCTCCGCACCCATTAGATAAACTTGTCGCCAACGCTGACTAAGGATACGCATTATGTTTTTTTATTATGTTGATTTAGCTTGGCGCAGCATTAAGAAAACCCCAGTGCTGTCGTTGTTGATGGTGTTGGCGATTTCGATTGGCATTGGTATCACGATCACCACGTTAAACGTGTACAAGATGATGTCATTTAATCCTGCGGGTGAACGCTCTGATGAGTTAAATGCGGTACAGCTTTGGAGCCAAGGCCCAGATTCTTGGGATGAGTTTAACTCGTTAGTGACTTACCAAGACGCGATGAATCTGCGCAACAATACCTTACCTAAACGCCAAGCGGCGATGTTTCGTACTGGGATGGCTGTGCAAACGGAGGATGCTAATTTTGCTCCTATTTTAGAAAGCATTCGAGTGACGGACAGTGACTTTTTTAAGCTGTTTGACGTGCCATTTTTGTACGGTAATGCGTGGGATAAATCCGTCGACACTGAACCTGCTTATCAAGTGGTGATTAACGATAAACTCAATCAAAAGCTGTTTGCGGGTCAAAACAGTGTTGGCAAGGTTATCTATCTTAATCGTAAACCTTATCAAGTGGTTGGGGTGATTAAAGCTTGGGATCTTAAGCCTAAATATTATGATCCCACTAACGGTGCCTTTAACGACACTGAACAAATTTTTGTGCCGTTTTCGCTGACGCCTATCGAAGAGTTTGATATATGGGGTAACACTTCGGGTTGGAAGTTTGAGACGATGAATAGTTACAGCGATCGCCTTAACTCTGAAAAAGTGTGGTTGCTGTATTGGGTTGAGTTGCCAAATAAAGACGCAGTAGCGAGTTACCGTTCTTGGCTCAGCAATTATGTGGCGGAGCAAAAAGCCCTGGGCCGTTTTACGGATAATAAATCTGCCACGGACTCAGTCAAAGTATCCGATGTGGCGACTTGGCTTGAATACAATAATGTGGTGCCAGAAGACAATAAAATCTTGGTTGGCTTGAGTGCGCTGTTTTTAAGTGTTTGTTTAGTCAATATATTAGGTTTAATGCTGACAAAGTTCCTCAAGCGTGCACCCGAGGTAGGAGTGCGCCGTGCAATCGGTGCTAGCCGTGCCCAAATCTTCGCTCAATATATGGTGGAAGTGGGCATGATTGGTTTATTAGGCGGCTTGCTGGGACTCGCTTGGGCCTACGCATCACTTTACGGCTTATCGGCACAGTTTGAGGTCTCGAAGGGGTTAACCCATTTATCGGCGAGTATGTGGATTATCACCCCAAGTATTGCAGTAGGCACAGCCTTGTTGGCTGGCTTGTATCCCGCATGGGTTGTGTGTCGCACTAAACCTAGCGTTTATCTGAAAAGCCAGTAAGGGACTTATTATGTTGCATATTAAACCTATTCTCAGCAGTTTATTGCGCAGTAAAAGTGGCCCAGTCTTACTGCTTATTCAGATTATCTTGTCTGTGGCGATTGTGGCGAATGCGAGCTTTATTATTCAAGAGCGTTTAGCCCTGATGCAGCGTGATTCGGGGATTAAAGAGTCAGAAGTCTTGACCTTTAGCTTGTTCAACTTTGATCCATTGATTGATAAAACCGCGCAAAACAAAATTGATCAGCAAATTTTGCGGGGGCTACCCAATGTGATTGATGCGACCTCAACCAATATGTTGCCGTTAAGCGGTGGCGGCTGGTCGAGCACGTTAAATCTGGGCCCCGATCCAGATAGCGCTAAATCGACACCGCAATTTGCCATGTATCTAGGGACAGATCACACCATTGAGACCTTAGGCATTAAGCTGATTGAGGGGCGTAACTTTTATCCCCATGAACTAAAGGACAGCCTCGATAGCCCGAGTCGCTTAGCGATCATCTCCAGCGCGTTAGCTAAAGCCGTTTGGCCTGATGAATCCGCACTTGGCAAAGTGTTGTACGAGGGCAAGGATGCGCAGATCACTGTGATTGGGGTTGTCGAAAAACTGCAAGGCGCGTGGATTGACAGTTCTAGCCTTGAAAACAGTGTGATTCAAAATGTGGATTATGGCAGCAGTTCTTACATGGTACGGGCCAAACCTGAGTTTCACGCCGAGCTTAAAGACGCAATAAAAAAAGCGCTGCTGGCGGAGAATCCTAATCGAGTACTCGATGGATTTAAGTCAATCGAGGCCTTAAAAGATAGCTCATATCGCGATCATAAATTGATGATTACTGTGTTAACTATGATGGTGGTGTTGCTACTGCTGATCACCTCGCTCGGTTTAACGGGCATGGTGATGTTTAATATCCAGCGCCGCACTAAGCAGATAGGTACCCGCCGCGCATTAGGTGCTAAAAAGCGCGATATTATCAGTTACTTCCTCGTGGAGAACTATTTGATTTGCTTAGCGGGAGGCGTGCTAGGCGGCTTGTTAGCGATACAGTTAGGTCAACAGTTAATGAAAATCTATAGCTTGCCTATGTTGGACTTAAGCTACCCACTATTTACTGTGGCAGGCTTGTTTATTGTCACCACGCTGGCGGTTTACTTACCGGCGCGTAAGGCTGCAAATATTTCGCCAGCAACGGCAACCCGCAGCGTATAGCGAAATATTTGATGTCACTCAAGGTACGATAAAAGCCCAATAAAAGTGCGATAACAATAGGATGTTATTGCACTTTTTGTTACTTTACGGTTAATAGTTTTATATAGGACAACACTCACACTTATGGATACTATCCTCATCGTCGACGACAATCATGCCATCTGCCAAGCCCTAGGTTTGATGCTAGAACTCAATGATTATCGGGTGCTGACTTGCCATAGCCCGGAGGACGCCCTTGGGTTATTGGCGACGCAAGATGTGGATTTAGTGATCCAAGATATGAACTTTACTCGAGATACCACGTCAGGTGAGGAAGGCAAGCAGCTGTTTTACGCCCTGCGTGAACGCCAAGGGGATCTGCCGATCATTTTGATGACGGCGTGGACCCAACTCGAAACCGCAGTTGAATTAGTCAAAGCGGGCGCCGCCGATTATATGGGTAAACCTTGGGATGACGCTAAGGTGCTTAATAGCATCAAAAATCTAATTTCACTTTATAAACTCTCCCGTGCTAACCATCGTCTCGAGCGGGTGAATCATCAACGCCAAGTGGCGATCGCCGATGCGGACCTCTGCGGGATTGTCTTTGGCAGCGGCGCGATGCAGCGTTGCATTGATTTAGCCTTGCAACTGGCGCGATCCGATGTGTCGGTCCTAATCACTGGCCCCAATGGCGCGGGTAAAGACAAGCTTGCCGATATTCTCCACGCCAATTCTCCCTTAAAAAACAAACCCTTTATCAAGGTCAATGTCGGCGCCTTGCCGATGGATTTATTAGAGGCAGAGTTGTTTGGTGCCGAGGCGGGGGCTTTTACGGGCGCGACTAAAGCCCGTATTGGTCGCTTTGAAGCGGCCGACGGCGGCACACTGTTTTTAGATGAAATCGGTAACTTGCCGTTATCTGGCCAAGTGAAATTACTGCGGGTGCTGCAAACCGGTGAATTTGAACGCTTAGGAAGCCATAAAACCCAAAAAGTGAAAGTGCGGGTGATCAGTGCGACCAATGCGGATCTGGCCCAAGATATTGCCGAAGGGCGTTTTCGTGAAGATTTGTTTTACCGCTTAAATGTTATCGAACTGGCGCTATCGCCGCTGAATCAACGTACCGACGATATCTTACCTTTAGTGCAGCATTTTATCGGCAGCGATTTTAGCTTGAGTAAACCGGCATTGCAGGCGTTATTGCACCATCGCTGGCCGGGAAATGTACGCGAGCTTGAAAATGCCTGTAAGCGAGCGGTATTGTTGGCGCAAAGTCATGTGCTGACTGAAGCTGACTTTGGTTTAGCTCCTGTCGTGAGTACCACAAGATCTGCTACTTCCCATATTTCGGTAGCTTCTGAGCCTCGACGCTTTGATCAGCGACAATCTGATCCTCAGCCAGCTTATGCGTCTGCTTCTATTCCCGCTAATGCCACTTTTTCTGATGGCTCTGAACGCGGTCAAGCGCCGTCTGCTAATGAGGCGATAGAAGTGAGTCGAGAAGATATCGAAGCGGCGCTAAAACAGCACCATGGTGTCATTGCTAGGGTTGCCAAAGCGCTTGGGCTCAGTCGTCAGGCGCTGTATCGGCGCATGGATAAGTTTGGTTTAGATAAGTCATAGGCCAGGCGCAGATGCTAGATCCCAGCTTTTAGGCAACAGCTACTAGGGCGTAGATACTAAGTCTCAGATACTAGGCCACAGATTCTAAGCTTCAGCTACTAGGCCACAGAAAGGCTATCGATTAAGGAATGTGAGTGTTAATTCGAACTAAACTGATCATTTATTCAATGGCTTGCTGCGCTTTTGGCGTCTTGCTCAGCTTTGCCTTAGTGAAATATTTCTCACCTAATGCTTCGTCTGTTGCCACGTCTAACACGATTGAAATCCCTGATGTGAATGTGCAACTCGATTTTGCGGAGCTGGAGAAAACCGTCGCTTCCATCGAGCTTGCCCTTAAAAATACAGAACAATTACAGCTGACGGCAGCCATGCAAGCGCGCCAGAGGGCCGAGCAGATTAAGGCAGAACTGCAAAAGCTTGAACAACTTAAACAAGAGCAGTTACAGATAAAACTCTTCAAGTTAGAACAGCTTAAAGAAGGGCAGTTTAATTTCACCGCTCATATTGCTGAGCCTTTACGTGTAGAACCGCTATCCATTTTACCGCCCAAAGCCCCTGTATCCCCAGTGGCGCCCGCTGAAATAGCAGACAACGAGCGAATCTCGAGTTTAACCTTAGGTGAAGGTTTGCTGGTGTTATTGCTTGCTTGTGGAGCGTGCGGTCTAAGTGTCGCTTGGTTAACACGGCATCTGGGTCGCAGTTTGGACTCCCTCGAAATAGGTCTACTGAACTTTAGCGATAATGACTTTAGCGTGAGTATTCAAGAGTATGGTGAAGGTCAGCTCAAAACCTTGGCCCAGTTATTTAATCATTCTGCGGCAAAATTGCGCCAAGAAAGGCAATACATTTACCAGCGTGAGTTATTGCTGGATAAGGTGATCCAAAGCTCTCCCAACGTGATGTTATTGCTCGACGACCATCAGCGGCTCATTTACGCCAACGATGCGGCGCGTCATCTATTCCACAAAAAGGGCAAAATGGAAGGTTTGAGCCTAGATGAATTGTTAGTGGACTTGCCCGAAGTATTGGCCTTAGCGCTTAAACATGAAAAGAACGGTCTCTTTGCCATGGGCGAAGATGATGTGGAAACTTGGTATTTGAGTCGTGGCCAGTTTTTGTTGAATAACCAACAACATAACTTGATTTTACTTAAGCAGATGACCCGCGAGCTTAATCGTCAAGAGGTGGCAGTGTGGAAGAAAGTGATCCGCATTATTAGCCATGAACTCAATAACTCAGTGGCGCCCATCGCCTCTATGGTGAACTCGGGGCGTTTATTGACTAAAGATCTGGATAATCCAAAACTTAAGCTGATTTTCGATACCATAGAGAATCGCACTGGCCATCTGAGTCAGTTTATCTTCAACTATGCCCGCTTTGCTAAGTTGCCGCTCCCGCAGCGACGTCAGGTCAATTGGACACAATTTACGACTCAGTTGACCCAGCATTATCCCTTTAAACTTACGCATGATTTGCCTGAAAACGATGGCTATTTCGACCTAGGACAGTTGGAGCAAGTGCTACTCAACTTGCTTAAAAACGCCCATGAATCGGGTTCAAACCCAGAGGAGGTTACCCTGTCGATTCGGTATCAAACCTTAGTGGATGGTGCAGGTTTTAGCATTGCGATCGAGGATCGCGGTACTGGCATGTCTGGCGAAGTCTTAGAGCAAGCGCTGTTGCCGTTTTACTCGACGAAACAATCGGGTACTGGGCTTGGATTACCTCTGTGCCGTGAAATTATCGAAGCCCACGATGGCAGTATTAGCATGCATAATCGTAGCGACGGTGGCCTCTTGGTTCGGCTGTGGTTACCACAATGACTATGGTTACCACCATGGGGCCACAATAATCCGCACGTTTTGTATTAGCACAGCAATGCGACCCTAGGGTCGCATTTTTATTGCTTCTTCATTTGTTCGTTTACCCTATGACTCCGGTCTTAACGGCTTCTTTGCGTATTAGCCAAATGGGCTATTTTTGCCTTTTTACCTTAGCTCTTCGGGCTAATTTGCCCCCCAGCGTAATGACGGGGGATCTTCAACCCTGTTAACCTGCTTTATCGAAAATTGACGCTAAAACTCCCGTTGTTAAAACAGAGGTTGGCGCGGTTTTTAAGGTTCGATTAAAAGGTTAAGGAGGGATAAGTGAAACAGTTAAAACAGCGTCTGCTGATCTGCGTTTTATGTCCATTCCTGCTGCTGGCTTCCCCTATCACTCTTGCCGATAACGACATTGAAATTAGTGGTTTAGTGATAGATAGAACCTTGACTCGGTTTGGTAAGGATTTTGGCTTCTACTACTCAAGCTATTGGCGCGAGCTGCCCTTTACCCAAGGCTTTAACGTAACGCTGTACGAGACTGTGTTTCCGCAGGCCGGAACCGTTTTAACCTTAGAAGTAAACGGGACACGGATTTACACCACCCATTTTGGTCGTCGTGCAAATCCGGTTAAAGAGAGTGCAGAGCAGGCGATTTTGATCACGATTGATTATTTAGCGCAAGTCAGAGCCAATGCAATAACAGGTGACTTTTCAGGAACATCGGACGACTTTTAGGATAATAATAATGACATACAGGACGTTACTTGCCCTTGTCACGCTATGTGTGGCAAGCAGTGGCCAAGCCACTGAATTGATTTACACGCCAGTGAATCCCAGTTTTGGCGGCAATCCACAAAATGGGGCTTTTCTATTAAATAAAGCCCAAGCGCAGAATGACAATAAATCCAACTCGACCGAGAAGGACTTTGTTACCCGTTTTAAAGAATCTCTAGAGCGTAACATCATCAACTCGATCACCCGCGGTGTCGCTGATGGCGAAATCACCGATGGTGTATATGATACCGGTGATTTTCGCATTGAAGTGGCATCGACAGGAAATGGCGTGATGTTGACCATCACGAATACTGAAACCGGTGAAATCACTGTGATTGAAATGCCGACGTTTGGAGGTATCAACTAATGGCCCGTTTAGTCTTTTTGGGTCTATTGCTGTTAAGCATGTCGGCCTGTAGCTTGATCCCAAAACCCGATTTAAATATCACGCCTGCCGAGGTTAACCCCTTGAGTGAAGTGATGCGTGGGCTACAAACTCAACCTGGCCCTAAGTTTCCTATCCCAGTAGCCGTGTATTCCTTTCGCGATCAAACTGGCCAATATAAACCACAGGCGAACGTGAGTTCGTTTTCGACTGCTGTGACTCAGGGCGCAACTTCGATGTTGATGCAGACCTTGCTCGATTCTAAATGGTTTACCCCAGTGGAACGTGAAGGGCTACAAAACCTGCTGACTGAGCGCAAAATTAGTAATAAACAGAGCGGTACTAAGGGTGATGATGTGCCCGTATTATCCACCGCCAGATTGTTACTTGAAGGTGGCGTCATTAGCTATGAGACCAACACCAGCACAGGCGGTAGCGGTGTCGAATACTACGGCATTGGCGCTTCGGAAATGTACCGTGAAGATCAGGTGACCATTTATCTGCGCGCCGTGGATGTGCACACAGGTAAAGTGATGATGTCGGTCTCGACCAGCAAACGAGTCTTGTCCCAAGAAATGCGCGCGGGCTTATTCCGTTACACCAGTTTAAATCGCCTCGCCGAGGCCGAAATCGGCTTTACTACCAATGAGCCAGTGCAGTTTTGCGTGTTGCAAGCCATTGAATTAGCGGTCGCTGAGCTGATTGATAAGGGCATTAAGCAAGGCTACTGGAGTCCAACTCAAGTCACGCAGCCAGTCGAGAAAGCGCAGGAGTTGAGTCAGAGTTAGACGTTAGACGTTAGACGTCGGAGTTAGATATCGCTGAAAGCAGGCCTCTGCTTTAACTCTTAGTCACTATATTTTTGAATACGTAAAAGAAAACCGAGCCAGTTAAACTGACTCGGTTTTTTATTGGATTAAATTCTGCTGTGGTTGGACGTTGGCAGTGTTGTGGGCTGTGTGGTGTTAGCCCGCTTGCATGGCCTTCCAAAACAGTTCAAAACTGGCATCGCGATACCTTGTATTCGTACCTAAGTGCGGGTTATCGATAAAGAATCGGGTTGCCGCCAGATATTGGCCATGGCAGTTTTCTAGCATAAGCTCCAGCGGATAGTGGGCGATTAATCCCTCTATTTGTCCTTGCTTAATAAGCTCGCTAATAAAGCCTAAGATGCTATTCATCGCTTGATCGCGCACCTTAGCGGCAATCATGGGCGACATTGAATATTGCTGAAAAAACAGTTGTTTGACAGGGTTGTCCAGCGACCAATCAATCGCACTTTGCCATAGTTGTAGGGCATTGAGCTTTAGATCGCTGCCCTTATGGGTGTTTAACAGTAAGGTATCGGCAAATTCTTGTTTTATAGTAAGAAACAAAGATTCCATCAAGGCTTCCTTGGAAGGAAAGTGATGGAACAAGGTACCTGTTGCTACGCCTGCTTGCTTCGCTATCGAGGCGGTGGACGTGCCATGAAACCCTTGGCTGACAAAGAGTGCTAAGGCCGTGTCGAGAATGGCTTGGCGCTTATCTGTCATGGTTTTAATAGGTTGCGGTGTTAATGGCTGATTCAAGATTTATCCCCCAATGACTAACGCAAAAATAACTTCATTAAGATGCGCTGGATAACAGTGCCATAGGGCGGGTGCACAAATTTACCCGTGTTGAATCGACCACGGCTGAGTACCGTTTTAGCGTGGCTGAAGGTTAAAAAGCCTTCCTTACCATGGTAATGCCCCATGCCAGACGGGCCGATTCCGCCAAAGGGCGCATCGTCGGCGGCGACATGGAACACGGTTTCGTTAATGCACACGCCGCCAGAATGAGTCTGTTGGAGGATTTTTTGCTGACTTTTCTCATCGAAACTCATCACATACAGCGCTAGCGGTCTTGCTCTCTGGTTGATGTATTGAATCGCTTCATCTAAGGAGTCGTAGCCAATGATCGGTAGTAATGGACCAAAGATTTCCTCTTGCATTAATAGCATATCTTCACTGGTATTAGTGATTAGTTGAGTTGCGAGTTTGCGATGTTGGCTATCTATAGCTTCATCAGTCGCCGAAATAACTTGGGCACCTTTAGCTTTCGCATCCTCGAGCACTGTCATAAGGCGGTCAAACTGACGTGTATTAATGATGCTGCCATAGTCTTTGTTGTGGTTTATCGCGCCGTACATGGCATTAAATTTAGTTCGGTAGGTGGCGATAAATTCATCCACTTGGGCTTTAGGGCATAGAACATAATCGGGTGCCACACAGATTTGTCCGGCATTCAAACACTTACCATAAATCATTCGTTCTACTGCTATCTCAAGCGGCATATCGGGGGCGATAATTACTGGCGATTTACCGCCCAGTTCGAGTGTCACTGGGGTGAGATTATTGGCCGCGGCGCGCATCACATGGCGGCCAACTGTGGTGGAGCCGGTAAAGAGTAAATGATCGAAGGGCAGGGCTGAAAATGCGGCGGCAACATCGGCCTCACCTTCAACGACTGCCACGTGTGACTCATCGAAGACGTGTGCCAGTAGTTGTTTAATCACTTGGTTGGTCGCAGGGGTAAATTCAGACAATTTGAGCATGGCGTGATTACCCGCGGCGATGGCGGTCACTAGCGGGCCAATCGACAGCATCACGGGGAAATTCCACGGCACGATAATACCGATAACGCCTAAAGGCTGATAATGCACTGTGACTTTGGCAGGGGCGAGCAACAACCCCGCATGGCGAGCGTTGGGCTTGAGCCATTTTTTTAGATTTTTCAAACTGTAATTGATGTTGTTGATGACAGGCATAATGTCTGAGATCAGGCTGTCATCAATCGATCTATGACCATAGTCTTGGCTTAAGGCTTCGACTAAGGGCGTTTTAAATTGCAGTATGGCCGCTTTAAGTCGAGTTAATTGCTCCACTCGCGTAGCGTAATTCGGATTCGGCGCCGCTAAATAACTGCTGCGTTGGCGTTGGAGCAACTGAGTCAGTGGCGAGGCATTAAGGTGTTCGGTGGCCATATTCATTGTGATTGCTCCAAGCGAGATTATAGGCTGAGTCTTATTCGGCACTTTAGTTAAGCTTTAATCTTAACGATTGAACCTGCTATTAAACAAAGACAGATAAATAAGTACCGACTGATTAGTCGGTTTATCCTAGCTTGCTTAGTGAGATGGTGCAAGATATCTGGTGTATTTTTGAGCAAGATCACGGCTTGTTGTGGCGTTAGCTTTTACACTAAATCAAGGGTTGTTACATAAGGAGTATGTATGGCATTGTTAAAGCACGGAATTTCGATTGGTATTGAACGCTATGGTGATGATGATTTTTTCGTTGCCTTTAAAGCTATCGGTACCTTAACTCATCACGACTACGAGATGATGGTGCCTGTGTTAGAGTCGGCACTGGCGGGCGTAAAAGATCCCGACATCTTCGCTTTAGTGGATGTGACCGAGTTGGATGGCTTGGAATTACAGGCCGCTTGGGATGATCTCAAACTTGGGGTGAAGCATATTCGTCATTTCGAGAAGATTGCCATAGTCGGTAAGACGACTCTGCAGGAAGTGCTGGCTAAATTGGCAAACTGGTTTACGCCTGCTGAGGTCAGGTTTTTTGTTGACAATGGCGACGCCGTTGCTTGGTTAAAAGACTAGTTGCTCAGCAATCCATTCGCGCCATAGAAGGAGTACAGATTATGCGTACAGGTCAAATACTCTGGCCCACAGATTTTTCGGAAACTGCGGCCCATGCACTGAGTTATGCCATTGAAATGGCTAATCTATACCATGTAGGACTAAAAATTTTACACGTGGTTGAACAGCCGCTCGGTGATGAAAACTTTATGATTTTATCGATCACTCCAGAAGAGCTGGCTAAGAGTATGGAGGAAGCGGCAGCAACCAAGATGCAGGCGCTGTTAGAAGGGTTAAACACTGAACTTTCCATCACGACCTTGATCCGCCGCGGCGATCCTGTGTATCAGATTTTAGAAGAGGCCAACAGTAAAGATATTGGCATGGTAGTGATAGCGAGCCATGGCCGAACTGGGATTTCGCATTTTTTACACACCAATGTCGCAGAAGCGGTAGCTAACGGTGCGGCTTGTCCTGTGCTGGTGGTGAAGTAAGTGAGTTAGTGGCTTGACTCAATAAATCCAAAGGACGCTTATTGCGTCCTTTCTTTTTGATTGATAAAGAATAATTAATTGAAATGGGTACGCAAGAAGCATAGCTAACTGCTATAAAATAGTGGTATTTTGACTTTAATAAATAGCCTGATTAAAACTCAAATGATGGATAAGCTTATGCGTACTCAAGAAGTGTTATGCCCTACGGATTTTTCATCAACCGCAGCCCATGCGCTCAAATATGCGGTTGAAATGGCTAATCTTTATCATGTCGATATTCGATTATTGCATGTGACAAGCCCAGCCCGTGGCGCCCATTGCTATGGTATTGCGGTCGATATTCCAGCTACATTGGAAAATGAACTTCAAGCCTTTGTCGATGCAAAAATGCAAAGTTTGCAGCAGGAAATGCAGCAAGATCTCAACGAGGGACTCAATATTAAGCTAGTGGTGCGCCATGGTGATGCTATCGATGAGATTTTAGCGGAAGCCGTTGATGTCGGCATGGTGGTGATTGCCAGTCACGGCAGCAGTGGTTTAGCGGATTTTTTAAAGCCCCATGTGACACAAGATATTGTTAAGTATGCTAAGTGCCCTGTGCTGGTGGTGAAATAAAGCTTAGATATATAGGTTTAAGTAAAGAGCTTTAGATAAAGCTCTTTGAGAAAACCTAGTAGGAATCGTTTTTAATTATTTTAGGTTCTGTTAGCTTGGTTGACGCCTCGGCTTCATTTTCTAATGACATCAGGCGTCGATATTTTTCCTGCAAGGCCACTAAGCTCCCATCTTGGGTAATTTGTTTGAGTCCCGCATTAAAATCATCTCGAATTTGTTCACTGAGAAACGCAAACTTATACTCCGTTGGTGGGAATATTTGGTGGCAAATGGCTTGTTGTTTTAAATCTTTTTCAGTCAGCTTTCCCTCAAGATAGGCCTGTTTTAGGTAATATTTGAAGATATTTTTATCCATCACCACGACATCTGCCCTGTGTTTCATCAGCATATAAACTTGCTGCACTTGCCTCGCTTGTTCTTGGTAGCCGCTATTGGCCTTAACCATTTTGGCAAACTCTTCCCCCAGTAACGATGATGCGCGCTGAAAGGAGACGACTTGCTTGTTTTTTAAATCGCCTATGTTATTGATAGTAAAATGATTGGCTTCGAGACTAATGGCGCAGTTTTGGTAGGTTATCGCAACATTGGAGTAAAATACGTTGTCGAGCATGCCATCTTTAATGTTGATGATGCCATCGAGTTTACCTTCCCTGAGTTCATGGAAAGTGCGCGCCAGTGGCAAGTAGTGGATAGAAGCGGTATGACCTTTAACGGCGAGGGCTTGGTTCAGTAATTCGAGTTCGAGTCCGCTATTGGTTGCTTGGATAACATAAGGGGGAATAGACAGGCTGACGCCTATCTTAATTTCTGCCGCTTGGCCGAGCTGAGCGCCGCATAAGGTGAGTAACCCTATCAATTTATAGCGGTTACGATGAGCCACTGAGCTATTTGGCTTATTTAGATTTTGCGCCATAAGTTACCAATACCTCCGCGGTACACACTTGCAACTGTGTTTGATACTCGCCAGTCTTTCCATGACTCGATTAAGTAAGTGTAGTGTGTCTGTGAACTCAGCACGGCTTTATTTATTCAAATACGCTAAAGAATGAGCAAATTAAAAGGATGAGCCAGATTCACGCAGAAAGGCAATTTCCTCTGCTGTCGATTCTCTGCCTAAGATGGCGTTTCTATGTGGATAGCGACCAAATCTGTCGATAATTGCCTTATGCCGCAGTTCAAACGCTAAGTTGGCCATCGCCGCTTCGCGATTAAACAGTTTAACCGCGACTTGATGGATCATGGGCGACTCGCTGTGCATATAGGGCATAAAGAGAAACGGCACTTGTTTTGGTTTAAGTGCTAAATCAACCTGTTGGGCAACGGCTTCTTGGGCTAGCACTAAGGCGATGGCATCGGCTTCGAAAGCGGCAGGCGTATCACGGTAAATATTACGGGAGAATTGGTCGAGCACTATGATCTCCGCTAATCGACCTTGGGGAGTGACTCGCCAATGGGAAAGCTCACCACGTTTAGCTTGAGCTAATATGTCTCCAAAGCGCTGTTTGATTTGTTCATCAAATTCAACATCTTTAATCCACCAAAGCTTTGGCTCAATTTCTTCAAACCAAAATGTCAGTATTTGATCGGCTGTAATTGTCTGGCTCATCTTAGCGTTCCCTCATAGGTGGTGAGTGACATTACAAATAACAGTTGTTGGGGGAGGATGACAAGTCGTTTCGCTTGATTTAGGGGGAGATTGGTTATCTGAAGAATTGGTCGCTCAGCGGAAGTATTTAGTGTTGGCTATTGCCTTATTGACTGAATATAAAGTAGTTTTGATGATAATTACTTTTGTCTCTAGGCAGGTCATTCTATGTCATCTTCAATGCCAGTATCGCAACAAGTTTCGAAGCAACATAAGGCGTTTTTGCGTAAGCTCTATTTAGCGCATTTAATGGATGACGACCGCCATAACCTTTTATCACTCAATAAGTTAACTGGAATGCCGCGCCGCACCTTACAGGATGCCATCGCCGCATTTGAGGATATAGGTATTCGGGTCGAGTTTGTGCAGGAAGGCAGCCGTAACAATGCTGGATATTACCGCATAGTGACGTGGGGCCCAATCAGCAGCGCTTGGGTTGATACCCATCTAAGTGAAATCGCCGATCTGATAGGTGTTGTTGAGATCGGCGAAACCGCAGTGTGAAGCGGTCAGTTTTAAGTTCGGCAATCACGTCATAAAAAAATAGGCGGCAAATCCTGCCCAACTTAACAGTAGTAGGGCGATGGCAACCCAAGTGGCACGGGTGAACTGGCTTTGGGAGTCGAAGGCTTCGTCAGCATCGTCTAGATCATTGATGTCATTCACTGTGCGAGATTTCGCTTTCAACTGTTGTTTACGGACTTTATCCCGCTCACGGGCTTTGGCTTTAAGCAGTTTTTTATACTCGGCGATGCCTTTTTCAATCCCTTGGGCAATGAGCTTAGTTTGCTCTTTGGTTTGTCCTGGCTTTTGGGTGGCTTTGGCTGCGACCAGTGCTTCTTGCTGAGTTTCTGTCGAGATAGTGGGTTTCATCTGGATTCTGCCTGATTTAACGCGACTTAAGTTAACGCGACTTAAGTGAATGCGGCTTAAGTTAATGCGGTTTGAGTTAACGCGCCTGCGGCTAAAATATACTCGTGAATACGAGAGTTAATATGCCCGCGAAGCTGCTCGTTAATCTGCTCCTAAAAAAGCGTGCGAAAAGTGTCAGCGCCAGATTATACCCGCATTAGACATTAAAACTTACAGCCAATATCTTCATTTCATTAAAAAATCAGTGGATGCCCGCCTTGTGGTGCAGGGACGTACACAGGTTCATAGTCCCATACATCACGAATGGTATCGACCGACAATGCTTTTGCTGGCGTGCCTTCGCTCACTATTCGCCCTTGTTTTAATACGATTAATTGATCGCTATAGCGAGCGGCTTGGTTAAGGTCGTGCAGTACCACTATCACAGTGTACGCGTGCTGATGAGCTAAGTTTTGGGCTAACTCAAGCACTCTGTGTTGCTGAGCGAGATCTAATGCCGATGTTGGCTCATCCAGTAACAGTACGGGCGGGAAAGGTGATTGACTGAGTTGAGTCAAGACGCGGGCGAGCTGGACTCGCTGCTTCTCCCCTCCCGATAGCGTTGGGTAACTGCGCTTGGCGAGATGAGTTAGCCCCACTTGTGCCAGCTGCTCGGCAACTAACGCTTCTCCTTCTTTGTTATTGATGGTTAAGGGATATAAACCCATAGCCACCACTTCGGACACAGTAAAGGGGAACGTCAGACTGGCGTGCTGTGGCAGTACGGCTAAGGATTTTGCCAGCTCGCGCCTAGGCCAATCCGCCAGTTGGCTATGGCCTAGGCGGATACTTTGCCTTGGCGTGCTGATTTCTTGGCAAAGGGCTTTGAGTAGCGTCGATTTCCCCGCGCCATTGGGGCCTAGTAGGGCGGTTACTGCCCCGGGTTTAAATTGCACATTAATATCGCTGAGCACCGTTTTCTGCCCAATGCTGACATCGAGCTGACTAATGCAGAGCTCAGTGCGCTCAAACTGTGCATTAACTGAATGAGTCAGGTGTGCTCTTGATGCTAATTCAGAATCTAATTTTGACTCTGATCCTGATTGGGCATAGGAAGTGGCTGTCATAACGCCTCGCTTAGATGAGCTTACTGCGTTGTTGCAGTAGTAAGAAGATGAAGAATGGCGCACCTATGAGCGCGGTCACTAACCCAACCGGTAACTCTGCTGGTGGCAAGAAGGCGCGAGCGCCGATATCGGCTAAGGCTAATAGGGCTGCACCTAAAAGGGCGCTGATGGGCAGCAGTTGGCGATGATCTGGCCCTAACATCATCCGCACTAAATGCGGTACCACTAGGCCGATAAAGCCAATAATGCCGGTCGCCGCGACGCTTACGCCAACGCCTAAGGCACAAAGTAAAATAAGTCTAAGCTTGAGCCTATCGACATCTATCCCTAAGTGGCGCGCTTCGGATTCGCCAAGCAATAAGGCATTGAGCGCCGCCGCATCTTGGCGAAATCGCCAGCTTAGTAATGCTAAAGTCACGAGACACAGGCTGACATACATCCACTGCGCACCTGCTATCGAGCCCATCTGCCACAAGGTTAAGTCGCGTAGCGCCATGTCGTTGGCAAGGTACGTGAGCATGCCAATTCCTGCGCCTGCCAGTGCTGCAATAGCGACCCCCGACAGTAGTAATAACACGACCGATGTTCCGGTTGGGCTACTGGCGAGGCGATAGACAACAAGGGTGGTGATTAAACCCGATACAAAGGCACTGATGGGGATCATGAATGGATTTGCGTTGGGTAACAGCACGATACAGATGGCCGCGCCAAGAGCTGCGCCAGATGACACCCCGATAATACCGGGATCCGCCAAGGGATTACGAAACAGTCCCTGCATCACTGCGCCGCATTGAGCGAGCGTGGCGCCCACCGCCAGTGCCAATAATGTCCGCGGCAGGCGAACATTGTTGATCACCAGTTGCTCGTGGGGTGCAATATTGCCGATGTTTTGCTGGGTCGCCCAATTAAGCACTGCGCTTAGGGCATCCACTAGGCTGATACTGACCGGCCCAGTGCTGACCGAGAGTAAGCAGCTTAGGGCTAACAGTGTGACTAAACCGGGCCAGAGCCAGCGATTGAGGAACATCTCAACTATCCTTTCTATTTTTATCAGGTGACTAATCTGGTGTGTGAGTCAGTGGCGCTAATCTGCGAGTCCGTTTAGTGGCTCATACAAGCCATTCAAATAAGTGACGTTATATAAGTGACCCAATATAAGTGACCCAATATAAGTAACTCAATATTAGTAACTTAGATAAGTGACTAGCATGATCGCCCTGATGAGTGACGGTATTGATAACTATACAGGTTACTGATTTTGCTTGAGCAATGTGCTGGCGAGCGTATCGGCTGCGCTAATCGCACTGATGCCTAAGCCGCCGAGAAGCGCTTGTGGCGCCAGCGTTTGAATATAGCCGTTTTTACCCGCGGGGGTATGGGCAAGCAGCGGCATCTCTTTTATCAGTTCTTGGGCAATTTGCGCGTTGGTTTGCTCGGCGGGTTTATCGCTGCGCTTTGACAGCAAGATAATGTCGGGCTGCAAGGACAAAATCCCTTCCTGAGACATACTTTTGTAGCCATCAAACTCGGCGATATTCTGTGCGCCTGATAGCGCGATAATAGTATCAGCGGCAGTGCCTTTACCGCCGACCCGTGCGCCACGGCCTTCTTGTAGCAGCATAAAGAGGATTTTTGGCTGAGCGCCAGCATCGCTTATTTGTTGTTTTTTATCCGCCAAGCTTTGCAGTTGTTGATGTAAGTCCAGCTTTAACTTAACAGCGTTATCAGGACGATTGAGTAATTGACCTAAGGTATCCACATTGCTCATTAGCTGCGGCTCATCGTTCGTTGCGGGTAACTGCACAACTTGGATATTGGCTTGTTTTAATACATTGAGCGTGGTCTCAGGCCCCATGACATCCGAGCCGACAACGAGTGTTGGCGAGAGGGCGATAATGCCTTCGGCAGAGAGCATTCTGTGATAGCCAAGCTTAGCCACATGGGCTAAACCGTCAGGTACATAGCTGGTGGAATCTATGGCGACCAGCTCATTACCCGCATCGAGGGCGAGCACGAGTTCAGTGACGCCCGTGCCCGCACTCACGAGTCTTATCTCATGTTCAGCACTAAAGACGCTGGACGATAGCAAAGCTGTCAATACTGAGGCGATAAACAACACTTTGCGTAATGGCTTAAATCGGCTTAACGGATTAAATGTGCACTTAGGCTTATGCCGATGGCCAAGGGCGCTAGTATCTATTTTTAATGATATTTTAGTTGCTTGAAACAACATGGTTGAACTCCTAATACAAACTTGTTCGCCACAGGCTTAGATACTGTTTCTAACATCAGACTTTTAAAATAGTGGCTTTAAAAATCAGTACGTTAAAGTTAGCGTGCTAAAAGTAACGATTTACTGCCTGCATCTTTTCGTGTTGGTTTTGGTCTTTAGTCAGAGAGACAACATTTGCTGTGTCTCTGGCTCATTATCTAGCTTGCTCATTTGGCTTTTTGGGGCAGATAGCGGGCTCGTCAATACGCTAATGCTCCATCAAGATTTGGGCCTGACTAATAGACTGCGTCTGCAACAGCGCGAGCAGTTGCATCAAGGGCTCCACCGGCGCAGCCTTATCGGCGGCAATAATCACGGTCGCCTCTGGCATAGCGTTAAAATGTGCGGTAAACGCGGCGGTAAAAGTCGCTAAATCATCAAATGTCTCACTATCGATTGCCCAATAAGGCGCTGTCGCCATGATATTGATGGCAATTGTTGGCTTGTTGTCGATTGCAGTGATGGCCGAACTTGGGCTTTGCGGCACATCTACCGGCAAGCTGAGTAGTTGGGTGTTTGCCGTCAGCAGTAGAAATACCAACACGATAAAAATAATGTCGATTAATGCGGTTAAATCTAGGCTTGGAAGCAACTCAGGCGAAGCAATGCCAGCCTGCGATCGCGGTGATGCATCTGCACTTATCATGTCTGTGGCTCAATCTGGGAATGAGAGTTGAATGCCGATTTTTGCTCAGTGCTGCTGTTGCTGACTTTGCTGAATGCTTGGTATTGATTGCTATCGATTGAAATATCTTCGATACCCGTTAACCACAGATTGAGTTGATTGAGCACGTGCCCTGCGCGCAGGCATTGACCTTGAGCCCAGATGCCAAAGAGATGGGCGGCGGTAATGGCAGGTACAGCGATAATAAGTCCGGCGGCTGTGGTGTTCATCGCAAGGCCAAGTCCGGCGCTGAGTTGCGCTGGGGTAACAGGGCCTTGTGATTGCCCAAGCTGAGCAAACATGTCGATGAGGCCTAGTACGGTGCCAAGTAGGCCGAGTAATGGGCTGATAATGCCAATCACCTGTAAAACCTTGAGTCCGGCTTGCAAGTCGCGTTGCTGTTTGTTGAGCCACAGACTGAGTAATTCTTCCCTTAGCACTTTGGGCTGGTGGACTTGTTTGAGTAACAAGGTCGCGCCACGGGCGAGTAAATCTTGCTGTGCGCTGGTTTGCGCTAGCAGTGCGCTGACGTTTTCAGTGGTCGCCGTCGAGCTTGATTGGCGCAATGACGTTACCCAAGCCTGTTTTTTCGGCCAGATTGATAGCAGAGTTTGATGCAAAAACAAGGCGCTACGTTCAAGGCAGATCATCAAGGCCAAAAAAGCACATAACAACAAGGGCCAAGTCAGCACGCCAAGCTGAGTCTGTAGGGTTGAGAAATCAGTTATGGGCATTAAGCCTCTCCAATCGATTGAAAAATCAGTTTTATACGTCAGTGAGTGAATCAAAAAGTGAGCTTTACTATGGCTCACTATTTAGCGCTTTATCTTTCGTACTGCAGGCTTTCCTGTTGCTTGTTTTCCTATGGCTAGCTTTTCAGCGATAAGATTGAGGCCCGCTAGTTAAGCGCGAAACGAATAGGCACTCTGACCTTGTAGTGACTCGCTAACCTTGGCGTCGGCGCCGCAAATTGCCAGTTTTCAACCGCAGCGATTGCTGCTTGATCTAGCAGGCTGAAGCCTGAGCTTGTGACTAACGTCAGTGCCAGTTGCTCGCCAAGTTCGTTAAACATCACTTCTATGGTTGCAGTTCCTTCGAATCCTTTCTTACGTGCTATTCGCGGATAAGTCGGTTGCGGTGGCGCTGTAGCAAACAGCGGTTTGGCTAATTCCACTATGTTCGTTTGGAGGCTGTCGTTAAATGGGGCATTGTCAGCGGCTGCACTGTCTACATTTTGAGTCGCTTTTGCATCTAGTTCGGCTGCGTTAGCGATTAAATTCGTTGGTTCTTGTGCTGTTTTGGGCTCTGTTTTTAGCTCTAATTCTTGTTCAACATGTTCGGGTCGCTTATGTGCTAAAGCGTTCGTCGCTGATGGATCTGTATCTGGATAACTTTTAGCAGTAGGTTTTGCGATAGAAGGTTTCTTAGCTAACTGGCTGTCAATTCGTTGATCAGCTTTGGGTTTTTCTACAGCCTCGATAACCGTCTTATCGACAGATTCTGCTGTTGATACTTTTCGCACTGTGCTGTTTACGCTTGCTAGCTTGGATTCTGCTTGCGTTATGGGCTCGACACTGCTGCTTGTTGTGCTTGTCGCAGCAGAAAAATTGAGGGTGACACGATTCGCGCTGGGAGCGTTCGATGCTTGATTTGCACTCGATGCTTGGGCGCTTTGCAGCATAGTGATAGCAGGCTGCGAGGCGATAACACCCGTTTGGATGGCAACAGTTAACGCGCCAAAGGCAAGATATCGTTTCGGTGTCACAGCAACCTCTTTTTCCCAATAAAGCACTTCTGCTCATTTATCTTCGCTAATTAAGATATCTCAATATAAACAAGATCGCAAATGATAATGATTTGCATTTGATCTATTTTGTTATCTCAGGTAGAGTGCCTGCAATAGCTCGAATGAGCGCTTAAAAAAACAGCTAAACCGGTAATTCATCCTACTTTATGGGTACTGATTGTCTTGGACTCTGTCTGGAAAGGGCTCAAGTTTGAAAGAGCCTAATCTGGAATTGAGCATCTGTAACAGACTCAATCTCAAAAGGATTGGTGTCTGGAAAGAGAGTCTGGGCTCAGTATTGAATTGCACGGGAACAGCTGATTATCACTTGAGGATGAAGAGATGAAGAAAAAGCCGTTAGTGATCGCCATGGCGATAGCACTGAGCAGTACGGCCCTAAGTTTTACGTTAGCGGCAGAAGAAAATGTTAAGCCTGTTGTTCAAGGTGATGCGGATAAGAAACTCGTTACGACAGAGTTTGATGAAGTGTTAGTGAGTGCAACCCGCATCAGCGAGAAAGCCTCCGAAACCAGCCGCAGCGTAGCCGTGGTGGGTGAAGAGCAACTTGCGGTAGCTCAAGCATCATCCGTGGCTAATGCCCTTAAAAACGAGGCGAATATTACGCTGACGAATGGCCCAAGAGCTTCATCTCAAGGGGTTGAAATCCGTGGTTTAAGTGGCAGTCGAGTACTGCAGACGATTGACGGAGCAAGACAAAATACCGGCTCTGGCCACAGAGCTACCTACTTTATGGACCCTGAGTTACTGAAATCCATTGAAGTGCTGCGCGGTCCAGCCAGTAGTTTGTGGGGCAGTGGCGCACTGGGTGGCGTCGTCGCGCAAAATACTAAGTCAGCGCAGGATTTCTTAGCGCCCAATGAAACCTTTGGTGGCTATTTCAAACAAGGTTATGAAACCAATGGCTCGCGCACTAAAACCAGTGGCGCGATTTATGGTCAACAAGACAGTATCGATTGGTTACTAAACGGCTCTTACACCGACTCAAACAATATAAAAACCGGTAATGACGAAACCCTAAGCAACAGTTCATCCCATGGCAGCAGTGGTTTAGCTAAATTCGGTTGGCAAGCCGATGAGGCGTCACGCTTAGAGTTATCGGCGAGAGTCAATAAGATCAATGAATTAGTGCCAAGTAATCCTTCTGCGGCAGCCAGTAATTCAATACCTTTAGTGCGTCGCAAGACAGACGATCAAAATATCACTTTAGATTACAGTTTTAATCCTGCCAATAACCCGTATCTAGATACTAAGATGCAAGTGTATTGGAACAGTACCGACTACGATGAAGACCGTATTACTAAGGGCCAGCTAGACAGCACTGAGTATCGCACTGTGGGCATTAACCTCAATAACAGTTCGCGCTTGGGCAATACTTTGTTGACCTACGGCGTTGATGGCTTTCGCGATACCATAGAAACGACGCGTGATGATTCGGGTCAAGTGGGCCAGCGTCCGGGAAATATCGATGGTGAAACCACAGTATGGGGCGCTTTTACGCGGGCAGATATTGAGCTGACTCAGACATTAAATCTGGATGCGGGTCTGCGTTATGACAGCTTTAAAAATGACAGTAACAACCTCAATTTATCCTCCGATGATAATGAGTTATCGCCATCACTAGGGCTAGTTTGGCAGACTCAATCTTGGTTGACCTTAAGTGCCCGTTACGATCAAGCCTTCCGCGCACCTTCGGTAGAGGAAATGTATTCTAGCGGCACCCATTACTGCATTCCACCTATTCCGGGATTTTTGCCCCAAGGTCTATGCAACACCTTTGCGACCAATCCGGATCTAAAGTCTGAAAAAGCCCGCAACAAAGAAATCAAAGCAGACTTACGTTTCAGTGAGTTAGCCGGTGATGATGAATTAGCTTTGACGTTCAACATCTTCCGTAACGATGTGGACGATTTCATCGTGCAGCAAGTGTCTAATCCTTGGCATGGTATTCCTGGGTTCGAGCAAACGACCTCATGGAATAACGTCGAAGATGCGCGTTTAACTGGCTTTGAAATTAGCGGTCGTTACCGAATTGGCCAAACTCGCTTAGCGATGAATTATGGCCAAACCCATGGTGAAGATCGTAAAAATGGCGGCGATATTGAAGGTATACCCGCCAATAAATTTAACGTTGATTTATCCCAAGGCATTATGGAAGGCGACATGAAACTCGGCACTCGCGTCACTTATGTGGCGACGCAGTCGAATACGCCTGATGGCTTCAAAGTGGCGAAATACGACGATTACACCCTATGGGATGTGTATGTTGCGTGGGAGCCGACTATGGGCGCGATGGCGGGTGTGAGAGTGGATTTCGCCATCGAAAACATCGGCGATGAAAAGTACCAACAAGCGTGGCAAACCTTGTATCAACCGGGCCGTAATATGAAGTTATCGGCGCGCTATATGTTCTAAGCCCTGCATTAAAGTGCTGACTTCCGTTTCGGCAAATGCTGAGTGTTAAATCTGAGCAAGCGGTAAACGGGAGTCAGCGTTTAATGCCAAGCCACTCAATAGTCATTACCGCTGGAGACAGTAAAATGAAGATGACACTCGATAGCGAGCTCGATGTCGCGCCAGATTTAGGCTCTGAGCAACGTCAGCTAAGTGAGCAACAGGCGCAACTGCGACAACGATTTGAGCAACAAGCTGATTTGATGCCAGCGCAGCTCGCCAGTGAATTAGGCATTGCCGAGCTCGAAGTCGTTGCCGCCCTGCCGCCCGAACAAGTGGTGTTTGTGCCGTTAACTCAGCTCGATGTCTTACTACAAGCCTTACCCGAATGGGGAAAGTTAACCACTATTGTGATGTTATCGGGCAGCGTATTTGAATTTAAAGGGGATTTTCCCGAGGGAAAATATGCCCATGGTTATTACAACCTTTACAGCAAGGGCGACGGTTTGCACGGGCATCTCAAATTAGATGCCATGCGTGGCATCGCTTTGATCAGCAGACCTTTTAGAGGCAGCGAGAGCCATTCGATTAACTTCTTCGGCAGCGAAGGTGAGGTCGTGTTCAAAGTGTATTTAGGTCGCGATAAACAAAGAGCGCTGTTTCCTGAACAAGTTCGCCAATTTAAAGCGCTCGCAACTGCCTTTGCCTCGGTGTAATCACACCTCTGAATTGCAGCATTAACGACAGTATTTAAGGAACACAGCAAATGAAGCCTGAAATGACCGAACAAGAACAACGTTTAAGAGACAAGCTTTTACCTGAGATAGAAGCCTTCAAACAGCAAAGGGAAACCTTACAACTGGCCACGCTAGGTATTGATGGCCAGCCGAATGCGAGTTATGCACCCTTCGCACTGGCCGATGATGGTTTTTATATTCTGGTGAGTGACTTAGCCCGTCATGGTCATAACTTAAAGCACTCATCTAAGGTCTCTGTGATGCTTGTTGAAGATGAAACCGCGGCCAAATCGGTTTTTGCCCGCAAGCGTTTGACCTTTGATGCAATTGCCGAGACCGTGCCCCGTGATACGCCAGCCTTCATTAAGGGCGTTGGTGTGTTGTCGGCCCGTTTTGGCGAAATGTCCGATAACCTTGCGGCATTAACCGATTTTAACTTATACAAGCTCGCGCCCCATCAGGGTCTTTATGTGAAAGGTTTTGGCCAAGCATTTAGCCTGAGCGGCGCAGAGTTGTTAGATGTGGATTGGAAGCGTGATGGCCACCATGGCACGCCCAAAACGCCAGAAAACCAGCAAGTCGCTTAAGTCGCGCTAAGCGATGGCAATAAAACCAACCCGCACTCGCTGCGGGTTTCTTTTATGCTTTCTTTTGAGTAAAACCACGCTTTGCCCTTGAATTTACCCGCAACAGGTAGCATCTAATTGATATGCTTTAAGCAAAGCTGCGCGGTTAACGGCTTGCTGATACCCAGTTCAGGCGAATGTTATGCTTGAATTGCCGTTCCCTACCGAAGGATATCACCCGTGACAGAGCCGACCGTCGAATTAGCCAAATCACCAAACTCCATTAAAGCGGGCGCAGAGCCATTGCCTGAAAAGTTAATTCCAGTCACGCCTACAATAAGCGCTGATGCTTCGAAGGTTAAACCAACCTCAGCGCAGCAAAGATCCGTATTGCCTTGGATTATGGGTTTTCTTAAACCCTACAAACTGAAAGTCGTCGCGGCGATTATCTGCTTGATGATAGGGTCACTCGCTTGGCTATCATTGGGCCAAGGTGTGCGCTTAATGGTTGATGAAGGCTTTGTGCGTGACAATGCGCAGCGGCTGAATGAAATCATACTGTTAGTGCTTGGGATTACCGCCGTCAGTGGCACTGCGGTGTTTTGCCGCTTCTATTTAATGACTTGGCTCGGCGAGCGGGTCAGTGCCGATATTCGTCTAACTGTTTACAATCAACTGCTTAAACTTTCCCCCGCCTTTTACGCTAAAGTGCGCACCGGTGAAGTGATCTCCCGTTTTACCGCCGACTCTACTTTGCTGCAAACCGTGGTGGGCTCGAGTTTATCTATGGCATTGCGCTCAAGTGTGACGGTACTTGGTGGTTTAGTCATGATGGGCATCACCAGCGTTAAGATGACCTTATTAGTGTTATTGGCTGTACCTTTAGTGTTGGGACCTGTGATCTTTTTCGGCCGTAAAGTGCGTACGCTGGCGCGAGAAAGCCAAGACAGGGTTGCCGATCTCGGCGCTTATGTGGATGAAACACTTCATGAAATACATACGGTACAAGCCTATGGTCATGAAGATAAAGACCGTAGCTTATTCAATACCCGCGTCGAAGATGTGATGTCTGCGGCAAGCGGGCGGATCCGTTACCGTGCCTTGCTGATCTCAACCGTGATGTTTTTAAGTATCGCGGCGATTGCTATGGTGACTTGGGTCGGTGCCCACGATGTGATGGCGGGTAAGATGACGGGCGGCGAGCTATCCGCATTTATGTTTTACGCTGTGATGGTTGCAGGCGCTGTGGCGACGATTAGCGAAGTGATCGGTGAGATCCAGCGGGCTTCTGGCGCCGCCGAGCGTTTAATTGAACTGGCTGAAACGCTAGTGGATATTCCCGTTGCAACTCATCCTATTGTTTTACCCGCCAAGGTCAGTGGTGAGTTAGTCATAGAAGGACTCAACTTTGCCTATCCAGAGCATGATGCCTTAGTGCTAAAACAGCTCAATATGGCTATTGCCGCGGGTGAGCGGGTCGCCTTAGTCGGCCCAAGTGGCGCGGGTAAGAGTACCTTGTTCCAGTTATTGCAGCGCTTTTATGTCCCTAGCGCTGGCAGTATTCGACTGGAAGGAATTGATATAGCCAGGCTTTTGCCACATGACCTAAGAGCGCAGTTTGCTCTGGTGCCGCAGGACTCAGTGATTTTTGCGACCAGCGTACTTGAAAACGTGCGTTATGGCCGAGTCGATGCGACTGAGCAAGAAGTGATTGATGCTTGTATTGCAGCCCGTGCCCACGAGTTTATTAGCGAGTTTACTGACGGTTATCAAACCTATTTAGGTGAGCGTGGCGTGCGGCTTTCAGGCGGACAAAAACAGCGGATCGCCATTGCACGGGCGATTTTAGCCGACAGACCCATATTGTTACTCGATGAAGCGACCAGCGCTTTAGATGCGGTAAGCGAGCAGAAAGTGAAGCAAGCGCTGGATGTATTGATGGCGGGTAAAACCACCTTAATTATTGCCCATCGCTTATCGACGGTGATCAATGCCGATAGGATTTTTGTGTTCGATAAGGGCGAGATTGTTGCCTGCGGACGCCACCAAGAGTTGATGCAATCCAATGCGTTATATCGTGAATTTGCCAGTCTGCAATTGTTAACCGAAGAGGCCAATGCCAGCGCCTTGAATGAGACCATTTAAGTAAAATAAAACCCAGTTGCTAGCCGAAACGCTCAAGCTAGCTCACTGGGTCTTTTATTGTGCGTTTGTCTCTAAGCTCTGTTAATCAGCTTTGTCTTTAAGTACGGCACTTTAAGTGCGGTCTCTAAGCTTTATCTTTTAGCTCGCGGCGCAGAATTTTACCTACGGTACTCTTAGGCAATTGCGTCATAAATTCAATGGTTTTTGGCAATTTATAGGCGGTCAATTGCTCACGGCAATAGGTTAGAATGGCCTCTTTTGCCTGTTGATGATCTTGGCTATCATCCTTGAGCACGATAAAGGCTTTAACCGCTTCGCCCGAGTGTTCATCTTTTACTCCCACCACGGCGCATTCGATCACACTTGGATGGCTCGCCAGCACGTTTTCCACCTCGTTGGGATAAACGTTAAAGCCTGAGACTATGATCATATCCTTTTTGCGATCAACAATTTGATGGAAACCTTCCGCTGTTGCTATGGCAATGTCACCGGTTTTAAAGAAACCTTCTGGAGTCATAGCGTTGACGGTTTCATGCGGATTATTCCAATAACCCCGCATCACTTGTGGGCCACGCGCGGCTAATTCTCCCGCTGTACCTAAGGGCACTTCAAGGTTGTTTTCATCTAAGAGTTTAACTTCAGTGCCAATCACAGGTTTACCAATAGTGCCAAGTTTTTGATAACCGGGCGCATTGAGTGAAATCACTGGCGAAGTTTCAGATAATCCATAACCTTCGCTGATCATATTGCCTGTCGTCTGTTGCCAAATATTCGCCGCTGCGGCAGTGAGTGCAGTGCCGCCCGAGATAGTGATTTTTAAGTGGCTAAAGTCCAGTGCTTTAAACTCGGGTTGATGGCATAGGGCGACAAACAGGGTATTGAGGCCTGCAAATCCCGTGAAGGGGTATTTGGCGAGTGTCTTAATTAAGCCACTAATATCACGCGGATTTGGAATTAATACCGAGCAACCGCCGCACTCGAAATACAGCACTAAGTTCACCATAAAAGCGTAAATATGGTAAATCGGCAGTGGCGCAACAAAGATATCTTCCCCTTCGGTGATCACGCTCGCGATGCGGGATTTTACCTGCGCCGCATTGGCGAGCATATTGCCGTGGGTCAACATGGCACCTTTAGATAATCCTGTCGTGCCACCTGTGTATTGCAACGCCGAGAGGTCGTCAAGATTTGAGATAAATCGGCTAAAAGGAAGGTCAGCCCCTTGCTTTAAAATCTGACAAAACTCGACATTCTTAAGCCCTGTTTTTGGCTGCACATGCGGATCGATCAAATCTAAAGGATGGGTGGAGATGACGAGTTCTATTTGAGTACTGTCGATGACTTTGGCCAAGGTCGGCAATAGGTCGGATAACACCACGAGCGCTTTAGCACCAGAATCATTGAACTGATGAATAAGCTCGCGCTCGGTATATAAAGGATTCGTATTAACAAGGATTAGCCCAGCCCTGATTGCGCCGTAGGCCGCGATGACAAATTGGGTGATATTGGGCAATTGAATGGCGATGCGATCGCCCGGTTTGAGTGTGGTCTTATTTTGTAAATAGGCGGCAAAGTAACGAGAATCGCGTTCTATCTCATTAAAACTGCTGGTTTTACCAAGGCAGGCATAGGCGGGTTTATCGCCATAACGTAGGCTGGTTTTCTCGATCAGATCGACCAGTGATGAGTAGTCTAGTTTGAGTTGAGAGTCTTGATCGTATGCCATGCTGAACTACCTCAAAGATGATGTTTATTAGTTGTTATTATTCTGGAGTTAAACAGGTGTTTAGATTAGAGGGTGTTAGCACTAGAGGTCAATGCTTATCGCGAAAAACATCGCTATGCCAATAACGGTATCTTTATGTAACAAATAGTATTTTTACTCTAAAACTTAGGCGTTAACGATAGCGTAATTATCGTGTCATCGATAAAGCACTAAATAGTGCGTGAGTGGAGAGCATTCGAGATTTTGTAATGGATATGTTTATAAGAATTCAATTTGCTTTTGCTTAAGCTTATTTTGCGTAACGTCGAATACCTGATGGATTGCAGCCACTGCTAATAGATGCCTAAGATTGGATTTTATTGAACGAAGAAGCGCTAAAGATATCGCAAGAAACACACTGTCTTTTGGGGATGAGTGTTTGATTTAGAACGGCGCTTGGGTTGACTCCCCAAGCGCCGATTTAGCGGTTAATGTAGACGGTTACCGATATTAACCGCTAAAAGCCTAGGGACTGAAGAATCCAGTTTCTTGACTCACTTGCTGGCTTGGCTGTGTAACATCCGTCACCGAGAATTGGATCATTTTGCGCCCCGAGGGGATGGCATCCTTATCGGCTAATACAGTGACGGGATAGTCCACTTGTTCACCCGCAGCCAAGGTAATAATAGGATCGGCAATCAAGCTGAAGGGCATTTCACTGTCGACGGCGAGTTGATACTGCTTAGTGTCCTGCGTTTTGTTGCGGATCTTCAGCTGATAGGTATTTTCAATCTTATTGTCAGCCGTTTCGCGGTACAGGCTCTGACGGTCTCGGATCACGTTAAGCTGGATCTCGCTGCGGCTATTCAAATCTAACCCTATCACTATGAGCATGATCACGACCGCTGCGCCGTAGCCTAAAAATCGCGGCGAGCGCCAATAGGAGTAGCTGACTCCCTTAAGATCATTCTCACTCATGTAGCCGATAAGGTTCGGTTTATAATCGAATTTCAACATGGTTTCATTACAAGCATCGACACAGGCACCGCAGTTGATGCACTCATATTGCAAGCCGTTACGAATATCTATTCCTGTTGGGCACACTTCGACACATAAATTACAGTCAACACAATCACCAAGATTACTCTCTCTGAGATTGGTTTCTTGCTTACGTTTACGTGGGCCGCGGGATTCACCGCGCTGTGCATCATAGGTCACAGTTTTAGTGTTGGCATCGAACATTACAGCTTGGAAACGTGAATAGGGGCAGCAATGTAGACACATTTGCTCGCGCATCCAGCCCGCATTCAGATAAGTACAAATGGCGAAAAACCAGACCCAGCTAGTCACCCAAAAGCTGGCATTACCCGTCAATATGTCCATATAGAGTTCGCTGGCGGGAATGAAATAGCTGATAAAACCACAGCCAGTGAGCAGGGCGGCGAGACCCCAAAGTAAGTGCTTGGTGCTTCTTTTACCTATTTTGCTGCCAGACCAAGACGCTTTGTCTAGTTGCTTGCGTTTGTTGCTGCTGCCTTCGATGCGCGTTTCAATCCACACATAGATAAAGGTCCACGCCGTTTGTGGGCAAAGATAGCCGCACCAAACGCGGCCCCAGAATACGGTAATAAAGAACAGACCGAAGGCGGCGGCGATAAAAATCCATGCGAGTAGGGTAAAGTCCTGCGGCCATAGCGTGATGCCAAAGAAGAAAAACTGTTGCTGGCTGATATCTAACAATATCGCTTGGCGGCCATCGATTGAGATAAACGGCAAGGCGAAAAACAGCACGATCAGCAGGCTATTCATCATGGTTCGCAGGCGCTGAAAATCACCTTTCTGCTCACGAAAATGGATGTTGCCAGAGGGCGTATTGCTCCCTGTTGCAGTTTCGCTGGAGAGGATTTTAATCGGAATGTGCAGCTCGACTGAGGAAGGTTTCGCGTTCACACTCTTATTCACACTTGGAGAATTGGGGGTAACTTCGCTCTTGGGCATAAAGGGTCCTAACGGCTTAAATAAGATTCGCCTCCCTATAGCAAGCGCTAGGCCAAGTTTTAACTGATTCAACCTTATGATATATATGGTTATTTTGCAATGCGAGCTAAGTGGTAGTCACGATATATCACATATTGGCGATATATCGTGCTTTTAGCTTGTGTGGTTTGAGTTATATTTCACTCGATTGACGTTGGATCCCCAGTTTTTTCATCCGCGATCTCAGCGTACTTGCCGGAACGCCTAGCACATTCGCCGCGCCGAGTGGACCGGATATTCGCCAGTTTAAGCGTTTAAGGGTCTGTTCTATATGTAAGGCTTCCGCTTCTGCTAAGGTTTGGCCTTGTGCTTGAGCTAAGGGGTTGTTGCTCGGCATCGCATGGATCTGCAGAATATCGCCTTGGGATAGAATGGCTTCGCGTTCGAGAATATTTTGCAATTCGCGCACATTGCCCGGCCATGTGTAAGCCATGAGTTTTTGCAGCCCTTTTTGGCTCACACCGCGGATTTTTTTGCCTAACTTACGATTCAAGCTGTGCAGTATATGGCTGACGAGTTCGGGGATATCTTCGATCCTCGCGCGCAGTGGTGGTACTTGAATAGGGAATACATTCAAGCGGTAATAGAGATCCATCCGAAATAATCCCTGCTCGACCCGCTTGAGTAAGTCGTGATGACTGGCGGCGACCAAGCGAATATCCACTTGAATGGTTTCGCTGCCTCCGAGGCGTTCGAAGGATTGCTCTTGGATGACCCGCAGTAGTTTTGATTGGGCTTCTAAACTGAGTTCTGCCACTTCATCGAGGAACAGCGTGCCTTGGTGAGCAAGTTCGAAGCGACCCTTACGGCGACTGGTGGCACCGGTAAATGCGCCTTTCTCGTGACCAAAGAGTTCACTTTCTAACAAAGATGCCGAAAACGCAGCGCAGTTGACGCTGATCATCGGCTTGTCTTTGCGGCGACTGAGTTGATGTAAGTTACGGGCAACGAGCTCTTTTCCTGTGCCATTTTCACCACAAATGAGCACAGTACTGTCGGTATTGGCCACCATATGCAATTGCTGGATCATGTGGCGGATCACGCTACTGGCGCCCGAAATATCCACATCACCCGTTTTGTCAGCAAGTTCAGCCTGCAGATAATGATTCTCCGAGGCGAGTCGCTCCGAGAGCGCCTGCACTTGCGCCAATGCTTGGCGTAATGACTGCTCTGTTTGCTTTTGAATACTAATGTCACGAAATATCGCGACTACGCCAATCAGTTCATTATCACGGTAAACGGGGGTGGAACTGTAATACACGGGGAAGCTGCTGCCATCTTTACGCCAGAACACATCGTGGGTGATTTCTCGGGTAATACCATCCTTTAAGGTGTTGTAAATCGGGCAATCTTCTTGGGGATAATGGCTACCATCCGCATGGCTGTGGTGATGGCAGTTATGGATATTTTTGCCCAGTAACTCTTCATTCTTCCAACCTGTCATGCGTTCTGCCGCTGGATTGATAAACACCGCATTACCGCTTAAATCAAATCCATAAATACCTTCACCGACAGCGTTAAGCAGTAACTGGTTTTCCGGTAAGAAATGCTTATCTACCGATTTTTCATTATTGACCGAAATCTCATTTGTCATCTGTGGTACTCAGGTTTGGGCGGTATTGCCTGAGTATACCTTAAGTCGTATAACGCGATATATCGTGTTTTTGATTGAACTATTGAGTACTTACCTCTTTATGGTGACATTTTGGATCACATTTTTAGCACTCTGAAATGCATTTTTACCCAATGCAGTACCTTAAAAAATATTTACCTATAACAAACTGATCTAAAAGAGAAATGACTAATATTCATTCAAAAGTCTGATTTAACATTGGATATTGTCTTATTTATGTTATAAAAATGTTCTTGTTATGTAAAAAATAACTTTGTATTGACCGTAGTTGCAAGGTTTAGGGATGAGAATCGCATAAAGCAGGTCAGGTATTCTAAAAAAATAATAAGCAGTTGGGATGAATATGATGACCTCAAAGAAGCAGAAGTTTGGATTAAGTGCAGTCAGTTTGGCGATTACATTAGCTTTGTCTGGTAGCTTCATTAGCCCGCAAGCCATGGCTGAGGAAGAAGACGCTGCTGTTAAAAATGAAGGCGTGGAAAAGATTGCGGTTGTTGGTTCACGTGCGGCACCACGCTCAATCGGCGATTCCCCCGTTCCAATTGATATTATTAGTAGTGACGACCTTAAAAAGAATGGTTCGACTGACATGATTGATATGTTAGTGACATCGGTACCTTCGTTTAACTCGCGCGCTCAACCCATCAGTGATGCGGCAACCTTAGTACGTCCCGTTAACTTACGAGGTTTGCCTTCCGACAGTACCTTAGTGTTAGTCAATGGTAAGCGTCGTCACCGCGCAGCTGTGATTGCGTTCCAAGGCGGTGGCATTAACGATGGTGCTCAAGGCCCAGATATTTCAGTTATTCCTGGTTCTGCATTGAAGCAAGTCGAAGTGCTGCGTGACGGCGCTGCGGCGCAATACGGCTCTGATGCGATTGCTGGGGTAATGAACTTTGTCTTAAAAGATAATTCCGATGGTGGCTCCATCACAGTGACCCAAGGTGAATATTACGAGGGTGACGGTGCCACAACCACAGTCGAAGGCGATGTTGGTTTACCGCTGACAGATAATGGCTTTGTTAACTTAAGCTTCCAGTATAAAAATGCGGATGCAACCAGTCGAAGTGTGCAGCGTCCCGATGCGGCTAACTTAGCAGAGCAGGGTAATACTGCGATTAATGACCCCGCTCAAGTATGGGGTAATCCTGAAATCAATGATGACTACTCAGTGTTCATCAACTCAGGCTTAGACATTAATGCCAATATGCATGCCTATGCCTTTGGTAACCTGTCATCCCGCGATGCCGTGGGTGGTTTTTATTATCGTTACCCGCAAAATCGTAGCAACGTGTATTCCAATGACGATGGTCAAAACTTACTCGTAGGTGCGGTTAATGGTGTTCAGTCGACTTGTGCGGCTGTGCCTATCCCTAAAAATGCTGATGGAAGTGACGGCAACGTACTCGATACTGATGCTTACAAGGCGATGGTTGCCGATCCAAATTGCTTTGCCATGAACCAGATATTCCCTGGTGGCTATACGCCGCAGTTCACTGGCACCATTGAAGATATGTCTTTCTTCGCCGGTGTAAAAGGCGATATCGGCGAGTGGAATTATGATTTCAGTGCCGGTACGGGCAGTAACAAAGCCAGCTTTGGCCTTAAAAACTCTTTAAATCCATCACTGGGATTAGACACGCCGACTGATTTCGATACGGGTGCCTATGAGCAAGTTGAAACCACAGTTAACTTAGATTTCTCGCGTTTCATTACTATAGGCGGCATCGAAGACATTAGCTTTGCTTCTGGTTTTGAATGGCGTAATGAGTCGTTTGAGATATCTCAAGGTGATGAAGCCTCGTGGATTGCTGGCCCTTATGCTAACCAAGGTTTCAATATTGGTGCGCACGGATTTAAAGGCTTTGGCCCAGAATCTGCGGGTAAAAACTCTCGCCACAATATCGGTATTTATACTGATCTAGAAGCCTATTTAAGTGATGACTGGTTAGTCGGTTTAGCACTGCGTTACGAAGACTTTTCGACCTTTGGTGATACGTTAAATTACAAACTGACATTGCAGTATTCCGCAACGGATGAGTTGTCGTTCCGCGCATCACACAGCACAGGTTTCCGTGCGCCAACAGTGGGTCAAGAAAACGTCGTCAACACGCAGACATCGATTATCGAAGGTGAACTGATCCAGACGTTTATTGCGCCACCCACCGATCCACTTGCGGCATTTTATGGCGGGGAAGTGTTAAAGCCTGAAGAGTCAACAAGCTATGCGTTAGGCGCAGTGTATGAATACGAAAGCTTTTTCTTAACGGTCGATTATTACAACATTGGCGTTGAGGGTCGTATTGCGCAGTCGAGTAAGATTGATGTTGAAGCTAAAGACTATGATGCGCTGCGTGCAGCGGGCGTTGAGTTCCCTGAGTTGATCCAAGGCGTGAGTTATTACACCAACGACTTTGATACTACGACTCAAGGTATCGATATCGTCGCCTCCTATGATGCGGAAATTCTGTCGGGTAATGCTAAATTCAGTCTTGCCTATGGTTGGACCGATACCAGCGTTGATAAATACGATCCCGAAACCACTGATGAAGGCAAGGTTCGCCGTTTAGAAGATGGTATTCCTGCACACCGTGCAACCTTGACCTGGGCGCAGTCATGGGATCAATTAAGCATGTCACTGCGTGGTAACTACTTCGGTGAGTACTATGCGACTCATGCTGACGATACCTCTGATTGGGGTTCTGAAATGGCCGATGCTGCAGTCACCATAGATCTGGAAGTGAGCTATGAGTTATTTGATGGCTTAACTCTGGCGGTAGGAGCAAATAACCTATTCGACCAAAAAGCGCAAAAGCTGAAAGACGGAACCTTAGGCGAACTCGGTGGCGTTTACTATGAAAGTGGGCCGTTCGATTACAACGGTGGCTTCTACTATGGCCGTGTAAATTACCGTTTTTAATGAGTAAGCCAATTTATAGAAGCGATTTCTAACCCACCTTTCAAGAAATTTGGCTTTTATAGATTTGAAGTGAAGTGAGCAAAAAGGCTGCAGTGCAGCCTTTTTTATTGGTTATTTTTTCGTTAGCTGCGATTCGTTTGTGCGGCAGCAAGGCCATTCAGCACATCACTCATACTGAGTTTTGACGGCAAAAGAATGCCATTGGGTGCGCTTGGACCGTAGATTTTATTGTAGGGCGTACCAGGTACACCTTCATGGCGCATATAGCTTTCAATCGTTTTGTTGGCTTCACTCCAGTTGCCTTGCATCAGGATAATGTTGTCTGCCATTAAGGCATTCACAATTTCTTCCCTGTGGGTGACTTCGGCTTTATTGGTTTGGCAAATGGTGCACCAATCTGAAGTAATATCGACAAATACGGTATAGCCTTGGGCAACCAGAGGCGCAATTTGCTCGGGCGCTAAGGTGTGCCATTGCAGTTTTTGATAGGCTTGATAATCCTCGCCTTTATGTACAAATCCAATAATAGCGCCGAGTCCTAAGGCGAAAAATCCCAGTACAAATATCACCGCCAGCGGTATGGTTTTTCCTTTTTGTCTTTGCCAAAGCAGCAGCAAGATAGCGCCGATTAATAGACAAAGAATGATAATACTGATCAGAGTAATAGTGCTCATAAAACTTCCTGCTGGAGAATGGCGTGCCTTTATTAACCATAGAGGCTTAGGAATACAGACTTAGATTCGTGCTTATCTTAGCGGTTAACGGCTTAAATCAGCGTGAATTTATGGGATTTCATTTGTGCAGCCCTTTGACGCATTCAGTTGCAATTGTGTTTTGCGCCTGCTGTTGAGTCTTTGTAAGCTGGGCAAGATGATAGTTACCGCTATAACAAAAATAAAAGGAAGTAAGATGACACCTTTACTATCGCGTCGACGCTCGTCGGCTAGGCCGCTTTGGTCATTATTACTGTTGCCGTTGATCGTATTCTGCTCGAGCCTGAGCTATGCCGAAACCGCCAAAAAGGCCGAAGATAAAGCCGACAAGCTTGTCCCTGAGGTGGTTAAAACCGAGCATAAGATGACGATTCAAGGGCAAAAAGTCAGTTATCAAGCGATAAGTGGCGAGACTATTTTAAAGGATGATAAAGACGAACCGCTGGCGAGTATTTTCTCTATTACCTATTTACGTGACGATGTTAAAGACAGCAGCAAACGCCCCGTAACCTTTATTTTTAACGGCGGTCCGGGTTCGGCATCGCTCTGGTTGCACATGGGCTTATTTGGCCCTAAACGTGTGGTGGTGCCGGATGCAAAGGATGACGGCGCAGCACCTTATCGTATTGAATCAAACGATTACTCTGTGCTCGATGAGTCCGATCTTGTGTTCATCGATCCCGTAGGTACTGGCTTTAGCCGCGCTTTAGGCGATAAAAAAGGTGCTGACTTTTGGGGCGTGAAAGAAGATGCCCAGTCGATTGCCGAGTTTATTCGCCGCTGGTTGATTGAGCATAAACGTTGGAACTCCCCTAAATATTTGGCCGGCGAGAGTTACGGTACTACCCGCGCGGCAGCACTTGTGAATGAATTGCAGGGTGGTTGGACCGACATTTCGGTCAATGGAATTATGCTGATTTCATCCATTCTCGATTTTAGTCATGCCCGCTACCAGCCGGGTAATAATCAACCATACATTGGTTTTTTACCGACCATGGCGGCGACGGCTTTTTACTATAATAAAGTCAGCGCTGCGGATAAAGCTTTAGGGCTGGAGGCTTTTATTGAGGAAGCGCGCCAGTTTGCGATCAAAGATTATGCCCTCGCGTTGTTGCAAGGCAGCCGCTTAACACCCGAGGCATATCAAGCTGTACGTCAAAGCTTGGCGCGCTTTACGGGTTTAAGTGAGCACTATTTAGATCGTGTTAATTTGCGCGTGAGCGCCAGTCGATACACTAAGGAGCTGCTCAGAGAGCAAGATTTGACGATAGGACGCTTAGACAGCCGCTACACAGGTAAAGACTACGACAGTGGCGGCGACTCAACCGACGATGATCCATCAGGTTATGGGATTGATGGCGCTTATACGGCTGCCATGCATCAATATCTGTATGACGATTTGGGCGTGACCTTATCCCGTCCTTTCAACGTTCTCTCCGTTGATGTGAACCGGAGTTGGAATTGGAATATCAGTGGCAAGCAGATGCACTATGTCAACGTCGCCCCTTATCTTGGCCAAGCGCAGCGTGAGAACAAAGATCTGCGGATTTTTGTCGGCAACGGTTACTTTGACTTTGCGACGCCATTTTTTGCCACCGAAAATACCTTTGCTGATAACGGCATAGATAATAGTCGTGTGAGTATGCATTACTATAAAGCGGGACACATGATGTACGTTGAGCCCGAATCCTTAACACAGTTAGTGAAGGATATCCGTGCTTTTTATCAGCCTAAATAGCCGTTAATTTATCGACAAACGGATTGATTAGCGTTAACGCCTTAATGGCGCAATGCTAGAATAGCAAACAAGTTAAGGCCCCAGAGTTTATATACATCAATGGGGCCTTTTTATTCGGCGTAAGGTGTGTTCAATGAGTTTTAGTACTTGGTTAGGTTTATTGGCTATTTGTTGTTTGGGGGCTATGTCGCCGGGCCCAAGTTTAGCTATGGTGGTGCGCCATACATTAGGCGGTGGACGGGGCAAGGGCATAGTTTGTGCGTGGGCACATTCAATAGGCATTGGGATTTATGCGCTGGTGACGTTACTTGGCTTAGCCGTCGTACTTAAAAAGGCGCCCTTAGTCTTTAATGGCATTGCGATTCTCGGTGCTTTGTATCTGGCTTGGATGGGAGTTCAGGCGCTGCGTTCCAAGGGCGGTATGCAAGCTAAATTGGCCGCAGGGGAGGCGACAGATACCTTGACCGCAGCCCGTGATGGTATCGCCATTTCCTTATTCAATCCTAAAATCATGCTATTTTTCCTCGCATTATTCAGCCAATTCGTGATGGTGGCCGACAGCATGACAGCCAAAGCCTTAATCATTTTTACCCCATTAGTGGTCGATGGCCTTTGGTACACGCTTATCGCTTTATTGTTATCCCACTCAAGCGTGTTGCCTAAGTTACGGGAAAAGGCAGGGTTAATTGATAAGTTGTCTGGCGTGGTATTGATACTGCTGGCGATCCGTGTGGTATACACGCTTTAGTTATTGATTGCAGGTCATCTGTTTAAACAAACAAAAACGCCATCAATCGATGGCGTTTTTTATGTTTTCGCTATACATGAAGGGCGTACTTAGCCTTTAAACATTTGCACTGAATTGTCGGCTTGTTCTGCCACCGCGTCTTGGAGAATTGGCGGATTCGCGATGTGATCGTCTAAGTTGTCACTCAGCATTTCTTTGAATTCACTGCTAAACCATTCTAATGCACTTTCTTTCTCGGCGCCGAGATCCGCTGATTTAATCGCGGCTTCGAAGGCGTTAAAACGTGCCGCGGCAAAACGGAGTGCTGTGCCCACTTTACCTACATCTGCTTCTTGTTGGCTTAGCTGATTGGCTAAGGCAATAAACTGATCGGCAAGTTCGTAAATGGTGGTGTTGCTCGTGTCGGTCATGGCGTTCACTCTAAAAAGTAACAGATTAAAGTTCGATTCTAACTTAATTGACGTAAGAAGGAATCGTCAGGCATTAACTATTGGGATCTGTGTCGGTAATGACGACTCCGGTTTGGGAGTCATAACTGATCGAGAGTTTGTCGTTTGTTCGATAGAAATAAGTGCACTTGCCAGGATTGGTATAACTGGCTTTGTAGTCGGTTTCTGTCACATCAACATTTAAGCGCGAGACACTCGGTTGGGTATTTTGGAATAATACTTCCCATACAGAGATACAGTCTTCGACATTATCAAGTGACGGTGAGGCTTCATTACCAAAGATATAGTGCTGTGCAGGCCAGCCGAAGGCGTTGAAATCCACTTGTTCAGATTGCGCCGTGCCAAATACAGGTAAGTCTTCTTTTGGACCTGAGCCCACTTTTACCGCCCAAACGGAGCGCGCCAGATTGATGGCTGACTTAAAGCCACCGCCTGCGGCTTTGACTGTAGCGATTTGCGCATCTTGCTGCACATTGATAAATTTTGGCAGGGCCACTACCGCTAAAATACCGAGCACTATGATGACCACCACAAGCTCTATTAAGGTGAAACCCGTTTGATGTCGTTGCATCAATTTATCAGAATGTTGGATCATCATGGCGTATTAGACAGTGCGAGAATGGGCGCACTATAGCATTTAAATTCGAATGTTTTAAATTGAAAGTCTTAAAGCGAAACACTGCAAACATAGCCGTATCACTTATCGACAAGCATAACCTTCGAACTTGCCATTCTACAGCAGGGCTTTTAAGCTAACCCGATAATAGGATTGAGGAAGTAAAATCGTGACTCAGGTGACATGGCAAACATTTATCGATGAGCAAAGGGCTTTGCCTTATTTTCAGCAACTAAGTGCATTTGTAGACAATGAACGTAGGGCTGGGAAAGTGGTTTATCCCCCCGAAGCCGATGTTTTTAATGCTTTTACTATGACTCCGCTTGAAAAGGTTAAAGTGGTATTGATTGGCCAAGATCCCTATCACGGCCCAGATCAAGCCCATGGTTTATGCTTTTCGGTCAAACGCGGTATTAAACCGCCGCCTTCCTTAGCCAATATGTACAAGGAATTAGCGACAGATATTGAGGGCTTTACCATTCCATCCCACGGGGATTTATCCGCATGGGCGGAGCAGGGGCTCTTAATGCTCAATACGGTATTAACCGTTGAGCAAGGTAAGGCGCACTCCCATGCTAAAGCGGGCTGGGAAGTGTTTACTGCTGCCGCGCTGGAATTATTAAATCGCCAGACACAGCCGATTATTTTCGTGCTTTGGGGCAGTCATGCCATCAAAAAAGGTCAAGTGATTAACGCACCGCAACATCAAGTGCTCACTGGGCCGCATCCTTCACCTTTATCGGCCTATCGGGGTTTCTTTGGCTGTGGGCATTTTTCTCAAGTGAATCAATTATTACTTGAGCGGGGCGAAGCGCCGATCCGCTGGCAGGTTTAATCTTAGGATTGCGGATTTGAGGCAATAAAAAAGGTCTTACTGAGTAAGACCTTTTCTTTGGGCTAAACACGAACTAGCGAGCGATCAATGATTACGGTCGACCGAAATTTTAGCAAGCGCAACTAAGGCTTGCTTGTAGTCGCTGTCGGGCAGAATCGATAATGCCTCGATGGCTTTCTCTGATTCTTCAATTGCTTTTTGTTGGGTGTAGTTTAACGCGCCGCAATGGTGCAGTGCTGCCACGATTTTATCTATGGCCTGTGTACCATCGCCTTGCTCAATTGCTTGACGTATGAGGTGTTTCTCTTCGTCTGTGCCATGGGCAATGGCATAGATGAGTGGCAGAGTTGGTTTACCTTCAGCAAGGTCATCACCTATGTTCTTGCCTAGCTCATCACTGTCGGCGGTATAGTCGAGTAAATCGTCGGTAAGCTGGAAGGCGGTACCAAGATACTTACCATAGTTACCTAAGGCGGTTTCTTGCTCTGGCGTCGCACCCGCTAACACACCCGCAAGCAGAGTAGCCGCTTCAAATAACTTAGCGGTTTTGCAATAAATGACCCGCATATAGCTTTCTTCTGTGGTGTCAGGATCGTTGCAATTCATCAGTTGTAAGACTTCGCCCTCGGCCAATACGTTCGTGGTATCTGCTAACACTCTGAGCACTTTCATGCTGTCGAGTTCAGTCATCATCTGGAATGAACGGGTATAAAGAAAATCCCCGACCAGCACGCTGGCGCTATTGCCGAACAGTGCGTTGGCGGTTTCTCGTCCGCGGCGCAATGTCGATTCATCGACTACATCATCGTGGAGCAATGAGGCCGTATGGATAAACTCAATAATCGCCGCTAGCTTAAGATGCGCTTCGCCTTCGTAGGTCACCGCACGTGCGGCTAATACCGACAGCAGAGGACGAAGACGTTTACCACCACCATTAATAATGTAAAAACCTAATTGATTAATTAGGGCGACATCTGATTCAAGCTGTTTATATATCAGCTGATTGACTGCTTGCATATCAGTGTCAGCCAGTTGACGAATAGCGTTTAAATCCATAGTAGACTCTGGTTGTGGGGTCATTACGTACCGGCCCCTGTTTAGGCTCACGTGTTATAATGAAATGAATTTTACCTAAAATTCTGACATATGACAGCACTAGCTCAACTAATGTGAGAGTTAATCCGGTCTTTTTTTATTCTTTCCTAATTAGGGCTTGCCAGAGTTAGATTCTTCGCGTAAACTCCGCGCCCATTGTCAATAAAGTTTTTATAGCACCCTGCCTCATCCAAGAATGAGCCCGCGTGTTAGGAATTGGAGTAAAATAGCTATGTACGCTGTTTTTCAAAGTGGTGGTAAACAACACCGTGTAGCCGAAGGCCACACTGTTCGTTTAGAAAAGTTAGAAGTTGCAACTGGTGAAACTATCGAATTCGATCAAGTTCTTTTGATCGCTGATGGCGAAACAGTGCATGTTGGTGCTCCTTTAGTAGCTGGCGGTAAAGTCGTTGCTGAAGTTGTAAGTCACGGTCGTGGCGATAAAGTAACTATCGTTAAGTTCCGTCGTCGTAAGCATCACGACAAGAAAATGGGCCACCGTCAGTGGTTCACTGAAGTTAAAATTACTGCTATCAACGCATAATAGGAGTCTAACTCATGGCACATAAAAAAGCTGGCGGTTCTACTCGTAACGGCCGCGATTCAGAAAGTAAACGTCTAGGTGTTAAGCGCTTTGGCGGTGAATCAGTTCTAGCTGGTAACATTATCGTTCGTCAACGTGGTACTAAATTCCACGCTGGTGTAAACGTAGGTATTGGTCGTGACCATACTCTGTTTGCTCTGACTGACGGTAAAGTGAAATTCGAAGTTAAAGGCGCTAATAACCGTAAGTTTATTAGCATCGAAGCTTAATTTTCGAACCTAGCTTATACTGTTAAAGCCCCGCCATTGGTGGGGCTTTCTGTTTTTTGTGCTTCTATTTACGCCGTGTAGATGCTTGAGTTGGTAAATGATTACCAAGAATGAGCATTGACAGGTAAGATTGGGAGCAAAGTATCTCGAGTTTTTTGGCGACCAATGAAGTTAGACGGTATAATTGCTTCATTCAGTGGTGCCAGGAGTAAGTATGAAGTTTGTCGATGAGGCAGTAATTAGGGTCGAAGCAGGCGACGGCGGTAGCGGTTGTGTTAGCTTTAGGCGCGAAAAGTATGTACCTGATGGTGGTCCTGATGGTGGTGATGGTGGCGACGGCGGCAGTGTTTTCCTGCAAGCTGACGAAAACTTCAACACTTTGATCGAGTTCCGTTTTGAACGTTTTCACATGGCTGAACGTGGCGAAAATGGTCGTGGCCGTGATTGTACCGGTCACAGCGGTAAAGATCTGATCTTAAAAGTTCCTGTTGGTACTCGCGCGGTCGATCATGATACTGAAGAAGTCCTTGGGGATTTAACGACCCACGGTCAAAAGCTATTGGTTGCCAAAGGTGGTTTCCATGGTTTAGGTAACACCCGTTTTAAGAGCAGTACTAACCGTGCCCCACGTCAAAAGACGTTAGGAACACCTGGTGAAGTTCGTAGCCTTAAATTAGAGTTGTTACTGTTGGCTGACGTTGGTTTGCTTGGCATGCCTAACGCGGGTAAGTCGACATTCATTCGTGCGGTTTCCCGTGCAACGCCGAAAGTGGCTGATTATCCGTTTACAACACTCGTGCCTAACTTAGGTGTGGTTAATCCACGTCCTGGTCAAAGCTTTGTGATCGCGGATATTCCAGGTCTTATCGAAGGCGCAGCCGATGGTGCGGGTTTAGGTATTCGCTTCTTAAAGCATCTTGAGCGTTGTCGTATTCTACTGCACATCATCGACATTGAGCCTATTGACGGAACCGATCCGGTTGAGTCTGCGCGCGCTATCGTTGGTGAGCTTGAGAAATACTCTCCAAAGTTGGCGAGCAAGCCACGTTGGTTAGTCTTTAACAAAACCGATTTGCTGCTTGAAGAAGAGCTGCAACAAAAGGTTGATCGCATCGTTAAAGAAATGGGTTGGGAAGGCGACGTTTACACTATTTCTGCCTACAACCGCGACGGCACTAATGAGTTGGCATTAAAGCTCCTCGATTATATTGCGAGCCTGCCACCAGAAGACAATGAAATCGACCCAGACAGTGAAGTCGAGTTCAAGTGGGATAATTATCATCAAGCTAACTTAGATTCTGTGAATGAAGACTATGTTGATGAAGATGATGACGACGACTTTGATGATGACGACTACGACGTAGAAGTTATTTACCAGAGATAATCTTACCGTCTTAATTTTGAGAGTTCCGTGTACGCAGATACTCAAAATGATATTACTCGGCAAGTTGTGCGTGCTGCACAACTGCTACTGGCCTACGGCGCAGAATCTGATTTAGTTGAAGAAATCAGCCAGCGTCTAGGTCAGGCTTTAGGCCTTGCCAGCGTAGAGCTCTCTATTTCCTCCAATTCCCTCGTATTAACCAGTTTGGTTCATGGTCGCTGTATCACTACGACTCGTCGTATTCGTGAGCATGGCATTAATATGACCATAGTTTGTGAATTACAACGCATCTGTTTATTGGCTGAAAAAGGTCTGTATGGCCCCAACGAAGTCCGTAAACGTTTGGCGCGGATTGAGCCTAAAACCTATCCACCGAGTTTAGTAGTCTTCATGATTGGCCTGTCTTGTGCCAGTTTTTGTCACCTGTTTAATGGTGATCTTATCTCGTGTGTGATTACCTTTTTTGCCGCAGCTGTGGGCATGTCGGTACGTTTAGCGATTGCTAAGCGGCATTTTAATTTATTGGTTAACTTTGCCGTCACGGCTTTTGTCACCAGTATGTTGGCTCAAACTGGCTATGTGTTTGCATTGAGTGAAACGCCTAAGGCTGCTATGGCCGCGAGTGTGCTAATGCTGGTGCCGGGTTTTCCGATGATCAATGCGATTTCCGACATGGTGAAAGGGCATATGAATGTTGGCATCTCCCGTTGGGGCCATGCGACCTTGCTGACCGTTTCTTCTGTGATAGGCATTACGATTGCAATGCAGATCGGCGGGATTTTCCTATGATGGAATTACTGATAACGCTGCTGCACGATGCTTTTTTCTCAGCAATTCCCGCCGTGGGATTTGCTATGGTGTTTAATGTTCCTAAACGATTTCTTCCCTATTGCGCCTTAGCGGGAGCCATTGGTCATAGCTCGCGTACTTTAATGCTACAGTTTGGTTTACCGATTGAGTGGGCCACCTTTGCCGCGGCTGCAATCGTCGGGGTTATTACGATAGGGTTTGGAAAGCGCCACTTAGCGCCACCTTTAATGTATGCTGTCGCCGCTATTATACCTATGATCCCAGGCACTTATGCCTTTAATACCGTCATTGCCTTAGTGCAACTGACTGCTCAGTCTCAGGTGAGTCCTGAACTGACGGCACAAGTGATTAGTAATGGCCTCAAAACCGTCTTTATTCTCGGGGCGTTAGCTGTGGGGCTGGCCATGCCGAGCTTGCTGTATTTCAGAACCCGCCCCGTCATTCAATAATTCTATTTCAATAAAACAGGAGTGAGCATGCGCATTGCTATGATAGCCGCGATGGCAAACAATCGAGTCATCGGAAAAGAGAATAAAATGCCATGGCATCTTCCTGAAGATCTACGTCACTTTAAAGCCATGACCCTAGGTAAGCCTGTGGTGATGGGGCGTAAGACCTTTGAGTCCATTGGTAGACCCCTTCCTGACCGACATAACATAGTGATTTCACGTCAAACGGATCTCGTCATTGAGGGAGTGACCTGTGTGACCTCTTTTGATGCAGCCAAACAAGCCGCCGGCGAGTGTGAAGAGTTAGTGGTGATTGGTGGCGGACAGCTTTATGCCGAGTTATTACCTTACGCAGATACCTTATATTTGACGCAAATCAAGCTTGAGGTTGAGGGCGATACATTTTTCCCCCATTGGGATGACGGAACTTGGAAAGAAACGGAATCTTTGTCTAGTATAAATGCGGATGGTTTGGAATATCGCTTTATCAACTTGGCAAAAAAATGTTAAATTGCAGCCTCTGTTGTGTACCCTGTGTGTATGGGTCGTCAGTTTATCTAACGTATTGCATCATATCGGACATTTAGTTTTCACGGAAAGAAGAGATAGCCTATTTCGTTATCCTAGATTTCGAACGAGAGCTAAAGCCAAGAGGTCAATACCCTTTAGAGACGAGATGCAGCCCATACAAAATTGATAATAAAACTATAAGAAAGTATTAAGGAGTATCGGATGCGTCTTATGCCTGTAGCCTTGGCTGCGTTAATTGGATTTAGCTATATCACTGTACCAACCCCTGCTATTGCGGGCGTTGATCCACTCGTAGCGAGTATTTGCGATTACGTAAAAGCTAACGATAAAAACCGCCTACGTAAAAAGTTAAAAGAAAGCCGCGTTAAGCTACGTCAGATTTACAGTGGCATCAGTTGTGATGGCGCAAGTCTATTGCGTACCGCTTACGGCGCGAGTGCTAACGATGCCGGTGAGTTTGTGGCTAAACGTTTGTCGGTGACGGAACTGAGTGTCGCTGAAGCCGATGGTATGACTATCCAAGCTTGGGCTGAAGCAAACGGTCATGGTGATAGCCCTATCACTGCAGCAGTGAAAGAGCGTCTTGGCGCTGCTGCGGGCGGCGAAGAAGAGTAATCGCTGAGATGGACTCGTTGCTCCGAACTAGCGGCACTTTAGCTCTATTTGCAGCTTAGTGATTTTAATTGACGAGTATTAAGCAACGGGTTTAAGCCATTAGCGTTAAGAGCCTAGTATTAAGCGCTTTGCATTAAACGCCTTGTCTTGAATCAGAAAAAATGCCGAACTTAAGTTCGGCATTTTTTATGGCCCTAATTTGCACTAAGTCGGTCAGACCGAGTGATTGGTATGATAGGGAAAGTAAATTTGGCCCAAAAGAAAGGGCCGCTAAGCGACCCTTGGTTTAGAAGATTTTAGCAATTAACATTTAGACTCTAAATTCGCCGACTGAGGCTTGAAGCTCTTCAGCTAGTTTGGCGACTTGATGGCTAGACTGAGCCGTTTGATCTGCGCCGATAGCGGTTTCTTCTGAAATGGCAGCAATATGCTCCAGTTTCTCAGACACTTGCTGACTCACTAAATTCTGCTCTTGAGCAGCATGGGCGATATGAGTGCCTGAGTCATAGGCCTTATGCACAGACTGGCTAATGGTTTCGAGGGCAATGTTGGCTTGCTCAGTTTTTTCAACACAGGCGTTTGCCTGAGCACGTCCCATATCCATGGCGGCAACGGCTTGCTCTGCACCTTGTTGCAACACTTCGATCATCTGTTGGATCTCTCGGGTCGATACTTGAGTACGTGAGGCTAAGCTACGGACTTCATCGGCAACTACCGCAAAACCACGACCTTGTTCACCGGCTCTAGCAGCTTCAATGGCGGCGTTAAGGGCGAGTAGGTTAGTCTGCTCTGCAATGCCGCGGATCACATCCAAAATTGAGCCAATTGAGGCGCTATCAGACTGCACTTTATTGATCACAACGCCTGCCTTGGCCACTTCATCGGCTAAAGCCAAAATCGTCAGTTTGTTCTCTTCGGCAATGGCTCGCATATGCTGAGTTTCTTGGTCGGCTTGCTTGATTTGCTCAAGGGCTTGATCGGCACTTAACGACACTTGTTGCGCGCTAGAACTCAGTTCTGTGGTTGCAGTGGCCACTTGGTCCACTTGGCTTTTTTGCTCTTGAATGCCGGAGGTTGTTTGCGCTGTGATGGCCGACGTTTGTTCAGCTGCCGCGGCCAGTTGGTTCGATCTATCCAAGATACCGATAATCAAACTGCGTAAGCTATCGACGAGACGGTTGCAGTTTTTCGCCAGCTCTGCAAATTCATCGTGTCCAGAGTCATCCAGCTTATGGGTAAGGTTGCCTGAGGCTAAGACGTTAAGGGCATTGTTCACTTGGCTGAGTGAGCGTTTGAGCGGGTTCACTACAGCAAAACTCACAATGACAGCGACAACAATGGCAATTAACACTACAACCATGGTTTGTATGCTAGCAGAGTCAATCTTAGCTATGGTGTCGTTGCTCATGTTGGCGGCAACAAGTTCGATGTTATTACTCACATCATCCATGTTGGAATTAATAACTTTCACGTCTTTTTCGATAATACCGAGTTTGACCACAGCTTCTTTAGCATGGGAAAGCTGGCTCGATTTCAGCTGCAACATAGATTGCGGGCCAGTAACAAGCGCTAAAACTTTTTCAATATCTTTAGTGACTGAACTTAAGGTATCCGCATCGACGATACCTTGACCGTGACGATTCACATATTCAAGTTTGTTTTTGGTTTCGCTGATAATGTAGTCAAGTTCTTTAGAGATCAGTTCGTGTTTATTGTCTTCTTCATTGGTCACTAAGTCTGCGATAGTGGTGATGATATTCCCGAGGCTAGTATCAATCGCGCTGGCTGACGCGGCCAGACTCTGCTCATCGGGATTTTGACTGCTTTCTAAATCAACAATATCGAGCAGTTCCGATGAGGCATCATCGGCGGCATTTTCGAGTTTTTTCTTTAGATTAACTAACTGTTCTTGCTTGCTTAATGAAGCTTCACGTTCGGCGATCATAGCAAGGCTGTCTCGCTCGAAGGTGGAGAAATTGCCGCTTAATTGGCTGATTAAGGAGGTGAGCTCTGGCTGGCTTTTGACTAATTGAGTGACGTTGGCTATTTCGTTTTTGAACTGAGTGCCATGATCATCGAACACTTTACGAATACTGGGAATATTGGCCGATTTAGGCGTGTGATAGGCAATCAGGATTTGTCTTTGTTGCTCGCTCAAGGTTTCACTGAGGTGATTGGTTGACTTAAGCGCAGGCAAGCTTAATTCTTGCATCATCGCCGAGCTTGCTTTTAGGCTGTTGTTGGTGAGGTAGGACGTAAATCCTAGCACCACGAGTAAAAGCGTGACAATACCAAATCCGCCAATCACTCTGGTGGCTACGTTAAATTTCATAGGATACTCCGATTTTTATTATATTTTTCCAAATGAAAACAGGGCGATTTCAGGGTTAGGCGGCTCAGTCTGTTATCGACTTTAAGCTGTTTTAGTTTAACTCTTTTTTAACTTTTTTTGCGTAATTTTTTGGTCTTTTTCAAGATGCCATAGGGTTAAGTGTTCACCCCAGCAACAACCTGTATCTAAAGCCTTTAATTTAGTATCGCCGACATTGCCCATCAGTGCTGCCCAATGGCCGAAAACCAAGGTATGGCTCTGGCGCAGGGGCGAAGCAAACTCAAACCAAGGTTTGAGTTGTGGATTAGTACAGTTTTCAGGAGGTTGTTTACAATCAAAATCGAGTCGGCCATCGACATAGAGGTAGCGCATGCGTGTTAATGCGTTGATGCAGTAACGTAGGCGCTCTATGCCAATTGCACTTGGGTCCCATTGTTCGGCGCTATCCGAATACATTTGGCTTATCAGTGCCTCAAGATAATCATCTTGTTTGAGTGCGCAACTGACGAGTGCGGCTTCTTCTTTTAAGACTTCAAGCGACCACTGCGGTGGTACACCCGCATGACTCATGATGAGTTGGTGTTCAGGTAATTCACGCATTAGGGGTTGCTGTCTCAGCCAGTCAATTGAGGCTGAAATATCGGGCGATTCAAGAATTTCAGTTAAATTATCGCTGGGCTTAGCGCGTTTGAGCTTGCCGTGTAACGCCATTAAGTGGAGATCGTGATTGCCTAAAACCGTTTTAGCGGAATCACCTAAAGAACGAAAAAAGCGCAGTGTAGCTAAGGAATCTGGTCCGCGAGCAACAAGATCACCTACAGCCCAGAGTTCATCACGTGAGGGATTAAAATCGACCTTAGCGAGTAATTTTTGTAATTCAGCGAAACAGCCTTGAATATCACCAACAAAATAATGCGCCACAGTACCCCTTTCCTAACGATATTAATGTAGTAAGCCTGGGGTCGCTAAACGGAAGGGACGGATCGTCGCTTGGAAATGCTCACCCGATTCGCTGACCATACCATAAGTGCCATGCATTATGCCAAGGGGGGTATCGAGCACTGTGCCACTGGTGTATTGATAGGCAGTATTTGGCGCTATGGTTGGTGTTTCACCGACAACTCCGGCGCCTTGGACTTCACTGGTATTGCCATTGGCATCTGTGATTATCCAGTGACGGGTTTCGAGTTTAGCCGCCTGCTCACCTAAATTGATGATAGTGATGGTATAGCTGAAGAGGTATTTTTCATCCTCGGGCGAGGACTGCTGCTCTATATATTCAGTTTTAACTTCAACCCGAATGGAGGTGTCCAATGCGCTCATTCTTGTTCCTAGGCTCTGGTTAAAGGGCACCTAAGTGCCCAGACATATTTATGCTTTCTTATCGCAAACCATGTTAGCCATAGCAACATACTGTTGCACGCTAATCTGCTCTGGGCGTTGACTTGAGTCAATCCCTAATTGCTCGAACTCATCGTCAGATAACATGTGCTTTAAGTTATTACGCAGAGTCTTACGACGCATGTTGAACGCCGTAGTACAAAGGTGACGTAGTACGGTCACATCTTTGCAAGGGAACGGCTTTACAGCGTATGGCAATAAGCGTACGACTGCTGAGTCGACCTTAGGCGCGGGCGTAAAGCTGTGGGGCGGCACTTCAAGAACCGGAACCACTTGGCAGAAGTATTGCGCCATTACCGTTAAACGGCCATAGGCTTTACAGCCTGGGCTTGCCGATAAACGCAGTACCACTTCTTTTTGCAGCATAAAGTGCATGGTTTCAATCTGTTCGGCAAATTCGAACAGGTGGAACATCAGCGGCGTTGAAATGTTGTAAGGTAAGTTACCAAACACTTTCATCTTTTTGCCTGGCACACTCAGTTGACCAAAATCAAACTGCAGTGCATCACCTTGGTGAATGGTCAGTTTATCTTTAAGGACTGGGTGATGATGTAAGCGTTCAACTAGATCGCGGTCAAGTTCGACGACGGTCAGGTTATCTACAGCTTCGGCTACGGGTTCGGTTAAGGCACCAAGGCCTGGGCCGATCTCGACCATCACATGGTGATTATCGGGGGCAATTGCGCCCACAATGCGGTCAATCACATTGCCGTCGGTAAGGAAGTTTTGTCCGAAACGCTTTCTGGCCGTGTGGCCTAAATGTACTTTGTTGCTCATTAATAATGTAATCGTTTAGTTCTTTGAGGATAACTCAATGGCTTTATTCAGAGCACACACAAAGCTGCCAATATCGGCTTTGCCTGTACCCGCGAGATCGAGCGCCGTACCATGGTCAACCGAGGTACGAATATAAGGTAAACCTAAGGTGATGTTTACCGATTTGCCAAATCCTTGTGACTTGAGAACGGGAAGTCCTTGGTCATGGTACATGGCCAAGACGACATCGGCGTCCTGTAAATATTTAGGTTGGAACAGGGTATCGGCCGGTAATGGGCCGACAATATTCATCTGGAACTCTTCTCGCAACTCGTTGAGTGCAGGAATAATCACGTCGATTTCTTCACGCCCTAAATGGCCGTCTTCACCTGCGTGTGGATTAAGGCCACAAACATAAATTTTCGGTGAAACTATGCCAAATTTGCTGATGAGATCGGCATGTAAAATCTTGATAATATGCTGTAGGCGTTGACGCGTTATCGCTTTTGCAACATAGGCCAGTGGAATATGTGTGGTCACGAGTGCCACTTGTAATCCCGGCGTTGCCAGCATCATCACCACATCTGGGCAATTTGCTTGATGGGCAAAAAACTCAGTATGGCCACTAAAGGAAATACCCGCTTGATTGATAATGCCTTTGTGTACCGGACCTGTCACGACTGCATCAAACTCGCCGCTCATGTTTTTCTCGCCCGCATAACGCAAGGTTTCAACCACATAAGTGCTGTTTTGCTCATCGAGCTGACCGCAAATCGATTCGGTCACTAGCTTGAAGGGGGCAATGGTTAATGTGCCCGCTTCTTGCGGTTTAGGCGCTTGATTTGGCTGGTAAGGACGGAAAGTCACTTGCAAACCGAGTCGTTTAGCACGGCTGGTTAATAATTCTGGATCCGCACAAACGACTAACTCAGCAGGCCAAGCCTGCTGAGCGAGTTGTACGACTAAATCGGGGCCAATACCTGCGGGTTCGCCTGGGGTAACGGCAATACGTTTAGTGCTCAATTAGAATTAACCTCGATTGGTCTCTGGCTGGAAGATTTCAATGTATGCGTCTGAACGCATTTCGTCTAGCCAGTTTTGCAGTTCTTCGTTAAATTTGCGACGGAAGATTAACTGGTGCGCACGGTTACTGTTGAACTGATCTGTGGCATCGGTTTTTCTGCGTTCTTCTAACTGGGTAATGTGCCAACCGTGAGTAGTACGGAATGGCTCGCTGATCTGGTCAGTTTTTAAACTGTTAAGGGTTTGAGCGAACTCTGGCACGTAAATGCTTGGCTCTGCCCAACCTAATTCGCCGCCTTTAGTGGCTGAACCTGGATCTTCAGAATATTGACGCGCTAGGTCTTCAAACTTAGCTTCACCTGAGCGAATTTGCTTCAGAAATTGCTCAAGCATGGCTTTAGCACGATCTTCTGACAAAATTGGCGATGGCTTGAGCAAAATGTGGCGCGCTCTGACTTCTTCAATTTCTTTGGTTTGTAGGCCGCGAGCATCCATGATCTTAATGATATGGAAACCTGCACCACTCTTAATCGGGCCGATAATGTCACCTGTTTTTGCACCATTGATCACTTCGGCGAACAGGGTTGGCATTTCGTTGATGTTCATGTAGTCCCAAATACCGCCTTCGAGTGCTTTAGGGCCCGAAGAAGATGCGATAGCGGTACGACGGAAATCTTCACCACTCTTTAAACGCTCCAAAACGATATTGGCACGTTTGCTCGAGGATTCCAGTTGTTCACTGGTAGGATTATTTGGCACGTCAATCAGGATGTGGCCAATTTGGTATTCCACATCTTTCATCCCTTGTTCTTGGATGAGTTTGACTAGGCTAGTAATTTCCTGTGGTGACACTTGGATACGACGTTGTACTTGAATACGTTGAATTTCACCTAAGGTGATTTCTTCGCGCAACTGCTCGCGGTATTGGCTGAAGCTTAACCCTTCGCTTTCAATTTTCTGTTGCATCTGCGCCACAGATATTTTTTGTTCGCGTGCGATGTTTTCAATCGCTTGGTCTAATTGTAAGTCACCAATATGCAGGCCAATACGATCTGCCATTTGCAGTTGTAAACGGGTCAAGATCAAACGTTCAATCACCTGAGTACGCAGGGCACTGTCAGAAGGTAACGATTGGTTTGCCGTTTTGGCATTGGCTTTAACAGTGTCAATCATGTTAGTGATTTCACTTTCGAGCACTATGCCGTCGTTAATTTGGACAGCAACGCGGTCGAGCGGCTGAGGTGCGGCCAATGTAGGTTGGCTGATAGCGAGTGCAAATAAAGCAAAAATCAGATGTTTACTGGGTTTCATCCACAAAATCCTTGGCACGTTCTAAGGTCAGGTTCGACGGCTTAATTGAAATAACTTTACCATTTATATCGAAATTACAGCGAGTTGCCCTAATGTAATTTTTTGGCGATGCATTTGAGTGCATGGTTAAACCTTAAGATCCGCTTTTATTAGCGTTAGCAAAAGGCAAACGATAAAGCACTCATTAACCTGTTTGGACTCTCAGTCCTTGTTGAGGTTCAGCAATCTATCACAATTCTTTGCTAATTCCTCAGATAAAGCGGTTTTCTGTAGTTAAACAGGCCGTCATTGAGCATGTCGGTTACGCCTAATGGGCCAGAACCACCGAGTCCTTTAATGACTAAATTCAGGTAGAAGCCGCTTTCAAACTGCTCACGCGAGTCGATAGCAGCAGAGCCTATGTTGTCGTCATAGTTAGTTTTAATGCGGTAGTGATAACTAAATCGCACCGCATAACAACATGATTCGTATTGAATACCTGTGTAGGTTTCAATGCTGCGGCTTTCGTTTAAGTCATAATACCAATTACCCACGAAGTAGAGATCGTCACTGATGGGCCAAGCGCCACGAACACCCGCTTGGGAGATGTTCACAGTATCATTGGTATTGGAGTTCAATAAATCGGGGACGTAGCGATAGCTAAATTGCAGCAATTTGTTCGCTTCGGGTCTGAAATCTAAGGTGACTTCCGTTTTTTTATTTTCACTGGTGTTGGTGTCGTATTGAATCGCCGCACCCATGTACCAATCATTCGTCAAACGGGTATCTAACTCGGCAGCGAGTACAGATGTCGATTGATTTGATTCAAAAATATTGTCTTCGTAGCCGACTTTACTGTCTTGCAGGTAAAAAATTTGCCCTAGGCTGAATTTAGTCGCCTCTTGGTTATGACTATCAAAGATACGCGTGGTAACACCTAGTGTGACTTGGTTCGCATCGGAAATACGATCTAGCCCCGAGAAGCGGCGATCACGGAATAGACCAAAATAGTCATCCTGTAATTGGGCCGTATCGTAAATTCCTATGCCGCGTTGGTCTTCGTAGCCAACATAAAGATATTGGAATTGCGGTTCCAGTGTTTGGCGATAGTTTTCATCGAAAAGCTCAGTAAAACGCTCGAAGTTAATCTGACCATTAATCCGTACCTGCGGAATAGTACGGCTTACCGTGTCATCGACAACAAGATCAGGGTCTTCATTATGCTGCCAATAATTGGTCTGCATCAGCTTCACTTGGCTGGTGAGTGAGCCTGAAGGTCCGTGAATTGGCAGGGTCACGCTCGGTGACATATGTAAACGCGTCGCCGTGTTCACATTATTGTCTTGATGGGCAAAATTCGTCAGCTCTGAATTAAAGCCAAAATCTAAATTGTTCCAAAAATCGGCGGCGCGATAGTTAAAGTTGACCTGAGGCATCACCTGATACGGTTTTTCGTCTTCACCGAGTACTTTAATATCTTGAACCCGGGTGCTGATATCCCAGTTACTTTCGAAGTAGTTGATTTCACCTATGCGCGACAGCTGGTTGTCGGTAGCACGGTTAACATCTGACTTTAAGTCATTGAAATAGTTGTTGTCTGACACGTCGGTAAAATTAGCTAATACCCGCCAATTCTTGTCGATTGATCCTTGGTGTTGCCAGTTGTACAGGTAGCGATTAGGGCTGCCACTGATCAATTGATCGTTGCCTAGATATTCAAAATTGACTCGGCCTTTTTGAGCCTCGCCTGCTAAATAACCAAACTCAGTCTTAGTGAATAAACCACGGTTAGACATATAGTTAGGCGTAAAGGTTAAATCATATTCTGGGGCAATGTTCCAGTAATAGGGTGCAGCTATTTCGACGCCATTGGTGGTACTGGTACTAAAGCTTGGGTAGAGAAAGCCCGACTTACGTTTATCAGAAACCGGCACTGTCATGTAGGGAATGTAGAATACAGGCACGCCGCCGACTCTTAACTTGGCATTCCAAATTTCGCCCCATTCTTCTTCACTGTTAATCTTGATTTTCTCGGCTTCGAGCAGCCAAGAGACATTGTCGGGTGGACAAGTGGTAAAGTTAGTATTGGTTAAAATTAAATTGTTATTGATGGTAATTTGCAGCTTTTCTGCATCGCCATGAACCTGTTGTCCATGCAGCCAATATTGCGCCCCTTTAAGGGTGGCACGATTGGAGCGCATTTGAGCTTGTAATGACTCGGCGGTAACAGTGAAGTTACTGTCTTGGAAGACTAAATTACCATTTGCATCAAACTGTTCGGTCGCTTGATCTAGAATCGCCTCATCGGCCGCTATGTGTCTATCGCCTTGGCTAAAAAGCACATCACCACGGAAAATCGCCTGTTTGCCCATTTCGGCATTGGTATTATCAGACGTGATACGAATTTTGTTGAGTTCAGCCGCACTCATCCCTTGGGTTTGAGATACGATACGGGGTACTGGCGGTTCGATTAAGCATTGAGATGCCGAAGCGGTTGGAGAGTCGTCTGCCAGGACTAATTGCGGTAACAGGCTCAGGGCCAGAAGGTATCGGATCTGCATCTTTAGGTCAGTAATTATGATTTCTTATTCTGGACAAGTATGGATGGGGAAAGTTGCAATTTACAAACGCAACGCCGCTTAATAAATCTCTCAATTTCTTAGCTGTTTCCAAATTATATGCCAGCTATAATAAAGCAATTTTTCTTTAAGAGCCATGAAATGACTTTATCCGATCCGAGATTTCTTTCCCTAAATCAGTGGCTGAATGCATATTTTTCCGATGAGGTAACACCGATATTGATTTCCGGTGACGCAAGTTTTAGACGTTACTTTCGGATCACGACGCCCGATGCCACCTTTATCGCCGCAGATTCACCGCCACAACTGGTGCCCATCGCACCCTTTATCGCCTTATCTAATGCCTATGCCGCCGTGGGACTGACAGTTCCAAAAGTGATCCATGCCGACGCCGCTCAAGGTTTTATGCTGATGAGCGACTTAGGCGATACACAGCTGTTATCAGTGCTTAACGTGCAAAACGTGGCTGACTATTATCGTCAGGCGCTCGATTTACTGCCGCAAGTGGCTTCTGTGGTTGCAAGTCAGCATCTTGATAGCGGCCTCGTTCAGCCCTTACCGCTGTACGATGAAGCCTTTGTTCGCCGTGAATTGCACATCTTTACTGAGTGGCTACTCGGCACTCATCTTAATTTGTCTTTGGACGAGTCAGAGCTGCAAATGCTAAGCGATAGCTTCGATCTGCTTGTCGACAATGCGCTATCTCAACCTAGTGTGGGGATGCATAGGGATTTCCATAGCCGCAATCTTATGCTGCAAGCAGGCGAATTGTGCGTAATTGATTTTCAGGATGCTGTCGTCGGCCCTGTGACCTACGACGCGGTATCGCTATTGCGTGATTGTTATATTCGCTGGCCGCAGCCGTTAGTCGCAGACTTGATGCAATACCATTATCAGCAAGCACTCGCGCTAGGCTTCATTCCCGCACAGACCACTCTTGAGCAATATCAAACTTGGTTTGATCTCATGGGCTTGCAGCGTCACATCAAGGCGGTGGGGATTTTTGCACGGTTAAATTATCGTGACAGTAAACCTGCGTATATGGCGGATATTCCACTGACATTAACGTATATTGTCGACATTGCCATGCAGTATCCCGAACTCGTGCCATTTGCACACTGGTTGACTCGTCGCGTGTTGCCTGCGTTTACAGCTAGCCAGTCTTTATTTGAGGTTAAGCAATGAAAGCCATGATCTTGGCCGCCGGACGAGGTGAGAGGTTACGGCCGTTAACGGATAATATGCCTAAACCTATGGTGCCAGTATTAGGTAAACCGTTGATTGTTTATCATATTGAAAAACTTGCCGCGTTAGGCATAGTCGATATCGTCATTAATCATGCTTGGCTGGGGCATAAATTAGTCGAGGCGCTGGGCGATGGCAGCGCTTTTGGGGTGCGAATTCGCTATAGCGCCGAAGAGAGTGCGCTTGAAACCGGCGGCGGCATTAAACGGGCTTTGCCTTTATTGTGTGAGGGTGAAAGCGATGAACCCTTTTTGGTCATTAATGGTGATGTGTTTATCGATGCCTTACCGCCAATCACGCAGCTTGCTGCCGATACGCTCGCCCATCTCTGGCTAGTGCCTAATCCTGAGCAGCATCCGCAGGGGGATTTCGCCTTGAGTGGCAATCGAGTGCAGGAGCTTGGTGAGACTAAGCACACTTTCTCTGGCATGGGCATTTATCGGCCTTCGCTGTTTAATCACACGCCGCAGGGCGCGTTTGCACTCGGTCCGCTGCTTAGAAAGCAAATGGCCCAAGGCCGAGTCAGCGGCGCGCTGTTTCACGGGCTTTGGTGCGATGTTGGCACGATTGCACGCCTGCAAGGGCTCGAACTGAGATTACAAAGCAATACCTAAATATCTGTGCTTGCTTATCCATAGGATAGTGCTGGCACATCAAATACATTATTGAAATCAGGATATAAGATGCGCTTTTGGGGTAAGTTTTTTGGGTTTATCATTGGCTTTATGTTCGGCCGCATCTTTGGTGCTTTGCTCGGCTTGTGGCTCGGACACCTCTACGATAAGCGCGCGGCTTCTGGCGTGGGGTTTCGCGAGGTTCTAGGGCAGTCTAAGAATCGCCAAGCGATCTTCTTTAACACTACCTTTGCGGTGATGGGGCATGTGGCGAAAGCGTCGGGACAGGTGACTGAAACCGATATTCGCATCGCGACCCTGTTGATGGATCAAATGCGCTTAACCGGTGAAGCCCGTAAAGAAGCGCAGCAGGCGTTTCGCGAGGGGAAATCGGCGGATTTTGATCTACGCAGCAGCCTCCAAGCTTTCCGCGTTATTACCATGGGACGCAAAGAGTTAGTGCAGATGTTCATCGAAATTCAGATCCAAACGGCATTGTCCGATGGTGAACTGGATCCCGCTGAACACGCTATCTTGATGACGATTGCCCAAGAGTTAGGTTATGGTCGAGCGCAGTTAGATGAGTTACTGAAGCGCTGGCAAGCGGAGTTTCGCTTTCATCAGACCTCAAGTGGCAACAAAACATCGATTACCGATGCCTACAGTTTGCTGGGGATTACTAACGAGGCCAGCGACCAAGAAGTTAAGCGAGCTTACCGTAAGTTGATGAACGAACATCATCCCGATAAGTTAGTCGCTAAAGGCCTGCCACCGGAAATGATGGAGCTGGCAAATCGTAAGGCACAGGATATTCAAGCGGCCTATGACAGAGTCAAGTCTGAGCGCGGTATGCGTTAGTCTTGATTGCTTTGGATTGTATAAAAGATAAGGAATTCATTATGAAAAACACGCATAGCCTGTTGCTGTTGGCGAGTTTGTTACCTGTGACTATGTCCGCGCAGGCTGAGGTGTTTGTCGCACCTTTTGGCGGTTATAGTCTGGGCGGCGGTCAATTTGATGTTAATCAAATTGACGTCAACGCAGATCAAACGGGCGACAAGAAAAATGTGAAGGTCGAGGAATCAAGCCATTACGGCCTGATGCTGGGCATTGGCACGAATGATCCCGGTAATATTTATCTTTTATACAGTCACCAAGCCTCTGAACTCAAAAGTGGCGGTTTGTTTACGCCCGATCGTCTTACCTCTTTAGACTTAGATTACATCCACTTAGGCGGGACTTTATATTTCCCCCGTGGCGATATTCGACCCTACGTCACCGCAAGTGCGGGGATAACCCGCATGTTGCCCAACGCTTGGTCGAGTGAAACGCGTTTCTCTATGGGGATTGGCGGTGGGGTCGAGTATCAAGTGACTCAACACTTTGGTTTGTTTGCAGATATCCGCGGTTACGCGACGTTTATCAACAGCGACAGTTCGTTGTTTTGCAATGAAGATGAATGCCTATGGCACATTACGTCGGATGTGATGTGGCAGGCGCAGGCTAACCTTGGGTTCAAAGTCAGTTTTTAGCGCTAACACATCGTCTTAAAAGGAGATTTAGCGGCATGAAGATAGTTGTACTCGATGGCGAAACCTTAAGTCCTGGCGATCTCAGTTGGCAATCCTTGACTGAATTAGGCGAGTTTGCGTGTTTCCCCCGCACCGCTGGCGCCGATATTGTCGCGCGTGCCCAAGGTGCTGAGATCATTCTCACCAATAAAACACCGCTTAATGCTAAGACTCTGGCGCAACTTCCGGCACTGAAATACATAGGCGTATTGGCAACGGGTACTAACGTTGTCGATATAGCGGCTGCAAAAGCGCGCGGTATAGTGGTAACGAATGTGCCCGCCTATGCGCCCGATGCCGTAGCGCAGATGGTGTTTGCCCATATACTGCATCACACCCAAGCCGTGGCTGCCCATCATCAAGCTGTGGTTGATGGTCAGTGGGTGAACTGCCAAGATTTTTGTTTCACCTTAATGCCGCTGCAATCCTTAAAAGGCAAGACCTTAGGTTTGATTGGTTATGGTGATATTGGCCAGCAGGTTGGGACGCTCGCTCTTGCATTCGGGGTGAAAGTGCTCGTCAATACCCGCTCTGTTATCAAAGACTTGCCCCAAGGTGCCACTTGGGCACCGCGTGATACTGTGCTGAGCGAATCAGATATTATTTCGCTGCATTGCCCGCTTACTCCTGAAACTGAGCAATTTATCAATCAACAAACTCTTTCTTTGATGAAGCCTAATGCGCTGCTGATTAATACGGCGCGCGGTGGATTAATTGATGAGGCCGCGCTTGCTGCAGCGCTTTGGCAAAACCGTATATTTGCCGGTGTCGATGTGTTATCGACCGAACCGCCCAGCGCGGATAATCCCTTGTTGCATGCACCGAATATCAGTATTAGTCCCCACAATGCGTGGGCGACGAAGGAAGCGAGACAAAGTCTACTCAATATTGCCGTGGCGAATGTGCACGGTTATTTGCAGGGTGACGTGATTAACTGCGTGAACAAGTAAAGCGGTATGCGTCTTTCTCTCTTTTCATCATATCGACGTTGAGAGAGAAAGACCTGAATGGTTAGTTATTGTTGAGTCTTTCTTCTACGCATCCACCACACACTCAATAAGCCCGTGATGGCTAATACGCCAAATACGACGGGCTTTTTCAGCTTGTGATACAGGGCGTTCCATTCTGCAATTTCATTGGCCTGCGCTCGTTTTTCTGCCCCGTCAAAATCGGGCGTTTCACACTGCATACCAAAGTTGTCGGCCCAAGGCACAAAGGGGCCGTTGGCGACGTATTTTTTGTAGTAGCGTAGGGCAAGTTCTTGATCTCGATACAATACCCAACCTGTGGCTTGGCAGAGTAGCGCGGCGTAGGCTTGGCTGTTGTGGGGCACATGATCCGATGCCTTGTTGGCCAGTTCCGCCGCCGTGTAACGATAATGAAAGCGTTTATCGGGAACGGCTTGGCTGGCGCTTAACCGCAGCTGTTCTTTCTCGGCCAATTTGCTCGGTTCATTCCAATCGCTTAGATCGAATACCCCTTGGTAGATAGCGTAATCTGGGGCTAATTCAAACCCTAAGATTTCCATACCTTGATGGCGGGCAAGTTCTGCTGCAGCCCAATAGGCCTTAGCGCTATTAATGCCTGTTGCATTTTTCGCCGCGTTCAGCTCAGTGCCATAGGTGAGGGCGCTGGCATTAAGATTAGGATTAGGGAAATAATCAGGCGCTTCGGCAATTGCGCCTTCACGTAATAATCTGCGGCCCAGTAAATAGCGTAAGCGATTGTTAATCGGCTCTATATTATCGTACCAGTCGCTATCTTTAGGATATTCGAAGGCGATAAGCGGCACATGCTCATCGATAAATAACTTAAGTTCAGCCGTGGTGAGCACGCGCTCCGCCACATAGGCGATGTCTTGCCAGTACTCGTCGCCGCTGGCGAGTAAGTGATTGAGCGCATCGACATATTCGCCGCGCTCTAGGGATAACACGCCTTGCTCGGCGCGAATACGGCAGTAAGTGGCTGTATCTTCATCGGCATTAATGGCTTGCTGCTGAGTCTCTTTGGCATCAACTGTAGCCAATACTTCATTGGACTGTTTGGGGAAGTGACGCGCTGCCTGAGCATAGGCCTTGGCCGCTTCAGCTTGATCGCCCTTTTGTAGCAGTAATTTTGCGTTGAGCCACCAAGTGAGGCCGCTGGGTTTCGCGAGCGTCAATAGGCGCTCAGCACTGGCATAATCCCCAAGCTGGTAATAAATCGCGGCTAACTTATCGCCATGGTTGAGTTGTAAGCCATCGGTTGGAAACACTTTGAGGATTTCAGCTACCTTTGAGCCCATTTCCGAAAGCTGGCCATCGTAGGCAAATTCATTGGTGCTGCTTTGCCAATAGGCAATCAATAACTGCTGCACGCTCGTCTGTTGCAGTAACGGTTTCAGCTCAGCAATGTCTTTCCCCATCAAGGTGCGGCTTAACATCAATAAGGAATCATAACCGCCGCTATCGCCTTGCACCGATTGGGTGGCGTAGAGCTCAATCGCCTTATTCAGTGCATCAGGGTTAAGCATCATTTGCAGCTCTGACTCGGTTTCACCTGCACCTTGATTAGTCACTTGCGGGAGCCGCTGGCCTTGGTGAAGCAGGATATAGGCTTGCTCCCCCAGGCTCGCTAAGCTCAAACGCAGGGGATCGGCGGCGCCTTGGGCGACTTCGGTTTGCAATTGAATCAGGTAAGCGTTGGCACGATTAAAGTGCTCAGGATCCGCCGAGGTTTTACTTAAGATAAGCTCGATACGCGACAGCGAATAGAGTGCCCACAGGCTACGAGAAGCGCGTTCGCTTTCTGGTAATTTAATGATTTTGCTAAAATAGTTACTCGCTCTATCATAATCTTTTGCCTCAAACGCCACGGCGCCTAAGGTGTACCAGGTCAGCGCTTGGGGCAGATCCTTATCCAACTTCGCAGCCATTTGTTCGGCCTCGATTGGACCTGTCGCATCCCGTAGTGTGTTCACTAAAATTAAATGTGCTTCACTTAACTCGCTGTTTTCAAAGGCGCGAGTTTGTGACAGGTAACGGCTATGCACTTCATCCCACAGATATTCCTGCGCGGCTGGCGCATCTTGATACTGCCAAGGCAAAGGTTTTGCGAGGGCGGTAAGCTGCTGGCTAAAGGAGGTTTGCGGTAAATAACTGAGATTACTCTGCCTGTCTTGAGTCAATTGCAAAGGGAAATCGGGGCCGCAGGCCAAGAGCATTGGCGAAAATAGGCTTAAACAGATAAGTGTGGTCTTTTTAAGCATAAAAGCCCGATTGGATGTTGCCATTGTGGATGATGATTTTGGCTTATGGCGCATAAATTCCCTGTAAATATAATGACTCACAACGTGCCCAGCCTATCACTTTCTGGCCGCCAGGGTTGAGCATGTGTTTTTGAGTGTCTTTGTTTGGTTGCGGCATTGGCATGTTCGTAGCGCTTGAAGCTGTTTCAGTCGGCGCCAACGCGGCGGTATTGTCAGCTCGCCACTGCCAGACTAACAGCCCATTTTTTTGTATTACGCGATAGCCATTTTGCGCATCATACCCGCTGCAAGCTTGTCCCGCTAGGGACAAAGTCGCGGGAATCTCACCAGCAATATTACCGCGATTAATTAAGCTCAGTTGGAAGAGCTGTGGCTTGAGGATTTCTTGGTTTTTAGTCTTATTTTCAGTGGCTAATGTCGTTTGGGTATCGTTATCGCTTGAGATCACTAATTCAATCTTGGCGGCAAGTTTACCTTGCTGCGCAACGGCGATTAAGGTGTCGAGTGGCCAGACTCTTTTATCCCCTTCCAGCGGCAGCCTGAACCAGATAATGCCTTTGAGCTTGCCATCCGCGTGGCTTTGCAGTTTTTGCACAAAAGTTTGCAACACTTGCGGATCGGCCATCAGTTCCTCAACGGCATGGGTGTCATTGAGTTGACCCCGCAGCGGTGTTTCACTCTCCACTTTATAACCTGAAGCTGTGCTGATGACCGCCGAGCCGTAAGCGGGAAGCGCAATAAGATAAGGCACAGTACTGATTTTTGAGAGTTGCTGCACCCATTGCCAACCTTGAGCGGCATCGAATAGTCCGAGGCGTGGGTCGCTCACGCTGTGAATTTGCAGCACGAGTTCATCGATATTGGTGAGTAATGCGGGGAAATCGGCGCTATTGAGCCAAGCGGGCAGGGCGGTAATGCTGAGTTTGAGGTCTGCTGGCAACTGCGCTTTAAACTTTTTAAGAAAATCCCGATAGACGGGCAGTTTGCTGCTAGCGCTGTCGTGATCGATTTCAACTCCGGCGATGTGCGTGCCTTTTGCCTGCCAATTTGCCAGTACTTGGCTAATTTTATGGATCACTGCTTCATCATTTAAATGCGCGAATTGGCCATCTAAGCGAACCACGGCGATTTTGGGCCTAGGATCTGCCTGTAGCCAAGCATGATTGACCGCGACTTCAAACCAAATATCTGCGCCATTGGGTTTGGGATGTGCTTGCAGCGCTAAAATGCGTAATCCTTGGAATGCTCCTTGGCTTTGCACTAATGCCGTTTGATTGGCGGGGCGCCATTGGCGCTGCCAGATATAGACTTCCTGCGCGAGTGGAGTACGAATAGCTGCGGATTCTGAAACGGCTTTTGTTGGGTAACTGGCATTTGGGTTTGCCGTGAGTTTGCTCGGTTCCGATGCGGGCTGACAGGCGCTTACGAATAGAGTGGTGCTCAACAAAGCGAATAAGAACCATTGATTTCGGCTAATGTTTTTAACCAGATTGCCTATGCCCATACTACTGCTATCGATTCCGTTTTTGAGTGAGGCATTACTATGCCCGAAAAAGCCCGCTTTTACATCGCGGTCAAACTTCTGATAATGCCCCCTAAGCTTGGTTCTTCCTTGGGTGCCTTGCTAATCAATATCAGAACACAGGTCTCAAAAATCAGGATCGACCTGAAAGCGCATCCGTTCACGGGTAACGGGATGCTGAAGCATCAATAAATCCGCATGCAGATGCAGGCGATTGGCGCGAGTGCCGTAGAGGTCGTCACCGACAATCGGGGTATTTAGCCCCTCTGAGTGGGCGCAGTGAACCCTGAGTTGATGGGTTCTGCCTGTTTTTGGATACAGATATATGCGGGCTGTAAGTTCCATTTCATCAAGTTGGCTCAATTCCCAATGGGTTTCGGCTGCTTTACCAAACTCGTGGCAAACGAGTTGTCTCGGTCTATCGTCTAAATCACCACGCAAGGGTAAAGAGATGTTACCCGTCGCCTGCTTATTTGCCATTACCGCAGGAATTCCCGCTAAAAGTGCTACATAACGTTTAGTCACAGTGCGCTGGATAAATTGTTTTTGCAGCTGTTTATGGGCATCTTTTGTCAGCGCGATCACCATTAATCCCGAGGTCGACATATCGAGCCTGTGGACGATTAGCGGCCCTGTGGCATGGGGAAAGGTTTGGCACATACGCGAATACACTGAGTCTTCAATTTCTTTGCCAGGCACGGATAAAAACTCGGCGGGTTTATTCACAATCGCCATCGCATCGTCTTGGTAGAGGATGGCTAAGGTTTTGCCTTCGGCGGGGTTGGTCAGCAGAGGGTTGTCATCAACCACGAGTCCTTCGAGCATATGTCCCAGAATAGGTTGGCATTTTCGCAGGCAGGCGGGATAAAACTGCTTATGCTGGCGGATTTCTGATTTTGGCGGCGCGCCCCACCAAAACTCGGCAATCGCCAATGGTTTAAGGTCATGTTTAAAGGCGTAATGTAACAACTTAGGCGCGGCACATTCGCCCGAGCCTGCGGGCGGGGTTAACTCAACCGTGCCATTAAATATGCCGTTCAGACTCTTTTCTGTGCCTTTAATATTGAGAAAACGATACTGCTCAAACAGCTTTTGCTGCAGCGCCGCCGAGAGCCGCTTACGCTGTTGTCGTAACGCATCGCGCTCATCTGTCAGTTGGCTTAGCGCTTGGCTGATGGTATGAATACGTTCATCCCAATAGCGTTTAATATCTCTTAACTGATTCTTTTCACTGATGCTTTCCTGGCTGAGCTTTGCTTCAGTTATTGCGTTTTCACGCAAGGTCTCATCAGTCGGATTGGCAGCCAATTGGGCTGCGAGTTGATTACGCTGCGCCTTGCGAGATTGGCGGCTATCGATCATCACTTGTCTGTGGGCGTCAAGTTCGGCTTGCGCTTGAGCTTGTTCAGTTTCTAGCTCGGTTGATAGCCTCGGAATGTCGGGATGGTTTTCTACTGCAAACAGCTGCTCGTTAATTTGGTTGATTTGCAGATTTTCGGCGTGGAAAAAATTGTCCTTAGCCAGCATATCAAACACAGGTGGAACAAAGCGTGGCCAATGGTTTTGCTCGGCTAATTTGCCCGAAAATGCAGATAAATAGCCGACTTCACCTTGCGGATTTTGTACCAGCAATACGCCGAACATCTTGCCAATGGCGCCAGTTAACTCACCCGTTAGGCCAAAGTTATGTTGCCATTCGTGCTGAGTCTCGAGGTGGTGTTGTAATTCGTTGGCTGCAAGCACGCATAATGGATGCGGTTCGTAATAGAAAGGAAAAGTAAAACGTTGCGGCAGGGCATAGGCATCAATGGCTTGTGTGAAAGAGGTAAAGCAAGAAGGCTGAAGCTGCATATGGATTTCTACTACTATTGGTTTCTATTACTAATGGTTTTTTTGCTGCTGGAGTTTACTTAGATCACGCTCGAATTAAGCCACAGCTCGAAATCAATCGTCTTAATCAGCGCTCGCAATAAATTACTCTGAACAACTCGCCCGAAATTAAACTCGTACCACAGGGCTTGTTCTGCTTAGCGTGCAATCTTAGGCCACAAGACAAGGGTGCTAGTTTACTCTGTCGGTTTGGGTGGGTCACTTTTTATTGGTAAAGGTTCTGGATGCTGTACTGTGTGCATTGAAAAAGGGAAATGGCGTTGAAGCGCATTTCCCTTTGATTTGTAGCTTGTGCTTGAAGCCAATTTTAAGCAGCTAAACCCGCTTAAAAGATGACCTTCACTTTACTGGCGCTATCGAGTGCTTTGCTGACTGCGCTGTCGATATCGATATCACGGGCAAGCGCGACACCTAAGCGGCGGCGGCCATCGATATCGGGTTTGGCAAATAATCTGAGTTGAGTGTTGACCGCCTCTAATGCAGCGGCAATACCTTGGTAGCGGATATTACTTGAGGTGCCTTCGGCCAAAATCACCGCCGAGGCGCTTGGTCCATGCTGATGGATATTGGGGATCGGCAGACCCAGAATCGCTCTAACATGTAGGGCAAATTCCGATAAATCTTGGCTGATGAGAGTCACTAAGCCTGTGTCATGTGGCCTTGGTGAGACCTCAGAGAAATACACTTCATGGCCTTTAACAAACAGCTCTACGCCAAATAATCCATAACCGCCAAGGGCTTCGACGACTTTGCTCGCAATCGCTTGGGATTTTGCTAGCACTTCATCGGACATGGCTTGTGGCTGCCATGACTCACGGTAATCGCCATCTTCTTGTCTGTGGCCAATCGGCGCACAAAAATGAATGCCATTGACTGCGCTAATGGTTAACAGGGTGATTTCATAATCAAAGGGAATAAAACCTTCGACTATCACGCGCCCGCCGCCGGCGCGGCCACCTTCTTGAGCGTATTGCCATGCTTTATGGCTGAGGGCGATATCGCGAATAACGCTCTGACCTTTGCCCGATGAGCTCATGACTGGCTTAACCACACAGGGCACACCGATTTCGCTAATTGCTTGATTAAATTCGGTTTCAGTATCGCAGAAAAAATACGGAGAAGTCGGTAAACCTAAGGTCTCAGCGGCGAGGCGACGAATCCCTTCTCTGTCCATCGTGAGCTGAGTTGCCCGGGCTGTCGGGATGATATTTACCCCTTCGGCTTCCATGTCCACTAAGGTTTGGGTGGCGATGGCTTCAATCTCTGGGATGACTAAGTGCGGTTTTTCTAACTCGATAACTGCACGCAGGGCGTTGGCATCGAGCATATTGATCACATGGGAGCGATGCGCGACTTGCATGGCGGGGGCGTTGGCGTAACGGTCAACGCCAATCACTTCAACGCCTAAGCGTTGCAGTTCAATGGCCACTTCTTTGCCAAGTTCACCGCAGCCGAGCAACATGGCGCGACGTGCGCCCTCAGTGTAGGGAGTGCCTATCATGTGTGGGTACCTTTATGTTTGTAGGTGATGTTATATTTTGTTCTATATTATTTACCGCAATGCTTTGGCTGACATTTTTGTATGAAATGTTTTCGCCTCGTTTGGGTATTGTTATGCAGCCAGTTTACCCCAAACAGACCTTAGTCGCCCACGCTAAATCTGCTACTGTGCTTGGGATCACGGCTTTGGCGTTTTATTAATAATTAGTATTGGAAGCAGTATGTTAGTGCTGCTGAACAGATGAGTTTTGCGAGATAAATAAAAAAGGAATGTGAAAGACATGCAAGATATTCGCGATTTAACCTCAGTGCTGCGCTCCAATACGCCAATCGTAGTGATTGAAACCTATGAAGAATATCGCGTGGTCGAGCTACTTAAGCGGGTCGCCAGTGTGCTTTATCAACCTGTGTTTACTTGGAGCATTACCCAAGGTTTAGCACGGGTCGATAAACCTATGGCGGCGCAAAAGTTTAATAGTGAACCCACAGATTTACTTGGGCAAATTAAATCAACCTCGCAGCAGGGGATTTATGTGCTGTGCGACTTTCATCCCTTTGTGATTGATGCGCCAAAGAATGTCCGTTTACTCAAAGAAATCGCCCTCGAATACGAGACACTGCAACACACATTAGTGCTAGTGAGCCATGCCTTTGATATCCCGCCCGAAATCAAACGTTATTGCGCCTATTTTCAATTAACCTTGCCAAGCACAGTGCAATTGCAAAACCTGATTTACCTTGAGGTCGATAAAATTCGTCACCAAGGCACGCCGTTATTGGTCGATGATACCGCTGTAGTCAAATTGGCAGAGAATCTGCGGGGCGTGACCTTAGACGATGCCCGCCGTCTGGTGCGCAAAGCCATAGTTGATGATGGTGCTATTACCTTGTCTGATATCGATGCCATCAATAAAGCCAAGTTTCAGTTACTCGACTTAAATGGCGTGCTGCAATTTGAATACGACACCAGTGATTTTTCGCAGGTCGCTGGATTGCATAATCTAAAAAAATGGCTCAAGCAGCGCGCGCCCATAGCGGCAGCTAGCACTATTGATCAAGGCGCCCAGCTGGCTCCAGTTCTGCACGCCAAAGCGCTCGAAGCACCTAAGGGGATTTTACTGCTCGGTGTTCAGGGCAGTGGTAAGAGCCTTGCGGCTAAGGCTGTGGCGGGCGTTTGGCAACGACCTTTGCTCAGGCTCGATATGGCTGCTTTATATAACAAATACATAGGTGAAACCGAGAAGAACCTGCGAAATGCACTGGAGCTCGCCGACATGATGTCGCCCTGCGTGCTTTGGATAGATGAAATTGAAAAAGGCTTAAGCGGCAGTAGCAGCGATGAGGGCACCTCGACGCGGATCCTCGGTACCTTACTCACTTGGATGGCGGAGCGTAAATCTGAAGTGTTTGTGGTGGCGACCGCGAATGACATTCAAGCCTTGCCGCCAGAATTGATGCGAAAGGGCAGGATGGATGAAATCTTTTTTGTCGATTTACCCGACGAAGCCATACGTAAAGCCATCTTCTTAATCCATTGTCAGCGCCGTGGAATCGATGTGGCGAGCTTAGATCTCGCCCAATTATCGGCCCGCAGCCAAGGATTTTCTGGCGCCGAAATCGAACAAGCGGTTATTGCTGCCATGTATACCGCAAGAAGCGTTGAGCGCAGTGTCGATCAAGTGTTACTACTAGAAGAACTCAGTAAAACTCGGCCTTTATCTGTGGTCATGAGCGATAAAATCAATGCGCTACGACAATGGGCCGCAAGCCGAACCGTGAATGCCCATGAGTAAGATTTCTGCTTCATGCCATGAGTGCTAGCTAGATCCGGCTGACGGCTTTAGCGGTATCACTGCCCAGTGATACCGCCAATGCTGCTGATTTCTATCAGAATGAAATTTAGATGTCGAAGGCGAGACTGCCAGGTGCCAGGAATGGCCAGCTTAGACGCGTTGGTGAGCTTTCACCTTGCGCCCCAAAGAAGTAACCGGTTCTTGGGGTGGCGTAAACCATACTGCCTTTTTGTAACCCGAGTTCATGCAGATTATGGTGGGTGAACTTGGCTTCCCACAGCTCTTCGCTATGCCAGCCGTGTGGGGCTAATTCCACTCTGACTTCGGCGCCAATGGGGGTCATGGCGACAATATCGAACGGTAAATTTGCCTGACTATTAGGCTTGTTTGACAGCGCTAATTCGTGACTGCGAACATAGAGCACGCCATCTTGCTGTAATGTTTGTTGTTCTGGGGGCGTTAAAAATGCTTGGCCATTTTCCCAACGTTGATGTTGCCAACTAGCTTCAAAGACATTGACGTTACCGAGAAAATCAAACACAAAGCGACTATTGGGATGCGAGTATAACTCAGCAGGCGTATTGATTTGTTCTATATGACCATTGCTCATTACCACCACTCTATCAGAGAGTTCAAGCGCTTCATCTTGATCGTGGGTCACAAACACGCTGGTGAATTTCAATTCCTCATGCAGGCTGCGTAGCCAGCGGCGTAGTTCTTTACGCACTTTGGCATCCAAGGCGCCAAAGGGTTCATCGAGTAGCAAGACTTCGGGTTGCGTCGCGAGTGCACGGGCCAACGCAATTCGCTGTTTTTGTCCACCCGAGAGCTGTTCGGGATAGCGCTGCGCGAGATGGCCTAGTTGCACTATCTCCAGCAGTTGTGTCACTCGCTTATGAATTTCTGCCGCCGAAGGTCTTTGCTTTTTGGACATGACTTCGAGTCCAAAGGCGACGTTATCGGCGACCGTCATATGGCGAAACAGCGCATAGTTTTGAAACACAAAACCCACGCGTCTTTCACGCACATGCACTTGGGTGACATCTCGGTCACCGAAATAAATGTTGCCGCTATCCGCTCCCTCGAGCCCAGCAATAATCCGCAATAACGTGGTTTTACCCGAACCAGAAGGCCCCAACAGACCAATCATTTCCCCTTCTTGAATATCAAGATCCAGCGGGGAAAGCGCCTGAAACTTGCCAAATTTCTTGGAAATATTAGTAAGACGAATACTCATAATGGGCTCTGCTCTTTATTGTCATTGGCGGATAAACTGCGTTGTTGTCGCCATTCAACGACGGCTTTTAGCATTAGGGTCACTAGCGCAATCAGGGCGAGTAATGACGCGCTCGCGAAGGCAGCTTCGGCCTGATAATCTTCATACAATAATTGTACATGTAAAGGTAAGGTATTGGTTTCGCCGCGAATGTTGCCAGACACTACAGCAACGGCACCAAATTCGCCCACGGCTCTGGCATTGGTGAGGATCACACCGTAAATCAGTGCCCATTTGATATTAGGGAGCGTTACTCTGCGGAAGAGTTGCCACCATGAGGCGCCAAGGATCACTGCGGCTTCTTCTTCCGATGCGCCCTGTTGTTGCATTAATGGAATGAGTTCTCTGGCAACAAAGGGACAAGTGACAAAAATGGTGACTAACAGTATTCCCGGCCAAGCAAACATGATCTGCAGATCGTGCTCATAGAGCCATTCGCCCAGCCAACCACTGTTGCCATAGAGCAGTAAATAGAGCAAACCTGCGACGACAGGGGAGACCGCAAACGGAATATCAATTAGCGTGATTAATAACTTGCGACCCGGGTATTCAAACCGAGTGACACTCCACGCCAGCATAATTCCGAACACTAAATTAATAGGGACTGTGAGCGCCGCAACCATCAGCGTCAAACCAATCGCATGCAGCGAATCTGGCTGACTTAAGTGGCCGATATAACGCTCCCAACCACCAACAAACGCTTGTTGAAAAATACTCACCAGCGGCAATAGCAACAATAGCAAGCCTAAGAATACGGCGAGTGTAATCAGGCTCCATTTGATAAGAGGGGCTTCACCGACTCTTAAGGGCTTAAATGAGTTCATGTTTGCTCCTTATCGTCCATGAATGCGGCGCAGATAACGCGCCTGCCACAGGTTTATTAGCAGTAATAGCAGTAGCGAGGTCATCAGCACCACTGAGGCAATGGCACTGGCGCCGGCAAAATCAAACTCTTGTAGGCGGACAAAGATCATTAACGATGTGATTTCGCTGATATAGGGCATGTTGCCCGCGATAAATATAACGGCACCAAACTCACCTAGGCTACGGGTAAAAGACAGTGCCGTCCCGACCATCAAGGCTGGCCACAATGACGGCAAAATGATCCGCCAGAATACCGCGCGATCCGAGGCGCCAAGGGTCATGCCCGCTTCTTCTTCATCGTGGGATAATTCTTCGAGAACCGGTTGCACGGTACGCACCACAAAGGGAATACTGGTGAAAATCATCGCGACCACTATGCCCAGCGGGGTGTAGGCGACTTTTATACCCAGTTCTGCCAATACACTACCGATTTGGCCGTTTTCCGCATACAGGGTCGCTAAGGTGATGCCTGCAACGGCAGTCGGCAACGCAAAGGGTAAATCCACCAATGCATCTAAGATGCGTTTGCCGGGGAATTCATAACGTACCAGCACCCATGCGAGTAACAATCCGAAAAGGCAGTTAAATAGCGATGCTGCGAGTGCTGATAGAATGGTAACTCGGTAACTCGCCAGCACCCGAGGATCTGTGATGACGCCCCAGTATTCGGACAAGCTCATTGAACTGGTCTGCATAATCAGTCCAGTGGTTGGCAATAATAGGATCAGGCTGACAAACAGTAGGGACACACCTAAGCTGATGGTAAAACCTGGAAGAACCCGCTTATGGCGTAAACGCCCGTTATTAAAAATCACAGAATAATCACCCGGTCAGGTTAATTGAGTTAATCCAATACGCTGTATTTGCCGTCAGCGATCGGCTGTCTGAGTTAAAGACTATTGAATTCGTCTTCGCTGCTTGAAAATCATCACTCGTCAATGCGCTAAAATTGCTTAACCCGGGACTGGGCCCGGGTTGCAATATTAACCTGTTATAGCATCAAGCTGAAATTAGCGCTTGAGTAACTCATCGAGTTTTGCACCGTTAGCAAACTGCGTTTTCATGGCATTATCCCAACCACCAATGATTTGCTCAACAGTCAGCAGGTCAACCGTAGGAAACTGTTTAGCAAACTCAGCCTGAACCTTTTCGTTGTGTACACGATAGTTGAAGCCGGCCAATAGTCGTTGTGATTCTTCGCTGTAGAGATAATTCAAATACTCAGTCGCTAGCTCCTGTGTGCCGTTGCGTTTAGCGTTTTTCTCTACCACAGCGACGGGAAACTCAGCCAGAATCGATGTTTTTGGCACAATAACTTGGTAATCGTCCGCACCATATTGCTGACGGATATTGTTCACTTCCGATTCAAACGTAATCAGCACATCACCGATACCACGTTCTACAAATGAGGTCGTTGCACCACGACCGCCAGTATCAAACACGGCTACGTTGCCGAGGAATTTTTTCAGGAATTGATCCAGTGAAGCCTGATTATCCTTACCATAGCTTTTTTGGGCATAACCTAATGCGGCTAAATAGGTGTAGCGCGCATTACCAGAGGTTTTAGGGTTAGGGAAGACCAGTTTAACGTCATCTCTTGCTAAATCGCCCCAGTCGCTGATCTGTTTTGGGTTACCTTTGCGTACCAAAAATGCGATGGTGGAATAGTAAGGTGAACTGGCGTTAGGCAGTAATTGTTGCCAATTTTCTGGGATCAATTTACCGCGGTCATGGAGTACCTGTACGTCTGTCACTTGGTTAAACGTCACCACATCTGCTGGCAATCCTTGCAGAATTGAGCGTGCCTGTGCCGATGATCCAGCATGGGATTGTTTAATCTCGACGGTTTTACCTGTTTTCTCTTGCCAATGTTTGGCGAAAACGGGGTTGTAGGCACTGAATAATTCCCGCGCGATATCGTAAGAAGAATTCAGCAGGGTTTGATCTGCGGCAGCCACATTGAGCGACGTTCCCAGAAAGAGCGTTCCCAGTAGGGCCTTTATCACTTTTATTTGCATTTGCTACTCCTTGAACTGGCAACTTTGTCAGCGTTATGACATATAGAGTAGTGGAAGTAATTATTTATAAGAAGTCAGTTAAATAGAACTTTTTTGAATAAGTATGAGCGATTTATTGTATGCCATAGATCATTTTCACTGTGTTTGTGCATGCTAAGCCACTTAGAATAGGCTAACGCTTAGTTGTTTTTATCAAGTAAAGGATAATCATAGTGTCTGACTTTCCGACAATTGAAGCCTGTATTGGGCAAACTCCGCTGGTTCGCTTGCAGCGGCTTAACTGTGGCACCTCAACTGTACTGTTAAAGTTGGAAGGGAATAACCCAGCAGGTTCAGTAAAGGATCGTGCTGCACTCAATATGATCATTCAGGCCGAACTGCGTCAAGAGATCCGCCCGGGTGATACGCTCATCGAGGCGACAAGTGGCAATACTGGGATTGCGCTAGCGATGGCGGCGGCGATCAAAGGCTACAAGATGATCCTGATTATGCCCGAAAACTCGACCCAAGAGCGTAAGGATGCGATGCAAGCTTATGGCGCAGCACTCATGCTGGTGGATAACATGGAGACGGCGCGGGATTTGGCACTGCAGTTACAAACCGAAGGTAAAGGCAAGGTGCTGGATCAGTTTAATAATCAAGATAATGCGAATGCGCACTTCCTCACCACAGGTCCGGAAATCTGGCAACAGAGTCAAGGAAAAATCACTCACTTTGTCTCTAGTATGGGGACAACTGGCACCATAATGGGCGTGTCTAAATACCTTAAAAGCTGTAATCCTGACATCACGATTGTTGGCCTTCAGCCCGCCGATGGCAGTAGCATTCCGGGGATCCGCCGTTGGCCGCAGGCCTACTTGCCGGGGATTTTTGATGCATCCCGTGTTGATTTAGTCATGGATGTTGAAGAGCAAGACGCAAAAACCATGGCGAGAGCCATAGCGCGCGAAGAAGGGATTTGTGCCGGCGTCAGCTCGGGTGGTGCAGTGTTTGCTGCGCTTGAGATAGCCAGACAATATCCAGATTCAGTGGTCGTGGCGATTATTTGTGATAGGGGCGATCGTTACCTTTCATCAGGGCTTTTTTCCTGAGTCCAAGATATTTCGCCTAAGTTATTTGACGACAAGCATTCTTCATTAATAAAAATGGGCGGAATTCGCCCATTTTTATTGACTCTTCATGATCATTTTTTCGGTGGGAACTGCGCCAAAATCCGACTGACGGCTTTGGCGGTATCTTGGGCTTTCTCATTGCCGCCTGCATCGAAATCATAACTGTCGCTACCACGCCAAATGAGCGCTTTGGTTTTTGGGTCGACAATATCTATCTGAATAGTTTGAATTTTAGCGGTATCACTGCCAAGTGGCACCCCAACGCTAGTACCTATTCCTATCCCACCTGAACGGCCGAATGTGCCTGTGCCTAATCCAATCGATAGCCCTGAATCCTTAGGTTTATCTTGGGTCAGTAGGGCGTAGGCGACGTTAAAGTCGGGGGCTTGGGTATTTTCGACAAAGCCTTTTTGAGCCAACTGATTGTTGATTTCTACTTGAATGCGTTGGGCGCTGAGTGGGTCGTCCGTTGGCTGTGGTGTTAGCTGGGTAAAGCTGTGCAGTGTGCTGAAGTCGTAATTGAGATCGTAATCGTTTTTCGGTTTACTGCTACAAGCGCTTAATAAGGCAACGGCGACGAGCAGACTGGCAAAGTGACGGTATCCCATGATAGTGCTCCAAGTTGTACAAACTCTGTTCAATGTGCCTTGATTAAGGTTGTTTCTGCAAGTACTTTAGATAAGTGTGTTGTATTTGAATTGCTTTAAACGCCATTCGGCAGCTTCTTTTTTAGCATGGGGCGTTTAACCATGGTTCATCTGAGCATGCTTCATTTGAGAACAGCTCATTTTGACAGAGGAATAGCGGCGGGTTATGGAACAGTTAGCCTTTTTTGATATCCCCAGTCCCTGTATCGGTGTGTGTGCCACCGATGCGCGCGGTTACTGTAATGGTTGCCTGCGAAGCCGTGACGAAAGATTCAATTGGTTAACGTTTTCAGATGCGCAAAAGTACGATGTCATTCGGCTGTGCACTCAACGTAAACGCCGTCGCCAGTTGGCGATGATGAAAGCACGGCAAGCGCAAATTGAGCAAGAAAGGGCGGCGTTAAATCCGCAGTTGAATTTTGAGCCTGAGCCCGAAGCCGATCTCGATTTTGGTGGCTTCGAGCTAGACTAATATTTTGAATTGCAATTTAAATAGGCCAGTTAAATAGTCTTGTTTAACTGACCAGTTTTACTGGCTTGTAGAATTAGCGCGTTAGATGAATAACAGATCCGCAGTCGTTTAAATCCCTATTACAGCTTGCGCTTCTTCGGCCAGATTAAATTAAATCGGGTATGTTGCTCATCGCTGGTGACGCTCACATTCCCCTGGTGTCGCTGCATAATCCGTTTGATGATCGCAAGTCCCAAACCATGCCCTTTATTGCCATTTTGCACCGATTGGCTGCGATAAAAAGGCTCGAACACTTTCGGTAAATCCACCGAGGGGATAGCTTCACCGTCGTTACTCACACTTAAATTCACCCTGTGCTGCGTCTGCTTAACCTCAATAATGATTTCAGTGCGGGCAAAGCGTTGGGCGTTGGTCAGTAAATTTTGCAGTGCACGTTCAATTAATGCCGGTTCCCCAAACAAGGGCAGTTTTTCGACTTCTGTCTTTAAGATAATAGGTGTTGGGCTTAAGGTTTCAAGGCGCTTAATGCTTTGATTGATGAGATTAATTAAATCGTACTCATCCAACTGGATGCCTTCTCGCTGGGACTCTAAACTGGCGTAGGTCAGCAGTTCTTGGAGTAAGTCTTCCATTTCTTTGATATCGAGCTGCATCTCATCGAGAAAGTCTTGGCGCTTTTGTTCGTCAGAATCGGGCTGACAATACATGGGCATGAGTGCAAGGGCGAATTTGAGTCTTGCCAGCGGCGTGCGGATCTCATGGGAGACCGCATTAGACAGGTGTTTTTGGTTCTCAATCAAGGCGCTGATATGTCGCGCCATTTCGTTAAAGGTATTGGCTAAGGGTTTGACCTGAGAGCGATTTGACAGGGTAATCCGCGTGTTCCATTTAGCTTCGCCAAACTCTTTGGTAGCTTTACGCAGTATGCTCAAATCCCGAGAAAGCGGGCCTACCCAAATCAACGCTACTAACGCAAGTGATAAATAGAAGAACAGGGTGAACAGGCTGCGAAGGTTGGCTCTGGGATCGATGTCCAGCGGCCCCGCCATTAAGACTTGATCGCCGACTCGGATAAATTGCAGCAGGTTATCGTCATTGGTCGTGGTGGTGAACACAGTACTGGTACTGAGGGCTTGATTGTCAGCCAGCGCGACTTGATCGGCACTGAGCAATTGCAACGGCATCACAGGATTAGCTGGGATCGCCTCCAGATACCTTTGGCGGGTATCGGGAGGCAGTTCCGCTAACAATTGAGCCAAGGCTACTAATGGCGCATCGAGGGCGTTATTGTCATCCACATTTTTCTGCCACAGGCTGTCGAGTGTCCAGCCAATCCCAAGCACGCTGAGACTGAGTAGCAGATATAAACTGATAAAGAGACGTTTCACTGTATCTGTGCTTAGTTATTCCAGGCTTCAGGAGCAAAGAGGTAACCTTGTCCCCAAACGGTTTTAATTCTGAAAGGTGTCTCGATATTATCGTTGAGTTTTTTACGTAATCTAGAGATACGCACGTCAATTTTTCGATCTTTACCATCGAAATCAATATTGAGTAACAGCTGATAAATATACTGACGGCTGAGCACTTGGCCAGCTTGTGAGGCCAGTAACCACAGCAACTCGAATTCGTGGCTGGTGAGATCGATTTCAGTTTCATTGAGGCGAATCGCGTGGGTATGCGGGTCGATACTCAGTTTACCAAAGGTCAAGCAGTGGGATTCCGCCTGAGGTGGCTGATTCTGACGACGAAGTAAGTTGTTAATCCGCGCAACTAACAGAGCAGGATCAACGGGCTTAACCACATAGTCATCGGCACCGAGCTCTAAGCCTTTGATTTGATCTTCGCTTGAGCCAAGCGCGCTCATCAATAGGATTGGGCCGGCAAAATAGTCGGGCAGTTTCTCACACAGGGTGAGGCCATCCATGCCCGGCAGCATAATGTCTAACAGTATGATATCTGGCTTGTAATTGATTAATCGCGTTAATACTGTGTCGCCACGGCGTTCAACTTCAACATGCATACCATGGGATTTTAGGTAATCTACAATCAAGTTTGCTAGGCGAACGTCGTCTTCAACCAATAATACTCTGTGGTTCGATTGTGGGCTTGTCATTAAAATAAACTCCAAGGGTTGCGGTAACGTCTGCGAACCTGAGGTTGTGATGCAGAAGTGATTTTAAGTTTGGCACCAGCCAAAGTTTGGTTACTGTCTTTACTCACCATGACAAATTGAATATCCGTCATAGTGTGGATTTTCATGCTTAACGTATGGGTTGAAACTGAATCACTGCACCATTTTGGATAGGCGGCATTGTCGGACAAAATACAGATAAGCTCATCTTTGGCGAGCTCCCACTGCAGTTCAATATAGACGTCGCAGGCCTGAGTTTCTGAACTGGTAATACAAATTTCGGGTGTGAGTTTAAGTGACGAGTCGCGAGTTTTAGCTTGAGCAGAACTTGGGCCCATCAAGCCGAGGCTTAGACCAAGAAAGCAAAGCAAGCTTAACTGAGGCAGCGTCACTAACGTTAGAACCTATAGGCTGCGCCGATAAAGTAGGTGCTGCTATAGTCTTGGTCTAACAAGGGACTGGCGGCAATCTCATCGGCAATTAGAGTGTAACGAACTGCCAAGAGTAGATCCCAATTGTCAGTTAATATATAACGGGCCGTCATTTCCGCACCTTTATCCCAACCTGATTTTGCTTGATATTGTTCACTCCAATAGGCGTTTTCACTCGGTCTAACGCCATAATAATAATCCACCACTGCTTGGCTCTTCCAATCAAACACCAGTGCGAATTCAAAAATGAAACGATCGTAATCCCAGCCATAGGTCCATTTTATTTGTGCTTCTGAACCTTGATGAACATTAAACATATCATGGGTGTACGCCAATCGAATAATGCCGAGTCGGGTATAGATGAATGCTTCGGCACCGCCAAGTATGGTGAAGTTCCGCGTCTCTAAAGAATTAAATTCACGTTCGGGCTCTGTCGACAAAGACATACTCGTTATGGCTTTGGCTTCGACTTGTGTGCCGCGGTTTAAAAAGATATTCGATGGGTCCCATCGATAGAAATAGGCCCTATCTAAGCTATAACTGGTGACGAGATTGAACGTGAAGCTTTCTTGCTCGGCTAAGGTGTAGCCTAAATTACCATTATCGAAGAACCAGTGTTCGCCGTAATAGGCCACTGTAGGGATAAAGAATAGTGGAATATCGTCAAAATCCTTGAGTGGATTGCTTTTTTGTCCCCAGCCAATGGCGACGCCGAGATCCCAGTTGTTCATCTCAATACACTGATTTTCTGATGCGCAGGTTTCTTTCGCCATTCCGACAGAAGGCAAAATACTTAAACTTGTAATGAGGACAAAAAGAATGCGATACATGATTTAACGATTAAGGGCTGAGGTTCATAATACAGGAAAATAGATTAGCATTTTATGCCCAATCCAACAGTGGTTTCATTCGCAGGGATGCAAAATGATACAGCTATCAATTAAATAGTAAATTTGTAGATCGCACAATACCTTGATACTCATGCTAAAAGCCTATTTTGGTGGCTTTCATACGGTTAATTGTGGATGTTAAATTTTGTATTCGATACGTTTCGTCTGTAACTGAAATGATATTAATTGTGAACTGAATAGCTGTGTTACTTGAAAATAATAATGCCATTCGCATATGTGAATGGCATTGAATGAAGCTGAAGAACGCGCTTTTGCGGTAATAACGTTGGGATTAGAATGAAGATTAATTAACCTCAGTAACCGACTTGTAGCCCATTTCTGTCAGTTGATCGTTTACACAATCAAGCACATATTGTTTTAGCTCTGCATTTTCGACTTGATCTTCAGAGGCCATCTGCTGGCACACTTCTTTCAGCTGAGCGATATCGGCTGCTGGTGCAGGCGGTAAAGATGAGTCGTCAGCAAGGGTCGTGAAGCTCACTAATGCCAACAGGGTGAAAACAGCTGATAACTTATTCATTTTATTTCCTTTAGTTATGTATTGTTAACTACAGATTAAGAAGCATTCTCTTAATACCACTGCGCCAACATCAGCAATTTATCACTGCTATTCTGTTTTAGATATAAATAATTTTTACCTTTTTGGGTTAAGGATTTTTAGCTTATTTTCCCTTGATTCGCTTCAAGTAAATGACCAGCCTAAGTGCAGAGCCATTGACTTCGATTTAGCCATTATCCCAACAGATGAACCTGTTGAGTTTGGCTTCAGCGCAAAGGGCTTTGTGCAAAGGTTATGTGCAGAGTGAGTTGTGCTTAACTCCTGCATTAGCTTCGTAGGCTAAAATAGGCTAAATCTGGCATCCCAGAGTTGTTTTTTTCCAAAAGTGCCACTTACATCACCTTAACCACTGATTTGCGATTAAGTGCAGTATTTTTTGCTGTTTTAGCCCTCGTTTTGATTAAGGTTTTAAGGGCGCTTAATACCAAACTATGCGGCAGTTATAAAAAGTCGCATAAAATGCGATATGACGCAGGTTGTAGTCGGCTTTCTTCCTAGAATATTGAATTGAAAAGAATTAATTTTTAATCAAAATTAGGAATCGGTTTATTTTAAGTATATTTAATTTTAAGTGTATGTTTTTATTTTGTATTTATTGCTATTTATTCATTTTTAATGATTTCGTTGCCAAGGTTGTGGCTATCCTCTAGAATGCGCCGCTCTCGCAGGTGAGCGAACATAAGGTTTACGGTTAATGCCGTTGATTTTTATTGAATTATTGATTTTTCTCTAGGGGAACTCTGTGTCTACAAAACTGGCTAATCCAGCGCCATTAGGTTTAATGGGCTTTGGTATGACAACGATTTTGTTAAACATCCATAACGCGGGATATTTCCCTATTGATTCTATGATCTTAGCCATGGGGATTTTTTACGGCGGCATTGGTCAAGTGATTGTGGGTATTATGTGTTTTATGCGCGGCGATACTTTCGGTACGACGGCATTTACCTCTTACGGGTTGTTTTGGTTAACATTAGTGGGATTAATCTTAATGCCTAATGCGGGCATTGCGGCGAGTCAAACGTATTTTATGGGCTGGTATTTAACACTTTGGGGCATATTCACCGCATTTATGTTTGTGGGTTCTTTGCGTTATCCACGAGCTAAGCAGTTTGTATTTGCTTCTTTGACGCTCTTATTTTTCCTGCTGGCTGCGCGTGATTTCACGGGCAGCGCCTTGATTGGCACTATTGCTGGCTTTGAAGGGATCATCTGTGGTGCGAGTGCGATTTATTTTGCGATGGCGCAGGTGCTCAATAATGAGTATGGCCGCACGATTTTACCGGTTGGTGAATTGAAAAAGTAACGATTCAGCGATGGATAGTAGTGAAAAAGGCTGATGCAGATCAGCCTTTTTTATGGATGTTTTTTTAGCGGGACTAGATTTTAGTTTTAATATAGGCCGCAGCCGCATCATCTAAGCTACGCAAGGAAACATAGCTCGTGCCTGCCTTGTGGGTGATCAAGAAGCCTTTTTCAGTTTCTTTAATCCGGTAAATGTCGGTCCATAAAATTTGGCTGGTCACTGACATGGATTGAGTGTGAATCCCTTGCTCATCAATGGTGAGCGTGACCTCATTGCTGGCCGCTTTACTCATCATTTGACGCATCAACCACCATGCCTTGTGATACTTCACATTGAGCGCATCGATAACGCCGAGTCCAACGAAGAAGTAAGCTAAATAGAGGCTAATGTCGGCGAAGATCAGTGCGATACCTATCAGGGTCAACCCTATGGCTTTGTAGTAAGGTTTGAGCGTGGGATCAGGTACGACAGATTGGGTATAGCACTCATCGAAATGGGCTTTATCTAAAATATAGGTCGTTGAGTAAGAATAGGGTGTCGGCATAATGTCATCTACTTTAGGTGCAGCTTAATGCGGGCTAGTGTAGCGATTACAGTGATGAAAGTAACTAAAGTAACGAATGCATAAAGTTGCTGCGTATAAAGCGCTAAGGTCGCTCGTGTGAGTATGGGTAAGTGCGGCGTCGCGTCCTATGCCAATGTTGGAAGGATCTCCTCGATGAAGCTAACACTTTGAGTTGGACAGAAATGCTGCAACGGCTATATTAGTATTGTCGTCAGCGTTATTCGATCCCATGAGTTCCTCAAGGAGTGCGAAAGCATAATGGCCTTAGTCCCTAAAGATTTTGTTAATTATAAATCAACGCCGGTTTTCAGCCGTGACAACGTCCCTAACATGTTGTTACACATGCACAATACTAAGGCTGGCGTGTATGGGCAGATCCAAGTGCTAACGGGTAGCTTAAAGTTCTATGGCTTTACGGGCAGCAGCGGCGAGTTAGATAAAGAGATCATCATTCGCGCCGGTGAAACGGCCATTTCTCATCCCGAGTATTGGCACAAAGTGGAGCTACTGACTGAAGATACCCAGTTCAGACTCCATTTTTATGCCCATAAGGATTCGGTCATAGTGGCACAGCAGCAATCCGAGCGAAGTGAATAGTCTCTAGCTCCTAGCACCTAACATCTAGCAACTAACACTCAGTCCAATTCGCACGGTTCGCGGCTTACCACTTCTCGCTAATAGCGATTTCGCTCCGCTGGAATATCAGTTAAATATTCGACAAATTCCACTTCAAAACCATGGGCGTCAAAGAAGTAAATATTACGTCGATAGGGATCTTCCATGCCATCTTTGGCAATCGGGAAGCCTGCTTGGGTCAATCTTGCTATCACAGCATCTAAGTTGTCAGTGACAAAGGCAAAATGCGCCAGTCCAATTTGATGGCCAGTTAAATCTCGGTTTTCTCCCTCACCATTATCACTAAAAGCAATGTATTGATAATCATCGCCAAAATGAATCCAATTGCGAGGTTTGCCGTACCAAGTGCCCTTATCGCCACCGCGTACACGCCAGTGGGGAAAAGCCGCTTGATAAAAGCGCAGTGCTGCGGGGATGTCGTCTACCACTAAGTTGATATGCTCTAAATGAATCATAATGCGTTCCTTGTAATGATTTTAGTCTGTTGCTGGTGGTTAAAATCTCAAGCCGCTTACATACCGTAACAGTATTCCTGCTGCTTTGGGTACGCTTGTCCGGCATGTTGTTGACGAATGGGGGCTAATGCTTGGGCGTATTGATGCAGCATATACAAGCTGTACTGCACTCTTTCCCTGAGTGCGATATCGCGGGCTCCCTCGGGTATGGCATTGAGTACATGGCTGACATTACGGATGATCAAGTAATCGGGAATAGGCACTAATTTATTGTTTTTGAGTGCATTCATCTTCACTTCAACGATGGGATAGGTACCGCCAATCCCGTTCGATACTGAGATTAGCAGTGCTGGTTTATGGGCGGTTTCTTCGCGAGTACACATCAATAAAAAGTTCTTCAGTAGTGGCGATGCCATGCCACCCCATTCAGGGGTGATAAGCACTAGCGCATCGGCTTCGTCGACGCTTTGTTCTATTTCGGGCCAGTGCTCCCCTTTGTTGTCTTCCTCTCCATCCCAAAACGGCAGGTTAAATTGGCATAACTCTAAGTGATGTATGCTGGCGTAACCCATAGCATGGGGAGATGAGAAACTGCTTTCGGCAATGTAACGACCGACTTTAGCACTTTGGGAGTTGGGTCTTTGGCTGGTGCTGATGATGAGTAACTTCATTAAGTAAACCTATTTGTTTATAAATTATTTATAAGGTAATTACTTTATTTAATCTTGTAAAGGATAAAGTAAATAAAAAAGTTTATTTAATCTATTAAAGCGTTACTGGATCGGAGATAATGCGCTGGCTAACATCGGAGAGTTCAGATGAAAACCACTGATAAGATTATTCAATTGCTCAAGTTACATGGCCCACTTACCGCTAAAACCTTAGCGGAGGAATTGGCGTTAACGACGATGGGCGTGCGTCAACATCTTCAGGCATTGGAAGACGCAGGCGATGTGGACATCGAAGATAGAGTTGAAGGTCGTGGTCGCCCAACACGTTACTGGAGATTGACGGAACAAAGCCGTAGTCATTTTGCCGATCGTCATGAGGAATTGACGGTACAGTTAATTGATTCGGTGAAAATGATCTTTGGTGACCAAGGCTTAGATAAGCTTATCGACCACAGGGAGCAAAGTGCGTTAGTTCAGTATCGTGCCGCTATGGAAGGGGCGACAGATATTCCGACACGTTTGGCCATCCTTGCGAAATTACGCTCGAACGAAGGTTATATGGCGACGATGGAACAGGTAGATGGCGTGTATTTTTTACTCGAAAATCATTGTCCTATCTGCGCCGCAGCGACTAAGTGTTTAAACTTTTGCCGCTCAGAGTTACAACTTTTCCAGCAATTATTCGCCGATATCGCGGTGGTGAGTCGCGAAGAACATATCATCGAAGGTGCACGCCGCTGTGCATATAAGATTGAGGCTATTCCTCACTAGTGGGACTTAAACCGCTCATTTATGGCGCTTTATCTTTAGGATAAAACGCCACTGAGCGCCAACGCCATATATCAAGCGTTAGTGCGGAGCTTAGTAGCTTAGTAGTTTAGGGCTTTTCAGGTTCGTGATAGGCCAATAAGGTCTCGAAACGAGCATGTCCTTTAAGTTGTGAGAAATCTGCCTCATCTAAGGCCAGTTCCTTGAAGGATGCACTGTTATGAATGGCGCGCTCTAAATCAGAAATTGCTCTATCTTCAACCCCTAAGCACGCAAAGGCGCAGGCTCTTTGATAAAAAGCGTGGGCGTTAGTTGGGTCCACTTCCAGAACGCGATTACACAGGCTTTGTGCCCAGTTAAATTCACGCATTTCCATTGCGGCGTCGGCCTTGTAGGTCAGGGCTTCTAAATCCCCTGGTCGAATCGTGAGGATCTCATCATAGACTTCAATCTTTTGCTCTGGCGTTTGCGCACTTTGCGCCCGTAGCCAGAGGTTATGGATTTCATTGATAATCTCAATCTCGCGATTATTGTCCGTGATAGTACGGCTCTTACGCTTGAGTTCTTGCTCAAGTACTTTGAACTTTTCTTCGTATTGTTCGGCAATACTTTGCAGCTGGTTAGCAGCCAGTTTGGCTGTGTGCGTTTTGATTTCCCGCAGGGATTGCCAACCGATAAAGGCGACTAACGAGGCGACACCCGCGATGATGTAGAAGAAGTAAGTTACAGTGACATTGGCGTAGTTCATCGATTTGTCAGCTACGGCGAGTTCGCGGTCGGTGATGTCGATGGTGAGACGACGCTCGAGATCCTGTTGATCGTGTCTGAGGGATTTAAGTTCATCGAGGACGTAACGCTCGACCAGCGGTTTATCATGGATAGCGGAGGGGCGAGCCGCTTCAGGAGGATTTACTGCATCGTTTGCTTGGGCGAAAAAAGAGCTCGCTAGCGTCACTAAAAACAAGGCTAAAAATAGCAGGTTCGAACGTATTAAAGCGGGACTTGCGGATAAGTTTTTGATGCGGTAACCACTCACAGTAAGATGAATTGAGCGCCTAGCTTAACAAATTTTACCTCGTTCGATCCAATTTAGCCCAGAATAGCCTTTGTGATGCCCCTCTAGTTCGGCTTGCTATGAGCTGAACTTGCATCCTGCTAGAATGGCTATCCCATTCATATTTCTTCATTTGTGGTGTTATGCAATCTAAGCGCGGCCGACTCGATCGTTATCTTTGTACCCAGTTACACACTCACCGTAAAGCGGTGCGTGAACTGCTATTATCGGGCCGAGTGTGCGTCGATGGATTGATAGTGAAAGATATGGATAGGCAAGTGGATGAGTTTTCCCACATCCAACTCGATGAGCACATACTGCAGGCCAATGCGCCCGTCTACGTGATGCTTCACAAGCCGATTGGAGTGGTGAGTGCTACCAAAGATATTCAGCATAAAACAGTGATTGATTTGCTTGATTGCGAAGCCCGTGATGAGTTGCATATTGCTGGCAGACTAGATTTAAACTCTTCGGGTTTGTTGTTATTGACCAATGATAGCCGCTGGTCTGATGCGCTGATGTCACCCACACACAAGGTCGACAAAGTGTATCGGGTTACCTTAGCTAATCCCATAACCGAAGAATACATCGCTGCATTTGCCGAAGGGATGTATTTTGGCTTTGAAGATATTACAACCCAACCCGCTAAACTGGTTATCCTCGCTGATAACGTAGCTGAAGTGACTTTACATGAAGGTAAGTATCATCAAATCAAGCGGATGTTTGGTCGGTTCCGCAATCCGGTTGTTGGCCTGCATCGATTATCGATAGGCGATATTGTGCTTGATGAAAAGTTGGCACCGGGTGAAAGTCGCGCGCTCACTGCCGCTGAAGTTGCTTCTATCCGTTAAAAATGATGAACAAGAAAAGTACATCAAGCATTCATCGTTCTTGTCGTTATTGTTTGCCATGCTAACAATGAAAGCTAAGCATAAAAGCTAAGCATTCAAACGGACCTGAGCGTGAATTCCCTCAAGTCCGTGTCATGCCATTAAAGATCGGCGTGGGGGCCGAACACTTCATAGTGCATGTTTTCAGCCGCGACACCCAGAGCGAGTAGTTGTTGCTTGATGGCTGACATGAATCCAAGGGGGCCGCAGAAATAATAACGTGCGTGGGGAAGCAGCTGTTCGGCGACTTTACTTAACTCCATTTGCCCTTCGAAATCATAATCATCACCTAACATATCGGTCGTGGCTGGCTCACGATACCAAACATGACTTGTCAGATTATGATGTTGCTGGCGCTTGGCGTGGATAGCCTGTTTGAACCCGTGTACGGCGCCTTGCTCACAGGCATGCAGCCAAGTGATAGTGCTGGGATGCTGCAGCTTGAGTAATTGATTGAGCATACTTTTCATTGGTGTTTGGCCTACACCAGCCGAAATGAGCACTACGGGGGTGTCCGCCGCGACTTCTAGGGTAAAGTCTCCCGCGGGTGGCATCACCGCGATTTTGTCGCCGACGTGTATCGCATCATGCAGCAAGTTCGACACTTGTCCGCCGAGTTCGCGTTTCACACTGATGCGGTAGCTGGTGCCATTGGGTGCATCGGATAAGGAATATTGGCGGATTTCTTCATATGCCAAATTCGGGTGTGTTAGCTTCAAACTTAAATACTGACCGGGGATAAAATCTTTAATGGGCTTGCCATCTGCGGGCGTCAATATGAAGGAGGTGATGACTGCTGACTCGGTATTTTTCGCGCTAATGACAAACTGACGCTCGCCCAACCAGCCACCATCTTGCTCTGCATGCGCTTGATAAATCTGTGCTTCTCGCTGAATAAATATGTTGGCTAAAAATCCATAAGCCTGTGCCCAAGCTTCTAACACTTCTTCGGTTACCGTATCGCCCCCTAATTCTTTAAGCGTTGCCAATAAATGGCTGCCGACGATCGCATACTGCTCAGGTTTGATCAGAAACCCCGTATGTTTTTGGGCAATGCGCTCGACGGTTGAACTCAGTACCGCTAAGTTTTCGATATTTTTCGCATAGGCTGCGACGGCATTGAACAGGGCTACAGGCTGACCACCAGAATGTTGGTGCGCCAAATTGAACACATCTTTTAATTCAGGATTATGTTTGAACATGCGTTGATAAAAATGGGTCGTCAGGGCAGGGCCTGCAGATTCGAGTAAGGGAATAGTGCTCTTGATAACTTGGATAGTACGGCTGTCCAACATAGAAAATCCTTAACGTGCAAATATTATGAATGTTTAATAAGTTTAAAGATCTATTTGATTTGAATCAATAGGGATTATCGCTATCTGTGCTATCGATAACGAGGCTGAGATCATTTGAAGTGTTCAATAGAAGGAGAAATTAAATCGAGAAATGATGAAACGGATATTTTATTTCAATGGGTTACAGATGATGTAAATAGAAGGGAGTTTGACTGCAACAGCTAAAATGGTTGCAGTCGTTTTGTGGTTGATTGAGTTAAATTAGAGCTTAAATGCGCTCACTTGATTGCGCATGCTGCTGGCGAGCTTAGTCAAATTAATCACAGATTCACTTAATTCAGCCGCCGAAGCAGTGGAATGCTCGGCGATATCGCTGATGGCAATAATGCTGCGATTAATACTCTCGGCAACGCTACTTTGCTCTTCAGCTGCGGTCGCAATGTGGGTATTTAGCTCGGTGATGCTGTCTACTGAGGTGACAATTTCTTTCAGCGCTTGACCCGCCTGATTGGCTTTATCGTTGGCATCATCTACTTGATTGATTCCGATTTCCATGGCGCTGACGGCTTCTTTAACCCCTTGTTGTAGGGTGGCAATTATGGCCTCAATTTCTTGAGTCGATTTTTGGGTGCGTTGCGCTAAGGTTCGCACTTCATCGGCAACGACCGCAAAGCCGCGACCTTGCTCTCCCGCCCGTGCGGCTTCAATGGCGGCATTGAGTGCCAGTAAATTGGTTTGTTCGGCAATGCTCTTAATCACATCGAGAACGCGGCCGATATTTTGGCTTTCATTAGATAAAAATCCAATGACCTGCGCCGTTTTTTGAATTTGATCAGAAAGCTGCGACATACTGCTAATCGATTGCATCACAATATTATTGCCGTTAGCGGCATAGGTATCGGCATCTTTGGCTGAATCTGCCGCGGCAGATGCGCTTTGGGCGACTTCGGCAACGGTGGCCGTCATCTCATTCATGGCCGTTGCAGTCTGCTCCGTTTCGGCTTGTTGCTGTTGCATCCGTTTATTGGTGGCTTGGGTGAAGCTACCTAACTCATTTGCCGAACTGTTGACCGTAGTTGCTGCCTCGGCAATGGAATGAAGAATGCCCCGTAAGTGTTCAATCACTTGGGTGAGGCTCGTGGATATTTGCCCTAGCTCATCGTGATTAAAAGTGGTGAATCTGACGGTGAGATCAGAGTCTTGATGGATCCTCTTCAGTTTACCGAGGATGTCATTAATGGGATTCATCACGCTGCGATTGACCCAGAGTCCAATCACAATACTGATGATCATGGCGGCACAGGCTAATGCCATAAAAATAGTGATTGAAGATTGATAAATGGCATTTACACGATCTTTTTCTTCGCCCGCCACGCGGATTTGCAGTGCAATCAGTTCAGATATTTGGTTACTGATAGGATCAATTGCTTGGTACAGCGGCAGGATGTTGGCTGAGAGTTGGCTTGAAACATCACCGTTTAATCCTCTTAAGCGCGAAATCAGGGTATCAATCTGTTGATTCGCGGGGGAGAACAGCACTTCGGCTTGTTTTACGAGTCGGGATTCTTCTGAGGTAAGCTCGGTAGATAGGTATTTTTGCCAATATTGAGTAATAGTCGATTTGGCACTGTCTAGCGCTTCAGCCGCTTGCGAGGCGGTGAAACCACCCGCGTTCGCCTTATTGACCGCATCGATAACATCGACCGCATACTTATCGGCAATCACTTTTAAATCATCCAGCGGCACCACTCTGTCGTTATAGATGCGTTCAACACCCGACTCAATGTTGCCCATCATATTAATGGCGAGAAAACCAATCGTCAGTAACATTGCAAGGGGGACCAAAATACCGATAAACATTTTTTGTTTTATTTGTAGACCGTTCATATAGGATAGCCTCAGTGAACTAAAGAGTCCTTTAGGCAGAGCTCGAGCTATCCCTACGATGAGTCTGTAACATTAGGTATAGCAAATCAGCGGAAAGAGGGGAGAGTAACAGAGGATTTATTTTGTTTTAGATACAAAAAAACCTCGCTAAGCGAGGTTTAAATGTTGGTACAGATGAGAGGACTTGAACCTCCACGCCCTTGCGAGCACCAGCACCTGAAGCTGGCGTGTCTACCAATTCCACCACATCTGCATGGCTATCCGAAATTTCATCGAATGAGTAATCTCAAAACCGAAGAAACAATCTTAATGCTTTGTTTCATTCGTTGAACTGCAATTTGGTACAGGTGAGAGGACTTGAACCTCCACGCCCTTGCGAGCACCAGCACCTGAAGCTGGCGTGTCTACCAATTCCACCACACCTGCACTGTACCTATTGCAGTTCTCTAACATTAGTCGCTGAAGCAACCAATTTAAAGATGGTGCCCGAACCCGGAATCGAACCAGGGACACGAGGATTTTCAATCCTCTGCTCTACCGACTGAGCTATTCGGGCGACGGGCGCAATTTAAAGGCTTTTCGGGTTTTGAGTCAATAGATTTTTACTAAATAACGTAAAAAGTGACTCGGTTGGATAAGATTTACACGAAAGTGTCATTTACGCTGCAAGTGGCGAGCTAAAAATAGGCAAACCACTATCCACGCTGGGGACTTAGCAATATCCAGTGATGGGTTAACTTGGGTAACAAAGCAAAAAAATGCCCCTATTAAAGGGGCATTCTCGGCTAGTTTGATAAGATTTCATTGTTTGGATAGTTAGCTTGCATTACCATGAGCACGTTTTGCTTCAGCTTGCTCTGACCTAATTCGCCATAAGCTTCTATCATTATCTCTAATGCCTGTTCATTTGAAGGGGTGCCAGGATATGTTTCCATTACAGATTGTGCTCGGATTGCTGCGGCGCTCCATGCATTCATCTTAAGATAATATTCGGCAACTTGGATTGAATATCTTGCTAAGCGATTCTTCAACGCTAACATGCGTTTTTGCGCATCGGCGGCATATTTGCTGTTAGGGTAAGTTTTGATAAGACGATCAAAATCTTTGAAAGCATCTTGAGCATTTTTAGGGTCACGATCGGTTCGGTCGATATTAAGCATATCGTGGAACAAATAGTTGTCGGCTTGCATGTTCACTAAACCGCGCATATAGAACACATAGTCAATATCAGGGTGGGTAGGATTAAGACGGATAAATCTGTCTATGTTCGCAATCCCCGAAGCGACATCGTCCATTTTGTAGTAAGCATAAATCAGGTCTAACTGGACTTGAGTTTTGTGAGGTCCGAAGGGGAAGCGTGAGTCTAACGCCTCCAAAGAACGGACAGCTTTAGAGTAATTGCCAAGTTCCATAGAGGTTCTTGCCTGAGTGTAAAGCACATCAGGTGACGTTTTGGCGGCAATATCGTTATCATCAGGGCTGCTGCTACAGGCTGATAACGCTAGTGAAAATAGGACTAAGGTAACGCCTTTGGAAAATTTATACATACTTGAATTCAATTCTTTTTAAGTTGTAGTTAAGAATTTTTCCATTTCACTATAAAATAGAAAACATCCGATTGTAACAGATAGCACACATTTTTTGACCCCTAAATGGGGATACGGTTCCTATGACACAAGAGATTAATCTAAAAAGCGAGATTTCGGCAACACAAACTGGACTGAGATTAGATCAGGCCCTAGCAGAGTTGTTCCCAGATTACTCGCGCACGCGCATCAAGGAATGGATCCTATCTGATGCAGTTCATGTTGACGGCGTTGTCGTTAATAAGCCCCGCGAGAAAGTTTATGAGCTGCAACAGATACTCATAGACGCCACTCTCGAAGAAGAAGTCCATGCCGCGGCGCAGGCCATTGATCTGGATATCGTCTATGAAGATGACGACATTATCGTGATCAACAAGCAAGCTGGATTGGTGGTTCACCCAGGTGCTGGCAATGCCGATGGCACTTTGATGAATGCACTATTGCACCATTGTCCTGATATTGAGCATGTGCCACGTGCAGGTATTGTGCATCGTCTGGACAAAGATACAACAGGTTTGATGGTCGTTGCCAAAACCGTTGAAGCGCAAACGCATTTAGTTGCCGCTTTGCAGGCCCGTGAAATCACTCGTGAATACGAAGCGATTGTTATGGGTACTATGACTGGTGGCGGTACAGTGGATGAGCCTATTGGTCGTCATCTTACTAAACGTACTCACATGGCCGTGCTGCACTCAGGTAAACCTGCGGTGACGCATTACCGTGTCGCGGAAAAATTCCGTAACCACACGCGTTTGAGATTACGTCTAGAATCTGGCCGTACTCACCAGATCCGTGTGCACATGGAATACATAGGCCACGTGTTAGTGGGCGATCCTGTGTATGGTGGTCGTCCAAAACCGCCTAAAGCTGCGAGTCCAGAGTTTTTCGATATCCTGAAAAACTTCAAGCGCCAAGCGCTGCACGCAGTTCGTCTAGAATTAGCTCACCCAGTGAGTTGTGAAATCATGAGCTGGCAAGCGCCAATTCCTGAAGACATGGTGATTTTGACTAAAGCACTGCGTCAAGACACGGTAGAGCATCCGATCGAGTATCTCTAAGTGTTTGCTCACGATTGGCCTGTTCCTGCTAATGTTGGCATCGCTATGACAAATCGTCATGGCGGCGTGAGCGTGCATCCCTATGACAGTTTGAATCTTGGACTGCATGTCGGTGATGCTGAACAGCAGGTGATGGCTAATCGTGAATTACTCTGCAAACAATTAGCGTTAACTGCCGATCCTGTCTGGCTTGAGCAAGTCCATGGTACCCATGTGCTCAATTTAGACACGCTGAGCTTAGCTCAGGCAGCGGGTACGCCGATTGCCGATGCCAGTTTTAGCCGAACAGCGAGCCAAGTTTGCGCTGTAATGACCGCCGATTGTTTACCTGTATTGCTGTGTAATCAAGCGGGAACCGAAGTTGCTGCGGCTCATGCCGGTTGGCGCGGTTTATGTGATGGCGTGATTGAGGCCACCGCGGCGCAGTTTAGTTCTCCTATGGATGAGTTGATTGCTTACCTAGGCCCGGCGATTGGTCCACAAAAGTTTGAAGTCGGCGTCGAAGTGAAGCATGCATTTTGTGGGTTACATCCACAGGTGGCAGCGTGTTTTATTCCCAGTGGCGACAAGTATCTGGCCGATATTATTGGCTTGGCTAAATTACGCTTGAGTTTACTCGGCATCAAGCATATTTATAGCGCCGATATCTGCACTGTCAGTGACACCGATTACTTCTCTTATCGTCGCGATAAGGTGACGGGGCGCATGGCATCGTTGATCTGGCTTAAGTCTTAAGTTAATTCCCCTACAATTTATATTTATTTCCGCGTTATCCGCTTGAATTTGGCTAAATAGCCCCCATCTTTTAACTAACGAAATGTAATACCAATCCTATTAAGATCTCTTCATTAGCGGTACTGATCTAACGCCACTAAATTGGCAAGATATCTTGTGGATTGGCATATCTCTACTATGTGAGTTTTAGGAGGCTGTATGCGACTCGATCGTATGACCAATAAATTTCAGCTTGCCATCTCAGATGCCCAGTCTCTCGCACTCGGGCGTGATCATCAGTTTATTGAACCGCTGCATTTGATGATGGCATTGTTGAACCAAGATTCAGGTTCAATCCATCCCTTATTGACCCAAGCTGGCATTCGCGTGAGTGCGCTGCGCTCGCTTTTGAGTCAAGAGCTGGAACGCTTACCTCAAGTCGAAGGTACCGGCGGCGATGTGCAATTATCCCAAGGTTTAATACGTTTATTAAACCTGTGCGATAAATTGGCGCAAAAGCGTAAAGACAAATATATCTCTAGCGAGTTATTTGTATTAGCTGCGTTAGAAGGAGGCGATGCCCTCGCGCAAGCGTTGAAAAAAGCCGGCGCGACCAAAGAGTTGATGGAGCAAACCATTGAACAAATGCGCGGCGGCCAAAAAGTGGATGATCCGAACGCTGAAGATCAACGCCAAGCGTTGAAGAAGTTTACTATCGATCTGACCGAGCGAGCCGAACAAGGCAAGTTAGATCCTGTGATCGGCCGTGACGATGAAATTCGCCGCACGATCCAAGTATTACAACGTCGCAGTAAAAACAACCCCGTCCTTATCGGTGAACCGGGTGTGGGTAAAACGGCGATTGTTGAAGGACTTGCCCAGCGTATCGTTAATGGTGAAGTCCCTGAGGGGATTAAAAATAAGCGCGTCTTATCCCTCGATATGGGCTCATTGATTGCGGGCGCTAAATATCGCGGTGAGTTCGAAGAACGTTTAAAAGCGGTATTGAATGAGTTAGCGCAGGAAGAAGGTCAAGTGATCCTCTTCATCGACGAGCTGCATACTATGGTCGGCGCCGGTAAAGGTGAAGGCGCAATGGATGCAGGTAACATGCTCAAACCTGCGTTAGCGCGTGGTGACTTACACTGCGTGGGTGCGACCACACTTGATGAGTATCGTCAGTACATTGAAAAAGATGCGGCGCTTGAACGTCGTTTCCAAAAAGTGCTGGTGGATGAGCCAAGCGTTGAAGACACCATCGCCATTTTGCGTGGCCTGAAAGAACGTTACGAGCTGCATCACCATGTGGAAATTACCGATCCGGCGATTGTGGCGGCGGCGACCATGTCGCACCGTTATGTGTCGGACCGTAAGTTGCCCGATAAAGCGATCGATTTGATTGACGAAGCGGCATCGAGCATCCGTATGCAGATGGACTCAAAACCTGAGTCACTCGACCGACTCGAACGTCGTGCTATCCAGCTCAAACTGGAGGAGCAAGCCTTAGCCAAAGAAAATGATGAGGCGAGCCGTCGCAGGCTTGATCATCTGCAAGAGGAATTACGTGACGTTGAAGCTAAAGCTTCAGAGTTGAACGAAATCTGGCGTACTGAAAAAGCCGCACTAGCGGGAACTCAGCACATTAAAGCCGATCTCGAACAGGCTCGAATGGACTTAGAAGTGGCGCGTCGTGCGGGTGATTTAACTCGGATGTCTGAGTTGCAATACGGTCGTATTCCTGAGCTTGAAAAACAGCTCGATTTGGCATCGCAAGCCGAAATGCAGGACATGACGTTATTGCGTAACAAGGTCACTGAGTTCGAAATCGCCGAAGTCTTGTCGAAAGCGACGGGAATTCCCGTATCGAAAATGCTTGAAGGCGAGCGCGAAAAATTACTGCAAATGGAAGTGGCGCTGCACGAGCGGGTGATAGGCCAAAACGAAGCCGTCGATGCGGTCGCGAATGCGATTCGTCGTAGCCGCGCGGGTCTGGCGGATCCAAATCGCCCGATAGGCTCGTTCCTGTTCTTAGGCCCAACGGGTGTGGGTAAAACTGAGCTGTGTAAATCACTGGCGAGGTTTTTATTCGATACCGAATCGGCCTTAGTGCGCATTGATATGTCTGAGTTTATGGAGAAACACTCAGTATCGCGTTTAGTGGGTGCGCCTCCTGGATACGTGGGTTATGAAGAGGGCGGTTACTTAACGGAAGCCGTTCGTCGTAAACCGTATTCGGTGATATTGCTCGACGAAGTCGAGAAAGCGCATCCCGATGTGTTTAACATCTTACTGCAAGTGCTTGATGATGGACGCTTAACCGATGGTCAAGGTCGTACTGTAGATTTTAGAAATACAGTGATCATCATGACCTCGAACTTAGGCTCTGACATTATCCAAGAAGGATTTGGTCAAGTGACCTATGCAGAGATGAAAGCGGCGGTAATGAATGTGGTCACTCACAGTTTCAGACCCGAGTTTTTAAACCGTATCGATGAATCTGTGGTGTTCCATCCATTGGATGCTGCCAATATCAAGCGTATTGCTTCGATACAGATTGCTTCCTTACGCCAACGTTTGGCGGAAAAGGACTATACATTGGAAATCACCGACGACGCATTATCACTGATTGCGGAAATTGGTTTCGATCCTGTGTATGGCGCAAGACCGTTGAAACGGGCATTGCAGCAAGAAGTCGAAAACCCGCTGGCGCAGAAATTACTGCGTGGCGACTTGTTACCGGGTAAACCGATCAAGGTTAGCTGTGCGGGTGGCGAATTAGTGTTCGAGCAATAACCAGTAGCTGTAACTTAGTGTGTTGTTTGAATGCGATACGTTAACAGCAAGCTTGAAGTTGGGTAGGTTGAAATAGGCGAACTGAAATAAGCGTTCTTGAATGAACGAGCTTGAAATAAACTATCTTGCAATAAGAGATAGCGCTTTCTTAGTCAGTATCGCTCCCGCTTCAAGTACTAAAACGAAAGGAGCCGAGTTTTTAACTCGGCTCCTTTTTTATTGCATCAGCGTTAATCGTTGTTCGTTAATGTAGTGGCATAGTAAATTTGGCTACTTCTTATCACAGAAGAGTTTGATTCTTTCCTGTTGCTGAGCAATCGAGGCTTGGCGGTCTTCCTCTGTCATAGCGACAGATTCACCCGAATCGGAAGTTTGGCGGATAAGCTTAGTGTGCGTTGTGAGAATATCTAAATTGTGTTTAGCACTCTCACAAATGGATTGAGCCTGTTTAGCATCTTTCTCTTTAATCAGCGCAGCTGACTTTTCTAATTCATTGGCTTCAGAAGTGGCTTCCGCTTTCTTTACCGGTGCGATAAAACCCACTTTCGCCTGCTCTAAATCTTCACTGTAGAGCTTTTCTGCTTTGATGTTTTCTTGTTGCGGGGCTTGTTGGCTGTAATGCGTCACCCCATTTTCGTCGACCCAAGTATAGATAACGCCCGCAGAAACGGGGCCAATGAAAAGGCCGAGCCAAAACCAGCGGCATAGCATAGTGCTGAACGTGTTCACTTTTAACATCGAAATCATCCCTAACTGGTCTCTCATCGACATGATAATAAAATATGTTATCTTGAAAGCTAACTTCTCTTCACTGAACTAGCGTAATAAGTGTATGCAAAATTCTTCAAATCAAACAGTAAAGAATAAAGGTATCTATTTATTACCGAACCTTTTTACCACCGCGGGTTTATTTTCTGGCTTTTATGCCGTAATTGCTTCCATGAATGCTAACTTTGAAGCCGCAGCGATAGCCATTTTTATTGCCATGATTTGTGATGGGCTCGATGGACGAGTGGCAAGACTGACTAATACCCAAAGTGATTTTGGTGCTGAGTACGACAGTATGGCCGATATGGTGTCCTTCGGAATGGCGCCAGCACTACTTGCCTACAATTGGGCCTTAGCGGATTTAGGTAAAATTGGTTGGCTGGCCGCATTTATCTATTGCGCAGGTGCAGCACTCAGGCTTGCTCGATTTAATACGCAAGTTGGCGTTGCCGATAAGCGTTATTTTCAAGGTCTCGCCAGCCCGGCAGCCGCCGCTGTTATTGCTGGCAGTATTTGGCTTGGTAATCAATATAGTCTCGATGGAAGAAACATCAGTTGGATTGCGGCCCTTGTTACTGCAGCAACCGGTTTACTGATGGTCAGCAATTTCCGCTATCACTCCTTTAAAGAAATTGATTGGCGCGGCAAAGTTAACTTTATCGTGATCTTACTGGTCGTCGGTGTGTTTGTGGTGGTGTCGGTTCAACCTGCATTGATTTTATGTGTCGGCTTCTACTTATATGCGATTTCAGGCCCGATCATTACTATCAGAACGGTGAGAAAACTCAAAGTCGCTCATATTGTCGGTGATGATACGGTAGCGAATGTCGAGACGAACTCCTCAGTCCAAGCCGCTGCACAAACTCAAGTCGTTACAGATCTCGAGAAAGAGAAACAAGAAGAGCATAAACCTTAGGGCTCGTGCATTTGATCATTGCTTATCATTAGCTAGGTGCAAACAAGAGTAAGGCATCACACTAGGCATAACGTTTTTAGAGGTTTGCTGATAGATATAGCGAAAAATAGCTATCAACTTCTGTTTATGCCCATTCAATCTATTAAAACCTCTGCAATAGGTGATTTCTTCTGCCAGACTTATCAACCCAAACAGCGATATTGCTCAAGATTGCAGTATATTTCTGCAGTTTGGTGGTTATTCATTCGCTTGGCGCAGATTGTTAAAAAAGCCCTTGCACAAAATCTCCTGCTCCCTATAATGCGCATCCACTGACACGGCAGACAGCGTTAAGCAGCCTGATGTGGCAGTTCATCAATGAGTTTACTGATTGATGAGAGTTGAGAAAGTTTGCAAAAACTCCTTGACGCGAAACGGGAAATGCGTAGAATACGCAGCCCTAGCCACCTGGAAGCGTTCGGCGCTCAGTGTGGTACTCAAGTCCTCTTACGGATAATGAGTTGCTCTTTAACAAGATAAAACAAGAAATCTGTGTGGACACTCACAGGTGTTGAGTTAATCGAAACTGCTTAACCTTCGGGTTGGCAGTCAAAAATTTAAATCAATGTAACAATGAGTGTTCATAGCAATATGTACAGTTTGTTTCAGCCCTTCTTTTATAAGGAGTGCGAGAAACAAAAAATCAGAATTCATTGAGCCGCTGAAGTCGCAAGACGGAAGCAACAAAACTTTAATTGAAGAGTTTGATCATGGCTCAGATTGAACGCTGGCGGCAGGCCTAACACATGCAAGTCGAGCGGCAGCGGGAAGATAGCTTGCTATCTTTGCCGGCGAGCGGCGGACGGGTGAGTAATGCCTAGGGATCTGCCCAGTCGAGGGGGATAACAGTTGGAAACGACTGCTAATACCGCATACGCCCTACGGGGGAA